>DASSGK010000027.1:0-35443 GCA_035693505.1 Vicinamibacterales bacterium
CACGGCGTTCCGGACGACGCCCGAGGAGTCCTTCTGCGGGGTCCCAATCGTCCGATAGTGCAGGGTGAGGGTCGGCAGCGTCTCGCCGGTGCCGAACGTGAAATTGCGGGCAACAAAATCTGCCTCGACCGCGGGCGGGAACTCGGCCGCGCGGACTGGCGCAACGACGATGAGCGACGCGAGGGCGGCGACCGCCGACAGGATAAAAACCTTCATTCGGACGCTCCTTGATTCGGTTCTAATATCTCACATGACAACTTCCAGCTGGCGCCTGACGCTCGCGGCAGCCATCGTCGTTCTCGGAGCGACGGCCGGGGGCCAGACGCAGACACCCCGTCCGATGGGCATCGTCGATCTCCTCGACATTCCCCGGCTCAGCGACCCGCAGCGGTCACCTGACGGCAAACAGGTCCTGTACACACGGGCCGACGCCGACTGGAAGAGCGGGCGCCACATCTCGCATATCTGGCGCGCGCCAATCGACGGCGGCCAGCCGGTGCAGCTGACCAGCGGCTCCGACGGCGAAGGCGAAACCGGGCCGCGCTGGTCGCCTGACGGCAAGACCATCGCGTTCACCGCGAAGCGCGGCGACAACGAGTTCGCGCAGATTTTCCTGCTGCCGGCCGACGGCGGTGAGGCCCGTCAGCTGACGACGCATCCGAGTGCCGTCTCCGAGCTCACCTGGGCGCCTGATGGATCGTCACTCTTCTTCAAGGCGCCCGACGCAAAAACCGCGGACGAAAAGGCCCGTGAGAAGGCGCGGGACGACGTGTATCTGTACGACGAGAACTACAAGCAGACGCACGTCTGGAGAGTGGCAATCGCATCAAAGGCGGAGAGCCGGATCACGGACGGCGATTTTTCCGTGACGAACTACGAGCTCTCGCACGATGGCCGGAAGATGACCTACCTGCGCGCCCCGACGCCGTTGCTCGGCGACGGGGACAAGAGCGAAGTGTGGGTGTCGAGCGCCGACGGCACGAACGCGGTGCAGGTGACGCGGAACACGGTGCAGGAGACCGGCCCGGCGATCTCGCCCGACAACGCCACCGTGCTGTTCGTGTCAGGATCGAACGCGAAATTCGAGTCCTACTACAACGGCCGGCTCTTCGTCGCTCCAGCCGCAGGCGGCCCCGCGAGAGTGATCGTCGGCGAGAACGACCCGCTCGACGTGAACCGCGCGATCTGGTCGAAAGACGGCCAGTCGATTTATTTCCTCGCGAACCTCGGGGTCCACGAAGAGATCTTCGTCGTGCCGGCGGCCGGTGGGAAGCCACGCCAGATCACAACCGGAAAACACAGCCTGAGCGGTCTGTCGGTCTCGACGAGCCCCGACAGCTTCACGTTCATCGCCGCCAACTCTCATAGCGCCGGCGAGGTGTGGACGATGGCGGCGACCGAGACGAGCCCGAAGCAGGTCACGCACGTCTTCGACTACCTCGGACGCGACATCAAGCTTGGACAACAGGAAGCGATTCAATGGAAGGGCGCCGATGGCGTCACGGTCGAAGGCATCGTGACCTACCCGGTGGACTACGTCGCCGGCCGAAAATATCCGCTGGCAGTGATGACACACGGCGGCCCGCAGGCCGCGGACAAGTACAGCGTCGGATCGATGGCCTACGAGATTCAAGTGCTCGCGGGACGAGGTTACGTGTGCCTGCAGCCGAACTATCGCGGCAGCACGGGATACGGCGATGCGTTCCTGCGGGACATGGTCGGGCACTACTTTCAGAACGCGCATCTCGATGTCCTCGCGGGCGTCGACGAGTTGATTCGACGAGGCGTGGCCGATCCCGATCGGATGGTCAAGATGGGATGGAGCGCCGGTGGTCACATGACGAACAAGGTGATCACGGTGACGGATCGCTTCAAAGCCGCGGCGGCCGGAGCGGGCGTCGCGCAGTGGATGTCGATGTACGCGCAGAGTGACATCCGCTCCTATCGCACGCCCTGGTTCGGCGGCACGCCGTGGCAGAAGGACGCACCGATCGAAGCGTACTGGAACAACTCGCCGCTGAAGGACGTCGCGAAGGTGAAGACGCCGACGTTGTTTTTCGTCGGGGAGAAGGATCCTCGGGTGCCGATGCCGCAGTCGCTCGAGATGTATCGCGCCCTGAAGAGCAACGGCGTCCCGACGCATCTGTACGTCGCGCCGCGCGAGCCGCACGGGTGGGGCGAGCTTCGGCATCAGCTCTCGAAGCTCAATGCCGAAATCGACTGGTTCGAGAAGTACGCCACGCATCAGCCGTTCACGCCGGAGCGGGCGCCTGGCGACGAGAAGAAAGAGTCGAAGCCGACGACGGATCACCAGCAGTAATCGACGATAGAGTTGCTATCCTCTCAGGTAGTGCGGAGTGTTCGAGCGGCGCTGACCGCGATCCTGTCGGCCGTGGTGGCCATCGCCTTTGTCGGGGGCGGAGGCATCCGCGCGCAGGAAGCGCCGGCGCGAAAGCCGATGTCGCTCATCGACCTGGCGGAGCTGCCCCGAATCGCGGGAGCATCGCCGCAACTCTCACCTGACGGGAAGACGCTCGCCTACCTGTTGACCCGGACCGACTGGACGGCGGGCCGGCTGATCTTTCAACTGTGGCGCCAGGAGATCGGCGGCGGCGCCCCGATACAGCTCACCTTCAGCGACGGCGGCGTCCAACCAGGCGCCCTCCGGTGGTCGCCCGACGGAAAGACCCTGCTCTTCCTGCGCGACGGACAGCTCGTGCTCTTCCCGCTCGACGGCGGCGAGTCGCGCCCGCTGACGAAGCACGCCACGGGCGTCTCGTCGCCGGCGTGGTCTCCCGACGGCGGCACCGTGTATTTCATCGCCGGCGATCCGACAACGGCCGACGAACGCGAACGCAGTCGCGTGCGCGACGATGTGTTTCTGTGGGACGAGACCTTCAGGCAACGGCAGCTGTGGAAGATCGTGGTCTCGACCGGTGTCGAGACGCAGATCACGACCGGTGATTCGACGGTCCGCGAATACGTCGTGTCGGCGGACGGCAAGCGGATCGCGCTTCAACGCGCCCCGGCCCCGGGAGACGGCGACGCCTACCGCGGCGAATTGTGGGTGATGGATTCCAACGGCGAGAACGCGCGCGTCCTTACGAACAATTCGATCGAGGAAAAGACGCCCGAGCTGTCGCCCGACGGCTCGCAGGTCCTCTTCCTTGCCGACATGAACGAGCGGTTCGAGCCCAACTACCCGACCAACCTGTTCGTCGTGAGCACTGCAGGCGGATCGCCGCGCCTGGTCGTGCCGAATTTCACGTACGCCTTCGATCAGGCGGTGTGGGCGCCCGATGGGCGATCGATCGTCGCCAGCGTGAACATGGGCGTCCACGCCGAATTCTTCCGGATTGACGTCGACGCCGGTCGCGCGCACCAGTTGACGGACGGCACGCATTTCATCCCGCCGACATGGACCGCGGTACCGAGCGCCGGGAAGATCGTGTTTCAGATCGACGAGCCGACCCGCTTTGGTGATGTGTGGACCATTCCAATCACCGGGACCACGGTCACGCCAACCCGCGTGACGAGCCGGTTCGACACGCTCGAGCGCGACTTCGCGATCCCGCGGCAGGAGAAAGCCGAATGGAAGGGCGCCGACGGGGTGACGGTCGAGGGTGTCCTCTTCTACCCCGCGGATTACCGGGGTGGACAGCGTTATCCGCTCGTCGTTCAGCTGCACGGCGGCCCCATGGAATCCGACAAGTTCGGCATCGGCGCGGGCTCCACGCTTCACTACGTGCCGGTCCTGACGGGAAAGGGCTACTTCGTCCTGAGGCCGAATTATCGCGGCAGCCTCGGGTACGGCGCCGCGTTCGTCCGAGATGTCGTCGACGGCTACTTCCATCAGATGGCGCCCGACGTCATGCTCGGCGTCGACTCGCTGATCGCGCGCGGCCTTGTGGATCAGGATCGGCTCGTGCTGATGGGATGGAGCGCCGGCGGCACGCTCGTCGACAAACTCCTGACAATGACCGATCGCTTCAAGGTCGCCTCGTCCGGGGCCGGCATCTCGAACTGGATCTCGCTCTACGGCCAGACGGACAACACGTCCTTCCGGCGAACGTGGTTCGGCGGAACGCCGTGGCGCACGGACGCGCCGTTCGACCTCTTCTGGAACAACTCGCCGATCCGGGATGTGTCGAAGGTGAAGACGCCGACGCTCTTCTTCGCCGGCGAAGCCGACACCCGCGTGCCGAAGGAGCAATCGGTCGAGATGTATCGCGCGCTGAAGAGCCTGGGCGTTCCGACGCAGCTGCTGATCGCGCCGAACGAACAGCACCAGTGGGGCGCGCTGGTGCACCTCCTGCGCAAGGCCAACACCGAGCTGGAGTGGTTCGAGAAGTACGCGAACCACCGCAGGTATGTCTGGGAGAAAACCCCCTCGCCATAGCGCGAAAACTCAGCCGTAGGCTGGTCCATTTGACGCCAAGTGAAATATTTCACAAAATAGAAACCGCCACGACGGAAAAGGAAAGCAGTAAGCTGCTCTAACTTCCTCGCACGTTCGCCCTCGTCGCGTATCGATCGATGTCGCAGATCTTTCATCGTAGCGCCAACACGATTGCTCGGGTCAGCATCTTCGGCGCCGTTTTTTTCATCGCCGGCCTGCTGGGACTCTTCGCCCAGGTCAATCGCTCGCCGTGGGTCACCGATGCCCGCGTCGCGCGCGAGCAGCCCATTCAGTTCAGCCACGAGCGGCACGTCGCGGGCAACGGCATCGACTGCCGCTACTGCCATACCTCCGTCGAGGACTCGTCGTTTGCCGGCATCCCGCCGACCAAGACCTGCATGAACTGTCACTCGCAGATCTTTTCGAACAGTCCGTTCCTCGAGCCGGTCCGCGAGAGCTTCCGCACCGGGCGCTCGATTGAATGGACGCGCGTTCACGATCTGCCCGACTTCGTCTATTTCAACCACAGCATCCACGTGAACAAAGGCGTCGGCTGCACCACCTGTCACGGACAGGTCGATCGGATGCCGCTGATGTGGCAGGAGCAGTCGCTGCAGATGGAATGGTGCCTGAACTGCCATCGCAATCCCGAGCGCTACGTCCGCCCGCGCGAGGCGGTGTTCCGCGTGGACTATGTGCCGCCGGCTGACCAGGACGAGCTCGGCAAGCGGCTGGTCGCGGAATACCAGATTCAGAAACTCACGAGCTGTTCGACGTGCCACCGATGAATAAGAACGAACAGGGCTCAGGGCTTAGGGCTCAGGGCTCGGCGGAGACCCGCCAGACCGGTCAAGCATCAGCCCTCAGCGCTCAGCCCTCAGCCCTGAAGGGGTCAGAGTTTTGGAGGACCCTGGAGGAGCGAGCAGGCGATCCTGCGTTCCAGGAGCGTCTGTACAACGAGTTTCCGTCAGAGATTGAAGCGATCACCGATCCGGTGGCGCGCCGCACGTTCCTGAAGCTGATGGGGGCGTCGCTCGCCCTCGCGGGCGTGACCGCCTGCACGAAACAACCGCCCGAGAAGATCGTCCCGTACGTGCGCCAGCCCGAAGAGCTCATTCCGGGCAGGCCGCTGTTCTACGCCACGTCGATGGCGGTTGGCGGCGTGGCCACCGGTCTCCTGGTCGAGAACCACGAGGGACGTCCGACCAAGATCGAGGGCAATCCGCTGCATCCCGGAAGCCTCGGCGCGACCGACGTTTTCGCGCAGGCGGCGATCCTCGGGCTCTACGATCCCGATCGCTCGCAGACACTGCGCAATCTCGGCGAGATCCGGCCGTGGTCGGCTTATCTCGGCGCGATCAACGCCGCGCTGACCGCACAGAAACCGCTCAAAGGCGCCGGCCTTCGCATCCTCACCGAATCGGTGAACTCACCGACGCTTGCCGCGCAAATCCGCGATCTGCTCTCGAGGTTCCCGTCCGCGAAGTGGCATCAATGGGATCCGGCGAGCCGCGACAACATCCGCGCCGGCGCAAAGCTGGCGTTCGGCGAGTACGTCGACGCTCAGTACCACTTCGATCAGGCCGACGTCATCCTCTCGCTGGATGCCGATTTCCTCGGCGCAGGACCTGGTGGGCTGCGATACGCGCGCGACTTCTCCAAACGCCGCCGCCCTGAAGATGCCGAGCACATGAACCGGCTCTATGCGATCGAGTCGATGCCGACATCGACAGGCGCCCGGGCCGATCATCGGCTGCCGATGAAGCCAAGCGCCATCGAAGGCGCCGCGCGGGCAATCGCCGCAGCTGCCGGCGTTGCCGGTGCGCGGCCCACCGGAGCGGCTCAAGACAAAGAGCAGAAGTGGATTGCGGCGGTCGCGAAGGATCTGCTCGGACACCGCGGACGCAGCCTCGTGATCGCCGGCGAGAGCCAGCCGCCGGCCGTTCACGCGATCGCCCACGCGATGAATCAGGCGCTGGGTAACGCCGGCAAGACGGTCGTCTACACCAAGACGGCCGAAGCCGAGCCGGTGAACCAGCTGGAATCGATTCGCGATCTGGTCGCCGACATGAACGCCGGCAAGGTCGATCTCCTCGTGATCATCGGCGGCAACCCGGTCTACACCGCGCCGGCGGATCTGAAGTTCGCGGACGCGCTCAACAAAGTCCAACTGCGGTCGCACCTCAGCCTGTACGACGATGAGACGTCTGCGCTGTGCCAGTGGCAGATTCCCGAAGCGCACTTCCTCGAAGCCTGGAGCGACGCGCGGGCATTCGACGGCACGATTTCGATCGTTCAGCCGTTGATCGCCCCGCTCTACGGCGGCAAATCGGCCCACGAAGTGCTCGCGGCGATGAGCGATCGACCCGAGCGATCGGGACACGATCTCGTCCGCGATCACTGGAAGATCGACAAGGACGACACGGCGTGGAGGCGATGGCTCCACGACGGGGTGATGCCGAACACCGCGTACGCCCCCGCAAACGTCACTGCGAACGCCGCTGCAGTCGGTTCAGGCCCGATGAGCCCGGCGACGCCGGCCGGAGCACTCGAGATTTCGTTCCGCAACGACCCGTCGGTGCTCGACGGCCGCTTCGCGAACAACGGCTGGCTCCAGGAGCTGCCGAAGCCGATTACGCGCCTCACGTGGGACAACGCCGTGATCACGAGTCCGGCGACAGCGGCCAGGCTCAAGGGATCGGAATACCCCGCATTTCAGGGCGGCGAGCACGGGCAGATCATCGCGGACGTCGTCGAGCTGAAGCTGCAGGGACGATCGGTACGCGGCGCCATGTTCGCGGTGGTCGGTCACCCCGACGACTGCGTCACCGTGCATCTGGGCTACGGCCGATCGCGCGGCGGCCGCATCGCGGCGGGGGCTGGTTTCAACGCGAACGCCATCCGGACGTCCTCGGCGCTCTCATTCGGGAGCGGCGTAGAGCTCACCAAGACTGGCGACACGTTCTCGCTCGCGTGCACGCAATACCACCATCTGATGGAGGGCCGCGGTCTCGTGCGCGCGGCCACGCGCGAGGAATATTTGCGCGATCCGAAGTCTGTGCACGAAGGGCCCGGCATGGAGCCGCCGCCGCCGAAGACGCTCACGCTGTATCCCGAGGTGAAGTACGACGGCTACAAATGGGGCATGGCGATCGACGTCAACGCCTGCATCGGCTGCAACGCCTGCGTCGTCGGTTGTCAGTCGGAGAACAACATCCCGGTGATCGGAAAAGAGCAGGTGCTGCGCGGCCGAGAGATGCACTGGCTGCGGGTCGACACCTACTATCGGGGCCAGGCGGAAAACCCGGAGACGTACTTCCAGCCGGTGCCGTGCATGCAGTGCGAGAACGCGCCGTGCGAGGTCGTCTGCCCGGTCGGCGCGACCGCGCACAGCAGCGAAGGCCTCAACGACATGGTGTACAACCGCTGTGTCGGCACGCGCTATTGCTCCGACAACTGCCCGTACAAGGTCCGGCGCTTCAATTTCCTCCTCTACCAGGACTTCGACACGCCGGCGCTGAAGCTTGGCCGCAACCCTGACGTCACCGTCCGCAGCCGCGGCGTGATGGAGAAATGCACCTACTGCGTGCAGCGGATCAACGCGGCCAAGATCGATTCGGAAAAGGCGGATCGTAAAGTACGGGACGGCGAGATCAAGACCGCGTGCGAGCAGGCGTGCCCCGCCGACGCGATCGTGTTCGGCAACCTGAACGATCCCGAGAGCCGCGTCGCAAAGCTTCAGGCCGAGACGCGCAACTACGCGCTGCTCGCCGAGCTCAACACGCGACCGCGTACAACCTATCTCGCGGCGGTTCGGAACGTGAACCCCGAACTGGGTGAATAAGGTGGCCGAAAGCCTTCAGCCCATCGAGGATCCGAACCAGGCCGTCGTCGGCGCCGGCCGTCCACCGGTGATCGCGCCGGGTCACACCTTCGGCACCGTCACCGACAAGATCAGCGCGATCGTCCTGACGCGGAAGACGCCGGTCGGCTGGTACGCCGGCTTCGGCACCGCGCTGCTGTTCACCGGCCTGCTGCTCGTCTCGCTCACCTACCTGGTGGTCAAGGGCATCGGCATCTGGGGCAACAACATTCCGGTCGGCTGGGCGTTCGACATCACGAACTTCGTCTGGTGGATCGGCATCGGCCACGCCGGCACGCTCATCTCGGCGATTCTCCTGCTGCTGAAGCAGACGTGGCGGACCTCGATCAACCGCTTCGCCGAAGCGATGACGCTCTTCGCCGTGTCGTGCGCGGGCATCTTCCCGCTGTTCCACACCGGCCGGCCGTGGCTCGCGTACTGGTTGTTCCCGTACCCGAACACGATGAACATCTGGCCGCAGTTCCGCAGCCCCCTCATCTGGGACGTGTTCGCGGTGTCGACCTACGCGACGGTGTCGCTGCTGTTCTGGTTCGTCGGCTTGATTCCCGATCTCGCGACGCTGCGCGATCGCTCGCAATCGAAAACCGGCCGTGTCATCTACGGCATGCTCGCGATGGGCTGGCGTGGTTCGGCGCACCACTGGCATCGGTACGAGACCGCGTACCTGCTGCTCGCGGGACTCGCGACGCCGCTGGTCGTCTCGGTCCACACCGTCGTCAGCTTCGACTTTGCGGTCGGCATCGTGCCCGGCTGGCACACGACGATCTTCCCGCCTTACTTCGTGGCCGGCGCCATCTATTCGGGCTTCGCGATGGTGCTGACGCTGGCGATTCCGATTCGTGCGGTCTACAACCTCGAAGACTTCATCACGATGCGCCACCTTCAGAACATGGCGAAGGTGATGCTGGTCACCGGCCTCATCGTCGCCTACGGCTACATGACCGAGGCGTTCATCGCGTGGTACAGCGCCGACAAGTACGAAGGGTTCGTCCCGATGAACCGCATGTTCGGGCCGTACGCGGTGTACTACTGGGCGCTGATCCTCTGCAATGTCGTCATCCCGCAGCTTCTCTGGTTCAAGAAGATCAGGACCAGCGTGCCGAGCCTCTTCATCATCTCGCTCATCGTGAACGTCGGGATGTGGCTCGAGCGGTTCGTCATCATCGTGCTGAGCCTGCACCGCGACTTCCTGCCGTCGTCGTGGGGCAGGTACGCGCCGACGTTCTGGGACTGGTCGACGTTCCTCGGCACGATCGGTTTGTTCCTGTCGCTCCTGTTCCTGTTCCTGCGGTTCCTGCCGATGATCTCGATCTTCGAGATGCGGACGATTCTTCCGGAAGCGAAGGTGGGTGACGAATGAAGTCTTCCGTCATCTACGGCCTGATGGCCGAGTTCGACGATCCGACCTCGCTGGTGACGGCGACCGAGCGCGCCCACCACGAGGGCTACCGGAACATGGATGCCTATTCGCCGTTCCCGATCGAGGAGCTGCACGAAGCGCTCGGATCGAAGCACACGCGGCTGCCGCTCATCGTGCTGATCGGCGGCCTCGTCGGCTGCATCGGCGGCTACACGCTCGAGTACTGGTCGTCGGTGATCGCGTATCCGCTCAACATCGGCGGTAAGCCGCTCCACAGCTGGCCGGCGTTCATCCCGGTGACGTTCGAGTGCACCATTCTGGCCGCGGCGCTTTCCTGCGTGCTCGGGATGCTCGCGCTCAACGGCCTGCCGATGCCGTATCACCCGGTGTTCAGCGTGCCGCGGTTCGCGCTGGCCAGCCGCAACCGGTTCTTTCTCTGCATCGAGTCGAGGGATCCGAAGTTCGACATCGAGGGCACGCGACGGTTCCTCGAGACGCTGAATCCGCGGGAGGTGTCCACTGTCGCGGATTAACAACAAGGACACAAAGGGAACAAAGGACACCAAGGCTGGCGAAGTCCAGGCCCGCCGGGTTACCTCTGTGTCCTTTGCTTCCTTTGTGGCCTTTGTTTCGGCAGCCCTCATAGTCACGGGCTGCCGACAAGACATGCACGATCAGCCGAAGTACGTCCCGTTGCGGCAGTCGGCCTTCTTCAACGACGAGCGCTCCGCGCGGCCTGTCGTCGAGGGTACCGTCGCACGCGGCCAGCTCCACGAGGACGAGCTGATGTACACGGGCAAGGTGAAGGGCGAGGATGCGACGCTGTTCCCGATGGCGGTCGACGCCGCGGTGATGGCGCGCGGGCAGCAGCGCTTCAACATCTACTGTTCCCCGTGCCACGGACGGACCGGCCAGGGCGACGGGATGATCGTCAGGCGCGGCTACCGTCACCCGCCGTCGCTGCATCAGGATCGGCTGCGCAACGCGCCGGTCGGACATTTCTTCGACGTGATGACCAATGGATTCGGCGCGATGCCGGACTACGCCTCGCAGATCAAGGCTGAGGATCGCTGGGCCATCATCGCCTACATCCGCGCGCTGCAGTTGAGCGAGCACGCGACGCTCGACGATGTCCCGGCCGCCGATCGGAGCCGAATCCAGTGACGCCGCTCACACAGACGGCGGACGTCGCGATTCCGGAACTTGCCGGCCTCCAGCGAAGGCTGCTGATCGCCGGCGGAGTCGGCGCGGCGGTTTCGCTGATCGGCCTGTTCACCAACGTCCAGCAGTTCATGCAGTCGTACCTGATGGCGTACATGCTCTGCCTCGGCGTGACGCTCGGCTGCCTTGCGCTCGGCATGGTCCACCAGTTGTCGGGCGGCGCCTGGGGTGTCGTCATCCGGCGTCCGATTGGTGCTGCATCGCGCACGCTGCCGGTCATGACGGCGCTGTTTCTCCCGATCGTCTTCGGCATGCGCTACCTGTACGTCTGGACGAACGCCGACGTCGTGGCGCACGACGAGATCCTTCAGCACAAGCACCTCTATCTCAACACGCCGTTCTTCCTCGTTCGCGCGGCCATCTATTTCGGCGTGTGGAACGCGCTCGCCTATTTCCTCAACAGCTGGTCGCTGCGCCAGGACCAGACCGGCGACGAGAAGCTCGCGCGGCGCATGCAGTTGATCAGCGGCGGCGGCCTGCTCGCCTACGGCTTTACGATCACCTTCGCGTCGTTCGACTGGCTGATGTCGCTCGAGCCGCACTGGTTTTCGACGATCTACGGCGTGCTGATCATGGGCGGGCAGGGACTCTCGGCGCTTGCGTTCCTGATCGCGGTGCTCGTGTGGCTCAGCCGCCGCGCACCGCTCGATCGCATCATCGTCCCGGCGCACTTTCACGATCTCGGCAACCTGATGCTGGCGTTCGTGATGTTGTGGGCCTACTTCTCGTTCTCGCAGTACCTGATCATCTGGTCCGGCAACCTGCCGGTGGAGATCGCGTGGTACTTCCATCGCCTTCAGACGGGCTGGCGTTTCGTGGGCGTGGCGCTGATCCTCGCGCACTTCGTCATCCCGTTCATCGTGCTGCTCTCGAGACAGGTGAAGCGGCAGCCGGCCCTGCTGCTGAAGGTCGCCACGGGTGTGCTGCTCGCCCGGCTGATCGATCTCTTCTGGCTGATCGCTCCTGAGTTCCACGACCACGGCGTCGTCGTCAGCTGGCTCGACGTCGTGCTGCCGCTCTCGCTGGGAGCAATCTGGGTCGGCTGTTTCATCTGGCAGCTGCGAGGCCGCGCGATACTGCCGGTCCACGATCCCGAGTTCGACGAAGCGCTCGGCCGAATCATCGAGCGCGGCGCGCCGCCGAGGACGGCCCACTGAGATGGCTCAGAACCCCGAGCACCTCGAGCACCCCGCGAACTCCGCGAACCCGGTGGCGCACGAAACCAGCGACGTCAACATCCGCGCGATTCTCGGCTTTGGAGCCGCGCTGGTCGTGGTCGCGGCTGTCGTCCACCTGCTCATCTACGTGCTCTTCGGCTACTTCAACGTCCGCGAGAACGCGAAGGTGCCGGCGGAGTACCCGCTCGCGGCCGCGGCGGGCCATCGCGAGCCGCCGGAGCCGAGGCTGCAGACCGATCCCCGCCAGGATCTCTCGGATCTTCGAGCCAAGGAAGACGACGTGCTCGGGTCCTATGGATGGGTGGACAAGAACGCGGGCATCGTCCGGATTCCAATCGATGCGGCCGTGAAGCTCACTCTGGAACGGGGTCTGCCCGCGAGAACTGGGCAGACGCGATGATTGGATCGATGACAAGGACACAAAGGAAACAAAGGGCACAGAGCCTGTCGCGGCAAGTGCGCGCGGCGGTGTTCTTTGTGTCCTTTGTCACCTTCGTGTCCTTTGCGCCGAAGGCAGCAGCACAGATGGCCGCGGGGCCGGCGACCGCAGGCTACAAGCAGGAGCCCGGAGTCGTCTCCTCCACGCTGCCGGCGCCACTGCGAGAGATCGGGTTCGATCAGAACATCGATCAGATGCTGCCTCTCGACACCACCTTCCGAGACGAAGCCGGCAGGACCGTCCATCTCGGTGATTACTTCGGCAAACGGCCCGTCGTCCTCGTGTTCGCCTACTACGACTGCCCGATGCTGTGCACGATGGTCATCAATGGCCTGTCGAGCGCGCTTGGCGTCCTGTCGCTGAATCCGGGCAAGGACTTCGAAATCGTCACGGTGAGCTTCAATCCGCACGATACGCCGGCATCGGCGACAGCAAAGAAGGCCGCGTACCTCGAGCGGTACCGGCGCCCGGGATCGGCTGAAGGCTGGCACTTTCTGACCGGGGATCAGCCGCAAATCGATCGCGTGACGAAGGCCGCCGGTTTCCGGTACGTCTGGGACGAGCAGACGAAACAGTACGCGCACCCGAGCGGCGTCATCGTCGCCACGCCGGACGGCCGCCTGGCCAAGTACCTGTTCGGCATCGAGTACGGACCGCGCGACCTGCGGCTCGCCATCGTGGAGGCGTCCCAGGGGAAGGTCGGCACGGCCGCCGATGCGCTGCTGCTCTATTGCTATCACTACGATCCGATGACCGGCCGCTACGGCCTCGCGATCATGCGAGCGGTCCGGATCGCCGGCGCCGCCACGGTCCTCGCCATCGGCACGTTCATCGTGGTCATGGTCAGGCGCGAGCGAAACGGCGCACCCGGCGCCCGGTACCCCGTTCGAGGAACTCGTTAGCTATGTGGTCCGGCACCCCGTTGTTCCCCGAGCAGGCATCGACCATGGCCGGTCGAGTGGATGCTCTGTACTTTTTCCTGCTCGCGGTCTCGATCTTCTTCTCGCTCCTCATCGCCGGCCTCATCGTGTTCTACGCGATCCGGTACCGCCGTCGCGATCCGCACAGCGTCGGCGAAGTTCTGCACGGGATGATGGCGCTCGAGATCGGCTGGACGGTGATTCCGTTCGTGATCGCGATGGTGATTTTCGTCTGGGGCGCGAGCGTGTTCTTCGCGATCTCCAGGCCGCCCGATGAAACCCTGAACATCTACGTCGTCGGCAAGCAGTGGATGTGGAAGTTCCAGCATCTGGACGGCCAGCGCGAGATCAACGAGCTCCACGTACCGGTCGGCCGCCCCGTCAAGCTGATCATGACGTCCGAGGATGTGATCCACGACGTCTTCGTGCCGGCGTTTCGCGTAAAGGCCGACGTCATTCCGGGACGCTATACCAACCTCTGGTTTCAACCGACCAAGCCGGGACGCTACCACCTGTTCTGCGCCGAGTATTGCGGCACCAGGCATTCGGGGATGACCGGCGAGGTGATCGTCATGGAGCCCAGCGAATTCCAGACGTGGCTGAGCGGAGGTGTCCCCGAAGGATCGCTCGCGTCGGCAGGCGCGAAGCTGTTCCAGGATCTCGCGTGCAACACGTGTCATCGGCCGGACGCGCAGGGGCGGGGTCCCGTGCTCGAAGGCCTGTTCGGCAAGACCGTGCAGCTGCAAAGCGGTGAAACGATGACGGTCGACGAAGCCTACGTGCGCGAGTCGATCCTGAATCCGTCGGCAAAGGTCGCCAGCGGGTTCCAGCCGATCATGCCGACGTTCCAGGGCCTCGTCACGGAAGAACAGCTCCTGGAGCTGATCGAATACGTCAAGTCGCTGAAAGCGCTGCCGCAGGTGCAGACAAGGTAGTCAATGCCCAGTCAAACGCTCTACATGCCGCCGCGGCATTATCTCAACGAAAACTACGGCATTACGTCGTGGCTGCTGACGCGCGATCACAAGCGCATCGGGCTGCTCTACCTGGCGTCGATTACCTTCTTCTTCTTCCTCGGCGGCGCGATGGCCGTGCTCATTCGTCTCGAGCTGGCCACGCCGGTCGGCGATCTGGTCACCGACGAGACGTACAACAAGCTGTTCACGATGCACGGCGTGATGATGGTGTTTTTCTTCCTCATCCCGTCGATCCCCGCCACGCTCGGCAATTTCCTCGTGCCGCTGATGATCGGCGCCAAGGATCTCGCATTTCCGAAACTGAACCTCGCCAGCTGGTACATCTACGTGATCGGCGGGCTTTTCACGTTCTACGCGCTCGTGGCGGGCGGCGTCGACACGGGATGGACGTTCTACACGCCGTTCAGCACCGTGTCGTCGACGACGAACGTGATCCCGGTGGCGCTCGGCGTATTCGTCACGGGCTTTTCGTCGATCCTGACCGGGCTCAACTTCATCGTCACGATCCACAGGATGCGGGCGCCCGGGATGACGTGGTTCCGGATGCCGCTGTTCCTCTGGTCCATGTACGCGACCAGCCTCATCATGGTCCTCGGCACTCCAGTGGTGGCCATTACGATCCTGCTGGTCGCCGCGGAGCGGCTCTTTCACTTCGGCTTCTTCGATCCACGGCTCGGCGGCGATCCGGTGCTGTTCCAGCATCTGTTCTGGTTCTATTCGCACCCGGCGGTCTACATCATGATCCTGCCGGCGATGGGCGTCGTCAGCGAGCTCGTCGCTGCGTTCTGCCGCAAGCAGGTCTTCGGCTATCACTTCGTGGCCTTCGCGAGCGTCGCCATCGCGGTGCTGGGATTCCTGGTCTGGGGCCACCACATGTTCGTGGCCGGCATCTCGGTCTACTCTGCGCTCATCTTTTCGATCCTCAGCTTCCTCGTCGCGGTGCCGTCGGCCGTGAAAGTCTTCAACTGGACGGCGACGATGTACAAGGGATCGATCTCGTGGCAGACGCCGATGCTCTACGCGATCGGCTTCATCGGGCTGTTCACGATCGGTGGGTTGACGGGGCTGTTCCTCGCGTCAGTTGGTTTGGACGTGCACGTCACCGACACGTATTTCATCATCGCGCACTTTCACTACATCATGGTCGGCGGCGCGCTGATGGGATACCTCGGCGGCCTGCACTACTGGTGGCCGAAGATCAGCGGACGGATGTACAACGAGTTCCTCGCGAAGATCAGCGCGGCGATCATCTTTCTCGGCTTCAACCTGACGTTCTTCCCGCAGTTCATCCTCGGCTACCTCGGCATGCCGCGGCGATATCACGCGTACCCGCCGGAGTTCCAGGTGTTGAACGTGCTGTCGTCGGCAGGCGCCTCCATTCTCGGCGTCGGTTACCTGATCCCGATGGTGTACTTGATGTGGTCGCTGCGCTACGGCCGGATTGCCGGATCCAATCCGTGGGGCGCCGTCGGACTCGAGTGGACAACGACGTCGCCGCCGCCGACCGAGAATTTCGCGGAGACGCCGATCGTCACGTGGGAAGCGTACGACTACCAGACGCCGGTGGAGCACCATGTCGCATGAGGCTGCGGCCCACCAGGGCCATCACCCGGCGCTCGCGCACCATTTCGACAGCCTCGCGCAGCAGACCGAGGCCACGACGCTCGGCATGTGGGTCTTCCTGGTCACCGAAGTGCTGTTCTTCGGCGGCCTGTTTGCCACCTACATGATCTATCGCAGCTGGTACCCGGACGCGTTCGCCGTCGCGAGCCACGAGCTGGACGTTGTCCTGGGGACCACCAACACTGTTGTGCTCATCACGAGCAGCCTGACCATGGCACTCGCCGTCCACGCGGCGCAGCTGGGCCAGCGGAAGCTGCTGATGACGTTCCTGATCCTCACGATGATCCTCGGCGGCGTGTTCCTGGGCATCAAGAGCGTCGAGTACTACCACAAGTTCGTCGAGCATCACATTCCCGGTCCGGGCTTCCAGTTCGAGAAGGAGTACTTCCGCCACGCACAGATCTTCTTCTCGCTCTATTTCGTGATGACCGGCCTGCACGCGATTCACATGATCATCGGCATCGGGATCATGCTGGTGATGCTCTGGTGGTCGTGGAACGGAACGATCACGGCTGAGTACTCGAGCCCGATCGAGATCAGCGGCCTCTACTGGCACTTCGTCGACATCGTCTGGATCTTCCTGTTCCCGCTCCTGTACCTGATAGGGCGGCACGCACACTGATGTCTTCACATATTCTTCCGAAGCGCGTCTACTACACGATCTTCGCGATCCTGCTGTTCTGCACGTACCTCACCGTTCAGATCGCCTTCTTCGATCTCGGCGCGCTGAACACCGTCGCGGCGCTTTCGATCGCCACGTTCAAGGCGACGATCGTCGTCCTGTTCTTCATGCACGTGAAGTACAGCACCCGCCTGACGTGGGCCGTCGTGCTCGGCAGCGTGTTCTGGCTGGGGATCCTGCTGGCGCTGACGATGAGCGACTACCTGACGCGCGTCTGGCGGACTTACGGGTAAGTGGGCTGGATGGGCGGGATAGGCAGGATGGGCTGGACGGGCAGGATCGGCGGGATTGGCTGGATGGGCCGGACGGGCTGGCTAGAAAATCGTTCGGGCCTTCCTCCTCATCCAGCGCCTCCTGCCTTTCCTGTCCCTCCCGCCTTTCCCGCCGTTCTTCTCTTCTGTGTCCTCTGTCTCGCTGGCGCCGCAAGAATGCAACAGGCGCCAGCGTGGGGTCTCGACCGCATCGATCAGAACGCGCTGCCGCTCGACGGGCGCTTCAATCCTGGAGCTGACGGCGCGGGCGTCCACGTCTACGTCGTCGATACCGGCGTGCGCCGCACGCATCGTGAATTCGAGGGGCGCGTCGACTGGATCGGCGACTTCACGACCGGAACTGGCGATTCGCCGTCGGTGAAAGACGCCGACGATTGCGATCCGCCGCCGTCGGCCAGTCGCGGCCATGGGACGCACGTCGCCAGCATCGTGGCGGGCCGGACGTTCGGCGTCGCGCGCGCCTCGCGCCTTCATGCCCTCCGCATCCTGCCGTGCACCGGGACCACCCGCACCGATTTCGTCGCCGCCGTCCGGGCCGTCAACTGGATCACCGCGCACGGCGTGAAGCCGGCCGTCGTCAACATCAGTCCGGCTCGATTCGAGACCGCCGATCGTTCGCTCGACGAAGCGATCGCGCGCTCGATCCAGGCCGGCTTCGTCCACGTGTTGTCAGCGGGAAGCACCGCGAATCTCGACAACTTCTCGCCCCAGCGTGTTCACGAAGCCATCACGGTCGGATCCACGGATGCGTCCGATGTCGCGAAGCAGCCCGGATACGGCCCGCGCCTGACGCTGTTCGCACCCGGCGTCGGGATTCAAGGCGCAGGCAGCGCAAGCGACAGCGCGGAGTTCTCGGGTGACGGAGATTCTTACGCCGCGCCGTTCGCCGCCGGCGTGGCGGCGCTCTATCTCCAGCGGCATCCGCAGGCCGCACCAGCCGATGTCAAAGCTGCCATGGTCGCCGCGGCCACGCGCGATGCAGTGAAGAACGCGGGCGACGCGCCGCCGTTGCTGCTTCGCCTTGTCGGGAATCCGTAACCTTCTCTCTTATAATTTCTGGCTTGCCTATGTCGCGACGAGATTGCTCGGCCGCGGTGCTGCTCGTCGCGTGGTTTCTGACGCTGCCGAGTGCCGCGCTGGCGCAGGATGACGGCCTGATCACGCCGGTGCGCGTCGGCCGCGCCGACGCACCGCTGACGCTGACCGTCTGGGCGCAGCCCGACTACTTTCACCTCGCCGCCCGTCCCGCCATCGCCGGCGCCTTCACGATCGTGCTCGACGAGTGGGCGCGATCGCATCCCGGCGTGCAGCTGCGAGTCTCGGTGATGCCCGGTCTCGAGCTGCACAAGACGAAGCTGCAGCTTGCGGCGGCGGCCGGACGTCTGCCCGACGTCGCGTCGATCGACAGCTATTGGCTGCCGCTCTTTGTCGACGATGTGCAGCCGCTCGAGGCGGACTGGCCGGCCGAGGATCGGGCCGATTTCCTGCCGTTCACCATTCAAACGCTGTCCGATCGCGCGGGACACGTCCTCGGTCTGTGGCACGAAACCGATTGCCGGGCGCTGTTCTATCGAAAGGATCTCGTACCCGTGCCGCCGCGCACCTGGGACGAGCTGCTCGATACCGCCAGCCGCGTCGCCCGCGAGCGGAAGATGTCCGGCTATCTCTACAACGGCGCTCGATGGGAAGCGACCGTCTTCGATCACCTCGCGATGTTCTGGGCGCAGGGCGGAGAGCTCGTGGACGGCGACGGACGGCCGATCTTCGGCGAGGAGCCGAATCGCCGGGCAATGCTGAGAGTGCTCGGCTTTCTGCGCGACACGATTCAGCGCGGCGCCTCACCGCGCTCGGTGCTGGGAATTACCGATTACCAGCAGCTGACCGGCGCGGCCATTGCCGGCGACGCCGCGATGTTTCTCGGCGGCAACTGGCAGCAGAAGGATCTGCAGACCGGCCTCTCGCCCGAGGAGTTCGCCAAGTGGGACATCGCGCCGATTCCCCAGGCCGACGCGAATACGCGCTCGACCGGTACGGGCGGTTGGGTGTGGGTCGTATTCGCGAAGGATCCGGAGCGGCGGAAAGCGGCCGTGGAATTCATTCGTGATGTGGAGGCGCCGGCACACGCCGCGCGCATCAGCCAGGCGACCGGCCATTTGCCGGTGCGGCGCAGCGTCTATCGCGACTTTCCGATCTTCAGCCAGGACTCCTGGTACCGCCGGTTCGGCGACATGCTGGTCGACGGCCACGCCCGGCCGGCTGCGTTGATCTATCCGGAAATCTCGCAGCAACTGCAGCTCGCCATCGGCGCGGTCGTGTCGGGAGACAAATCACCCGAGCAGGCGCTCGACCAGGCATGGGCGGCAGTCAACGCCGAATACGCCCGACAGACATCATCACGAAGCGCGAACAGGAGCAGCGTGGATCCGATCGCGTGGATACCGCTGGCGGCCGCCGTGGTGTTTCCGTTGGCGGTGTTCTGGCGAGGACGAAGCGATAGTGCCGGCGCGGCATGGTGGACTCTGCCGGCCACGGCGCTCGTGACGATCATCCTGTTCTACCCGATGCTCGATCTGCTGCGACTGTCGCTCACCGACGCAACGATCGCCGGCAGGCGATACGCGTACACCCTGGCCAGCTATCAGGCGCTGCTCACCGACGCCTCGTTCTACGGCATGGTCCTCGTCACGGTGATTTTCGTCGCGGGCTCCGTGATGCTGCAGCTGGCGATCGGGTTCGCGATTGCCTGGCTGATCGACGCCGCCCGCCGGCGTCGCGCGCCGGGGACGATCGTCGCTCGCGTCGCCGTGGTCAGCGCCTGGGTGATTCCAGGCGTGCTGGCCGGCGTGTTGTGGAAGATTCTCCTCATCGAAAACCGATCGGGGATCGTGAACTACTACCTCGGACGAATCGGCATCGGGCCGCTGCCGCTGATCTCGTCACCCATCCTGGCCCTGGTCTCGGTCATCGTTGCGAACGTATGGCGCGGCTGTGCCTTCAGCATGATCCTGCTGTATGCCGGCCTGCAGCGCGTTCCACGCGAATTGCACGAGGCCGCCGACCTCGAAGGCTTCTCGGCCTGGCAGCGGCTTCGCTGGCTGCTGATTCCGCAGCTCGCGCCGGTGATTGCCTTGAATCTCGTGCTGATCACCATCGCGTCGTTCAACACTTTTGACCTGATCATCCCGCTCACGGGCGGAGGTCCGGCCCGCCGCACCGAGGTGATCTCCCTCTTCATGTACCGGCTCGGGTTCTTCGACCTCCAGGCGGGACGTGCGGCGGCCGTCGCCGTGGTGATGCTGATCGTCAACCTGCTGCTCGCATGGGTCGCTGGACGGTTGATCGTACGCGACGAACCTGTGTCGCGTGAGGCGGCGGCATCGTGATCGCCGCTCCGCGTCAGCGGCTCTTCTTCGTGCTGGGCCTGGTCGCAGTCGCGGCCGGGTTCCTGCTGCCGCAGATCTGGCTGCTCTCGCTTTCGCTGAAGTCCAAGGCCGGGATGTTCGAGTATCCGCCGACGTGGATTCCGAGGGCCGCGTCGGCAGCCAACTACCGCTTCGTGCTGACGCAGTCGCAGGTGCCGTGGTACCTGTGGAACAGCCTGGTCGTGGCGATGTTTGCGTCGGCTGCCACGCTTGCGGTGGCGACACCAGCGGCGTACGTGCTGTCGCGCGAGCGCTTCCGGGGCCGCACGCCTCTGCTCGCTTCTCTACTCGTGATCCAGATGGTGTCGCCGGTGATTCTGCTCGTGCCAATCTACGGCATCATCGAGCGGCTCGGGCTCATCGACACCCGTGCGGGCCTGATTCTCGTCTACGCAGCCATGCAGGTGCCGTTCACGGTGTGGGTGTTGAAGAATTTCTTCGACGCGGTGCCGGCGTCGATCTTCGAGGCCGCGCGCCTCGACGGCGCGACGCGCGCGCGCACGTTCCGGGAGATCATCCTCCCGATCATCGCGCCCGGACTCGGCGCCACGGTTGTGTTCAACCTCGCGGCCTACTGGTCTGAATTCTGCCTGGCGCTGGTCCTGCTCGATTCACAGGCGCGCTATACGATGCCGCTCGGCCTCTTCAGCTTCCAGAGCGGCTACGACACCGACTGGCACCTGCTGGCAGCCGCCAGCTTCATCGCACTCGTGCCGGTGATCGCCGTGTTCGTCGTCTTGCAGCGCTATTTCGTCGCCGGCCTCACCGCGGGGGCAGTAAAAGGATAGGGAACGACGAACCACGAACGTTACATATGCTCAACATCCACGTTGTTTCGCACACGCACTGGGATCGCGAATGGTACCTGACGCACGAGCAGTTCCGCTTCAGGCTCGTCGCGCTCGTCGATCGATTGCTCGACCTTCTCGACGCCGATCCCGACTACAAGTACTTCCATCTCGACGGCCAGACGATCGTGCTCGAGGACTACCTGGAGATCCGGCCGGACCAGGAGCCGCGGCTGCGGAAAGCAATCGAGGACGGCCGCGTCCTGATTGGCCCGTGGTACGTGATGCCCGACGAGTTCCTGGTGAGCGGCGAGGCGCTCGTCCGCAATCTCCTTCGCGGCAACCGCATCTCGCGAGAGTTCGGCACACCGATGCCGGTCGGCTATCTGCCGGATCTCTTCGGCCACGTCGGACAGATGCCGCAGATCTGGCGCCAGTTCGGCCTCGACAACACGATTCTCTGGCGTGGATTCGGCGGCCGGGACGCCGAGTACTGGTGGGACGCCCCGGATGGATCGCGGCTGCTGATGATGCACCTGCCGCCCGAGGGCTACTGCAACGCAACCCGCATCGTGTTCGATCCGGACGCGATGATGGCGCGCGCGAAGGAGAAAGTTGACTTCGAGCGCGCGCGGACGCGGACCGGCCAGGCGCTGCTGATGAACGGCGTGGACCACGTCGAGCCTCACACCGCGATTCCCGTGCTGATTGAGCGGTTGTCGGCGGTCCCGGATCAGCGCGCCGTGCACTCGACGCTCCCCGACTACGTCGCCGCCGTCAGGAGCGCGGTCGAGCGGGAGCGCCCGCCGCTCGACACGATCGCCGGTGAGCTTCGCAGCGGCACCGACTACGCCAACCTCCTCCCTGGCGTGCTGTCGGCTCGCGTCTACCTGAAACAACAGAACGCGCACGTCCAGACGCTGCTCGAGTCGTACGCCGAGCCGCTGTCGGTGATGGCAGGCACGCCGACGCCCGCGGGCGAAGGCGGCAGGCCTGCTGAGATCTTCAAATATCCCAGCGGTCAGATTCGCCACGCGTGGAAGACGCTGCTGCAGAACCATCCGCACGACAGCATCTGCGGTTGCAGCATCGACGCGGTCCACGAGGAAAACATGACGCGTTTTGCGCGCGCGCGTCAGGTCGGCGAGGCGGTCGTGGAAAGCGCGGTCGATGCAATCGCCGACTCCGTGCCGACACCGTCCGCGTCAGGCGTGATCCGCGCCGTCGTCATCAACACCGACGCGGCCGAAAGCTCGCGGGTCGTGGAGGCATCGATCGATCTCCCTGTCGACAGCGCGGAACCGTGGCGGCTCGTCGATCCGCAGGCGCTCGATCGGCCGGTGACGTTCTGGCCTCGAGAGGCGACGATCACCGGCGTCACCGCGCCTGACGGCCAGGCCGTGGAATTTCAGATCCTCGGTGAAGAGCCGCTCGTCACTCACGTGATGAGCCGCTACGAAACGCCATGGGCGCTGAACGTTCGACGCATCCACCTGCTCTGGTGGGCGCCCGCGCTGCCCTCCTGCGGGTATGCGGCCTTCGATCTGTCGATCGCGCCCGCTGATTCAGCGACCCGAGCCGGCCGACGCCTCGTGAGCGGCGGCGAACGATTCGCCGAAAACGAACGGCTGAAGCTCACGGTTGGTGACGATGGGACGTTTGAGGTGAGCGATAAGGCGAGCGGTATCACCTATCACCGCGTGGCGGCGATCGAGGATGTGGCGGATGTCGGCGACGAATACAATTACGCCCCGCCGTCCTCCGATCAACGCGTCACGAGCGCCGACGCTCGCGTCACCAGCGCGTCGCGCATTGGCGGTGGCCCGCTGCGCGCAGGCCTTCGCGTCGAACTCGATCTCCTGTTGCCGCAATCGGCGACTGCCGATCGCAGGGGGCGTGCGTCCGAACTGGTGACCGTGCCGGTCACAATCGAGGCGACGCTCGATGCAGGCTCCCCGTGCGTCGCCTTCGCGGTGACCGTGGACAACCACGCGCGTGACCACCGGTTGCGGCTGCTGTTCCCGATCGGCGCTTCGCACGTCGAAACGGGCCGCGCTGACACTGCCTTCGATGTGATCACGCGTCCGGCGCGAATCCCCGTTCCCGCGACGATTCGCAACGAGTCGCCGGTCAGCAGCATGCCGATGATTTCGATGGTCGATGCCGGCGATTCGGAGACCGGCGCAATCGTGATCGGCAAGGGGCTGATGGAGTACGAGATCACCGAGGGCGAGCCCCACATCGCGGTGACGTTGATTCGCGCGGTCGGCGATCTCTCCAGAAACGATCTGGTCACGCGCCCCTCCGGGCACGCAGGACCACCTGTCGCGACGCCCGGCGCGCAGTGCCAGGGTGTTCAGCGGTTCGAGCTCGCGTTCGAGCCGCACGGGCCGGCGCCGCTGGCCACCGAGCTGCTGGCATCGGCACGCGCCCAGAACATTCAGCCCATCGTCACCACCGCTCGTCGTCCTGGTGGGGCCGGTCCGGTGACGCGGTCGTATCTACGGATCGATCGACGCGCCGGTGACGTGGTGCTGAGCGCGCTCAAGCGGGCCGAGGATCGTTCGTCGAATATCCTGCGTGTGTTCAACCCGAACGACCAGGCCGCGAGCCTCGTCCTTCGCACGGACGTCCCGATTGCGCAGGCGTTTGCCGTCAATTTTCTGGAAGAACGCCAGGAAGCGCTGGCGATCGAGAATGGGTGCGTCAACCTCTCGGTGGCCCCGAAGCGTATTCAGACGATCGAGATCGTGTAGGAACAGCCCTTTCGACACCGATGTAGTGCAGGCCTTCAGGCCTGCCCGACACGGCGGATCCAGACCGAGCGACGATTCGTGGGACAAGAAGAAACCGCGGAGCGCGCAAAGACCGCCGAGAGTCGACACACGGGTTTGAATCTCGTTGAAGATTCGTTCCGATGCGGCGGGCTAGCTGTGAAGCGATACCGAAAGGGCGTAGACTGGGACGCAGGTGATCCAATGAACTCGACGTCACCGCGTCCGACTGTGCCACGTTGGGTTGCTGCAATTTCCGTGGCGCTCAGCCTGTGCGGCCTTACCGGTTTGGCGTTGACCTGCGCCCTCGGCTTTGAGACACCGAATACGGCACTCTTCGCGATGTCCGGTGTTCTTACCTTTGCCGTCCCACTCGCGACGTTGTGGCACCTGGCGACAACGCGTGAGCTTTCGTCTGCGGAGAAGCGCCTGTGGCTTCGGGAATTGACTGGCACCGAAACGTGGTCGGCGATGTCGGAGTACATGTCATCGCCGGACCTCAGCGCGAGTGCCCGAACGAGAAGCGAGCACGCTGCCGCGCGGCGCGCCGTACGAAATCACGCTTAGCCCCGCACGCCAAATCCATCGAAAAACAGGCCGGCAATCGTCCGGTCTCCCGTTGAACGTTCGGACCCGCGCTTCTCCTACGTTATGCTGGCGCGACGAGATGACGAATGGCGGGAGCACCTTCGCGTAGTGGCCATCATCGCCAATGTTCTTCGGGTGATGTTTCTGGTCGGAAACGAAGGGCTGGTGGATGCCGATGGCGTTAGGCGTGCCGCTGATCGCCCCTCCTGTCCTGGCGATCATCGCGCTGGCCCTCGTTCGCCGAAATTGACGTTCCGTCGATCTGCCGTCTCCCTAACGACATAAAACCAGGAGCATTCGATGTCCGTTGTCGCGGTTCGTGTTCCTGATTTCGACAAAGCGGTTCGTTGGTCGTCGAACTCCTGGAAGGTGTCCTGATGGAACGGATTCGTCAGAGCTTCGATCGACAGGGATTCATGCGGACGGTGGGCGCGGCCCTCGAATCAGTGGAGCCGGGAACGGTCACCATCACCTGCGCGTTCGAGCACGGACTGACGCAACAGCACGGCCTGCTGCACGGCGGGCTGCTGGCGACGCTCGTCGATGTGGCCTGCGGCTATGCCGCGCTGTCGGTCATGCCGGCCGATCGCGAAGTGCTGACGGTCGAATTCAAGATCAACTTCCTGAAGCCAGCGAACACCGACCGCGTGATCGCGGTCGGTCACGTCGTTCAGGCTGGACGAACCTTGACCGTGTGCGAAGGAACCGCCTTCGACGCGACCCGCACACGGGTTCTCGCGAAGATGATGGCAACGATGATGGCTGTCGACGCCGGATCGTCCTAGAGCGCCGACTTCAGCCATGACGGCAGATTGCCTCGCTGCCGTCGCCGCTGCGCATCAGGAACGGAGGCTTCGCCGCGTCATGGTGGCGGCTGCTGCTGGACGGGAAAACCTCTCAAGCCGCTCACGGTACCGTTGACCACGATGTTTCCGACGCGTGGTCCAATCGGTCCAGCGTACGATTGAACGGAATACGACACGGTCGCGACGCCGGTTCCACTTCCGCCAGCTGTGACAGTCAGCCATGACGAGTCGCTCGTCGCCGTCCAAGCACACGCGACGTCCGAAGGCGTGACGACGAAGGATCCGGTTCCGCCGGCTGACGTGAAGCTCCCGGTCATGGGACTGATATCGAACGTGCAAGTGCCGCCGCTCTGGGTCACGGTGTAGTCGGCGAAACCGCCGCTCCACGAGAGGCGAATCGTTCCGGTCCTCGGGGTGATCGTCGGATTCGCAGCGACCGTGAACGTGACGTTAGCGGGGCTCGTCCCGGACGTCGTCCCCAGCGTGATCCAGGGCGTCGAGGTCGAGGCCGTCCAGCCGCACGCATCCCCGGTCGTCGCGGTGAAGCTGAAACTTCCGCCGCTGGCCGGCGCATTCTGCGACGTCACGGCCAGCGTGTACGCGCAACCGGGCGTTCGCACCAGCACGAAATCCAGCGTCGCGCTGCTGCTCACGATGGTCACGTTCTTTGCCTGCGTCACGTAACTGACAGCCGATGCCGAGACCGTCTGCGTTCCGGCCTGCACACCGCTCAATGTATAGGCGCCTGCGCTGTCCGTCTTGGTCGCAAGCCCGGTGTTGGGGCCCGCCGTAATTTGAAGGTCGATGTTCGGGAGGATACCGCCCGAGGTCGCGTCGGTAACGACGCCCCTGATGACGAACGTCGATAACGCGATGGTAATTCGAGCCCGCCCTGCGACTGATTGGTAGGTGGCTGTGATGTCGACTTCGCCCGGCGCGACGGCGGTGACAACGCCGGCGTTACTCACCGTCGCGATGGCGGCGTTCGACGACTGCCACGTCGCCTGACTCGTGACATTTTGAGTGGTGCCGTTCGAGAGCGTCGCCGTGCTGGTGAATTGCGACGTCAGCCCGACATTCGGTGCCTGCCCGGTGACGGCAACTGATGTGACGGACGGCGATGGTGTGGATGGCGTGGTCGGTGTGGTTGGCGTGGTGGAATCGGATGATCCGCACGCGCAGACGATCGTTGAAAGGAGTAAGGCGGCAGCTAAAACGATTTCACGTCGCAGCGCACGTGTCATCGCACCTCCACGATTGCATCGGGGACCGAGATCTGTTTTCTACTTTAGTTGAAAACGATGACCGCGCCACCGTTCTATGTTGGCCGACTCAACCGTGATGCGAAGAATCTGATCCGTATCAGGATCCATCTCCGCCGCAGTGAAGAACGATTGGCGATGCCGGTTCAGCGACGATCGTGATCCTTGTGGTGGTCGCGATGTTCGTCGCGCTTTTTATCGTGGTCCCAGTGATGGTCGTGAGCGATGTAGCCGCGGCTGCCTTCCCAGCGACCGGCATAGTACCGACCGCCGCTGTAGTAGGGAGCGATCCAGTACGCACCCGCATAGGGCGGCCGCGTCCAGTAGCCGTCGTGCCACCGATAGTGCGATCCCTGCGGATACTGATAGCCCTCGACCCACACGTATTCCGGGCCGGGTGGCGGCGGCACGCGGTACACGACTGGCGGCGGTGGTGGACCGATATGAACGTCAACGGTCACTTGCGCATGGGCCGCCGAGCCGGTGACGAGCAGCCCTGCTGAGACGAGGAGTGCCTGGAGAGGCGTTCTCATGACACTCAGCAGTGCAAGGCTTAAGCCAGCGCCTGTTCCGCTTGCGGATCAACTAAGGCCCGGCCGGTCCGGCCGCACGGTAACCATTTCGAGTGCGGTCTGACACTCGTGAAATCGAATCGGCCATCGGCCGTGACGTTCTACGGGACGGCGGTGGCTTCACAGCCGACACCGCTGCACGTCAGCGCAACGAACACCTCGGACCGGATCAACCAGCGATCGCCGCGCTTCACCCATTGAGCGGAGTAGCGGCCGCCGATGACGACCGCGCCGGCAAGCCTGCCGAGATGACCTTCCCACGTGCCGGTCTCGAAGGCGAGCGGCCACTGCGTGCTGACATCGACGTCTTTCGTCAGTCGCTGGTAGATCAGACGCGCCGCTGGCGCCGGCGGCGCCTCGAGCGCTTTGCGCGCCGCCTCCCGGCCGCTCAACGGCTGGCCGAGCGCGCGGCGAACGGTCACGTCCTCGGTCCAGAACGTCGCGGCCCGATCCAGATCGGACGAGGCAATCGCGGAATTCTGAGCGATGCGGGCGTCACGAATCGCCTGCTGATCGGCCGGCGCGGCCACCGTTAACGTCGCAGTCAAGCCGAGGAGAAGCGCGATCACACCCACGTGTCCTCCGCGGCCTTTGCGGTCTCCGCGGTTTCTTCCGAACGTGACCAACATCTCGAGCGGTCTCAGCGGTCTCTGCGGTTTCTTCCGGTCGTAATCTCAGGCTTTGATCGCCGAGACGACCACCGATCGGCCCGTTTCGTGCGCGCGCGTGGCGGCGACGCCGATCCGCAGCGCCTCCATGCCGTCCTCGATCGTGATCGGCGCCGGCCGCCCCTGCTGCACGTTCTGCGCGAAGTTCTGCAGCTGGGTCGTGTACGCGTCGCGGAACCGCTCCATGAAATACGGGACCGTATCGTGTGCGACAGAGTTCTTCGTCATCAGCATCACCGGCGTCTCCCGCAGGTAGCCGATCTTCAGCGTTCCCTCGAGGCCGAGGATCTCCGTCGAGATGTCGTACCCGTAGATGCCGCTGCGGCTCAGATCGACGACGCCCAGCTTGCCGCTGGCGAAGGTGAGGCTCGCGACGGCGTTGTCGATGTCGCCGACGGTGGCCAGCTCCGGATACGCGATCGTCGCGCCGATCGTCGACACCGTCCTGACCTCGCCCATGAACCATCGGGCGAGATCGAAGTCGTGAATGCCCATGTCGAGCAGCATGCCGCCGCTGCTCTTCGGGTTCGCATATTCGAGGCTCGGGCGGAACGGGTCGCGCGACGTCGATTTGAACACCAACGGCGTGCCGATGCGACCCTCTTCGATCTGCCGCTTCGCCGACGCGTAGCCGGCGTCGAACCTCCGCATGAATCCCATCTGCAGGAACATGCCGGAGCTCGACACCGCTTCCTGCATTTCGGCGACCTCCTCCAGCGAGAGTGCCGGCGGCTTCTCGCAGAACGTCGCCTTCTTCCGGCTCGCCGCCGCGATCACGAGCTCACGATGCGTGTGCGTGGGGCTGACGATCACAATGGCGTCCACCGCGGGATCGTCGATGAGCGCCAGCGGATCGCCGTAGTGGCTGGGCACATCGAACTCGGCCGCCACCTCCTTCGCGACGGTCTCGACCGGATCCGCGATCGCCACCAGTTTTGTTTCCGCAATGCGGCTCGCCAGGTCCCGCGCATATACGCGGCCCAGGCGTCCCGCCCCAATCAATCCGATTGCCAGCCTTCCCTTGCCAGTCGTCGTCATTTCACGTCGTCCTTCGTCACGAGTGCGAGCTTCACGTTGATATCAGCCGGGAGCGTTTCGCCCCGAATCACTTTCACCGCGCTTTCGACCGCGGCCTTCCCCATTTCCGACGGGAACTGCGCCACCGACGCTTCCATCGTTCCCGCCGCAATCGCCTTCTTCGCATCGTCGAGCGCGTCGAAGCCGATCACCTTGATCGTGCCGGTCTTGCCCGCCGCCCTGATGGCTTCGACGGCTCCGAGCGCCATCAGGTCGCTGCACGCGAACACGCTGTCGATGTCCGGGTGCGCCTGCAGCATGTTCTGGAACACGTTGAACCCCTGATCGCGCTCCCAGTTGGCCGGTTGTGAGGCGACGATGGTCACGCCGGCCGCATCCTTGACGGCGTCGCGGAATCCGCGCAGCCGTGAGTCGCCCGTTTCGTGACCGGGGATGCCTTCGAGGATGCCGACGTGTGCTTTCCCGCCGGTGACCTTCACCAAATAGTCGCCGGCCAGCTTGCCTCCGGCGTAGTTGTCGGACCCCACGAAGGTTTCCGTCTTGACGCCCGCGTCGGCGGCGGCCTTCGCGTCGACGCGCGTGTCCACGATGACGATCGGCACCTTCGCGTTCTTCGCCTTCACGAGCGCCGAGACGATCTCCCGCGATCCGCTCGGCGTGATCACCAGCGCCTGGATGCCGGTCTGGATCATGTTCTCGACGATCTGCATCTGCTTCTCGACGTCGATCTCACGCTCGGCCGCCTGCACCTGCAGGTTGACGCCGAGGCGGTCGGCCGCTTCCTGCGCGCCCCGGCGCATGTCGACGAAGAACGGATGGTTCAGCGTCTTCAGGACCAGCGCCACGGTCGGCTTGCCGCCGGTGGCCGCCGGCGCCTCGCGGTTGCACGACGCGGATGCGGCCACGGCAGTCAGCAGGGCGAGAGCTGCAGTCTTTTTCATATGTCCCCGAGGGTAGTGTCCGCCTTCAGGCGAACCTGGATCGCCGGCGGTTCCAAGGTCCGGCTAAAGCCGGACACTACCGATATCGCAAACCGATCTATGTCCGATTCTTCCTCTTCAACACGGTGTCCAGCAGCACGGCTACGACGATCACTCCGCCGATGACGATCTGCTGCAGGAACGACGACACGCCAAGCAGGTTGAGGCCGTTACGCAGCACGCCCATGATAAGTGCGCCGACCAGCGTACCGCCAAGCGTGCCTTCGCCGCCCATCAGGCTGGTGCCGCCGATGACGGTCGCTGCAATCGCGTCGAGCTCGTAGTTGATGCCGGCAATGGGCTGCGCCGAGTTCAGGCGGGCCGTCAGCAGCACGGCGGCCATCGCGCTCATCAGCCCCGACACGCCGTACACCATCGTCTTGTGAAAGCGCACGGCGACGCCCGACAGGCGCGTTGCCTCTTCGTTGCCGCCGATCGCGTAGACATAGCGCCCGAACGTCGTCCGGGTCAGCACGAAGTGGGACGCGGCGTAGACGATCGCCATCGCGATCACCGGCGCCGGCACGAAACCCACGCGACCGATGGCCAGCGTCCGAAACGACGCGGCGAAACCGGATACCGGCCGCCCCTCGGTGAACAGCAGCGCCGCGCCGCGCGCGATGCTCATCGTTCCCAGCGTCACGATGAAGGGGGGAAGCCCGCCCCAGCTGATCAGCGCGCCGTTTCCCAGGCCGCACGCGGTGCCGGCGGCCAGCGCCAGCGACAGTGCCACCGTCAACGGATGTCCTGCCTGCAGCGACGTGCCGAGCACGACGCCGGCAAGGGCTACGATCGATCCCACCGACAGATCGATCCCGCCGGAGAGAATCACGAACGTCATGCCGACAGCGACGATCGCGTTGATGCTCGTCTGCTCGACGACGTTGACGAGATTGGAGACCGTGAGAAAGTGCGGCGTCAGAATCCAGAGCGCCGCGCTCAGCAACACGAGGCCGATCAGCGTCCCGAACTGCCTCGGGTCCCTCACGTGCGGGCCGCCCCGTCACAACGGAACTTCAACTGGCCAACCCCAGCGCCGCGCTCAGCACACGTTCTTCCGTTGCTTCCGCGCCGGCAAGCTCCGCGTGAATGCGTCCACGATGCATCACCAGGATCCGGTCGCTCATCCCGAGCAGCTCCGGCAGCTCTGAGGAGATCATGATGATCCCGGCGCCGCCGGCCGTCAGCCGGTTCATCAGGTTGTAGATCTCCACCTTCGCGCCGACGTCGACACCGCGCGTGGGCTCATCGAAGATGAAGATGCGGCCGTCGCCCGCCAGCCATTTTCCGAGCACGACCTTCTGCTGGTTCCCTCCGCTCAACTGACGGACCGCCTGCGTGGCCGTCGCTTTCACCCGCAGTTCTCTGCTGACAGGACCGGCCATTTCGGCTTCGCAGCGTCGCGACAGGACGCCGAACGGCGCCAGGCGGCGTCCATGAGGAAGAGCGATGTTGCGGGCGACGTTCAGACCAGGAACCAGCCCCTGCGCCTTTCGATCCTCGGGAAGCAGGCCGATGCCGTGCGCAATCGCATCCGCCGGACTGTGAAACCGCTTCTCCGCGCCGGCGACGAGCAGCCGGCCCTCATCGAACGGATCGGCGCCGGCGACGGCCCGCGCCAGCTCGGTCCGGCCCGCACCGAGCAAACCCGAAATCCCGAGCACTTCTCCTGCGTGCAGCGAGAAGCTGATGTCCGAGAGGACACCGCGAACCGTCAGGCCTTCGACGCGCAGCAGTTCGGCCCCGCGCTCGACCCGCTGCTTCGGAAAGTGATCGCTCAGATCGCGGTTGGCCATCAACCGCACGAGCTCAGGCACGCTGACGCTGCCGACCGGTGTTGTCGTCACATGACGGCCGTCGCGCATGACGGTGATGTGCCGCCCGATCCGGAAGACCTCGTCGAGGCGATGCGTGATGTAGATGATGGAGACACCGCGTGCGGTCAGCCGTTCGATGAGCGCGAACAGCTGCGTGACCTCTTTGCTGGTCAGCGCCGACGTGGGCTCGTCCATCACGAGGATCTTCACCTGCCGGCTCACGGGGACCGCGTCGTCGGCCGCAGCCTGCGACGCCGAAGCCTTGGCGGAGGCCGCGAGCGCCTTCGCGATTTCCACCATCTGGCGCTGCGCGAGTCCGAGGCTGCCGACCGGCGCGCGCGGATCGAGTGTCATGCCCAGATCGGTCAGCAGCCGCGCGGTTCGATCGTGCAGCGCGGACCAGTCGATCGCGCCAGGGAAGCGCCTCGTCGGCAGGTCGCCCAGGAAAATGTTCTCGCCGGCTGACAGGTGCGGGACGAGGTTGAGCTCCTGATAGATGATGCGGATCCCGAGATTGCGCGCGTCACGCGGGCTGGAGATCTCCACCGGCACGCCGTTGAGAAGGATCTCGCCGGCGTCCTTGCGATAGGCCCCGCCGAGAATCTTCATCAGCGTCGATTTGCCGGCGCCGTTCTCGCCGAGCAGCATGTGGACATCGCCGGCCTCGACCGTGAGGTCCACCGCGTCGAGCGCCACCACGCCGGGGAATGTCTTGCGGATGCCGCGCATCTGGAGCGCGGGCGGCCGCGCGCCGTCGCTCATCGGATCGGGACCTCGAACGGTTCGCCGCCAGGCCGGATCGTCTGCGATCCCTCCCATCTCAGGATCGATGGACCGGGAAGGTCGTGCTCGTCCAGCATGAACACCTTGTTGATGCGGGTGAACGTCACGGGATCCGCGGCAACCCTGGGCTTGCCGTCTGCCGGCGGGCGCTCGAACGCGTGGACCCGAATCGCTCGAATGTCCGAGGGACGCGTGCCGGCGGGCAGCGGCGTCGCGATCGTAAAGCAGCCGTCGCGGACGATCCGATACTGAGGCAATCCGCGGTCGGACGGGATCCATTGATCGCGCACGCCGATGCTCAGCGAAAGTGCGGCGTTGCCGACGCTGCCGCACGCTTCGACATGGACGAAGCGGCGCGGATCGGGGATCTTGTTGACGCCGGTCGGTGGATCAGGCGCGACCTTGCCCTCCCGGCGCATTTCGACCGATGCGATCGCGTACGTCCATGGACTGGCATCCATCACGGCTTCCCGCGACTGGTTCGTGAGATCGAACAGCTGCGGCACGAGGCGGTAGCGGATCCGCGTGGATCCCGATTCGCTGACCATGTTGTTGTCGGTGGACACCCACAACAGCGGATGCCGCGCTTCGTGCTTTCCCGTGAACGCCGGCACTTCGTGTCCAGGTCCCTGGAATTCCTCCGCGAGGATCTTCCCGCTCCCATCGAGCTCGATACCGTAGACGAATTCGATGTCGGTCGTGCGTCCCCATGTGGCCATCAGCCGATCCGTCTGCGTGCCGCCGTCCTCGTTGGTGAAGATGACGGAGTATCGGTATTGCCGGCCGCGAGGCGTCGAAACGATTTCGTACCACATCACGAGAGGCAGGTCGGTGAACTTGCCGACCGTATTCGGCCGCGCGTGAAGGATCGGAGCCATCGCCAGCGCGGTGTAGTCCATGCCCTGACGCGGGCTGAACAGCGTGACGTCCGGCACATCGATCGTCGCCGGCCCGGCACCAGCGGCGGTCAGCGCCGGATCGCGGTCGATGGCGAGACGATGAGAGCCTTTGGCGACTGGACCCAGCACGATCCGGTAGTCGGCGGCCGCTTCGCCTCGAACGAGCTGAAGATGTTGCGAGTACTGGCCGTCGAGCGAGACCGTGAGCGCCACCGATTCGCGGCCCGCCACGCCCCAGTCACAGCGTTCACAGCCCGCGCGCACGAGCGCCACCGCCTCACCGTCTTCGGCGGCGACGAATTCGCGAACGACGTGGTCGCTCGCCGCCATCGGCGCCGGTACGCCCGTCAACGCCGTCATCAGCACCGCGGCCAGTGCGGACCTCATCGCATCACCTGTGCACGTCGGCTGTCATGAGCTCGCGAACCTCGGCGAGCGTCGGCACGCCGTTGAGCGCACCCAGGCGCGTGCAGCTGACCGCCGCCGCGGCGTTGGCGGTGCGCAGCGCCTCCCCGATCGGCTGGCCGTTGACCAGCGCGTAGATGAAGCCGCCCCGGAACACGTCGCCGGCGCCGGTCGTATCCACCGCGTGCACGTTGAACGCCGGCTCGTGATAGAAGCGATCGCCCTCGAGCGCCGACGATCCCTGTTCGCCCATGGTGACGACGAGGACGTTGTCGAATTTCCTGCGCAGCCGGCGCAGCGACGCTTCGACGTCGGTGAGTCCGGTCAGAGTCGCCGGCACGTGCTGCGCGAAGATCGCGTGCGTCACCGTCGACGCAAGCTCCTCGGTCCGCGGCGTCAGGCGATCGATGTCGCTGGTCACCAGCGCGCCGGCGTCGCGCGCCAGCCGCGCCGCCCGCACCGCCACCTCGTCGTCCACATCGTCGACGTGCACGACCCGGGTGTGCGCCAGCGCATCGACGGGCAGCTCCGACTCGCGCAGCCTCAGCTGATCGTCGCGATCCCACAGCACCATCCGGTCGCCGGTATTCTCGTCGACGAGAATCACCGCGAACCGATTCTCGACGTCGCGGATCACCAGGCTGCTGATGTCGACGTTTCGCTTGCGCAGCTCGGCGCGAATGCGGCGGCCGTTGTCGTCGGTCCCCGTGACGCCGACGTATTTCGCGCGCAAACCGAGACTCGCGCAGGCGCACATCGCAGTCGCCATCTGTCCGCCGCAGAGAATGTGGCGCTCGCGGATCCGCATCTTCGCGGACGGACCCGTCGGCTGTGGATACCCCGGCAGGATGCTCACCGAGTCCACGGAATTCTCGCCGATGCCGATCACGTCCCAGCGCGCCTCAGAAGCGGTCATAGTCGCGGAGTATACTGCGCCTGCTGATGCGAGTCCGCTTCGAGCGCGTGACGAAACGGTTCGGCGCGCACCACGCCGCCAACGGCATCAGCCTCGACGTGGAATCGGGAGAGTGTCTCGTGCTGCTCGGCCCGTCCGGCTGCGGCAAGACGACGCTCCTCCGCATGCTGGCGGGCCTCGAGACGGTCGACTCGGGTGAAATCTGGATCGGCGATCGCCGCGTGGACCAGCTCGAGCCGGCGCACCGAGACGTCGCGATGGTGTTTCAGAACTACGCGCTCTATCCGCACATGTCGGTGTACGACAACATGTCCTACGGGCTGCGCATCCGCGGCATGCCGAAGGCCGAGATCGAGACGCGGGTGCGGAAGGCCGCGAAGATCCTCGAGCTCGGCGCCTTCCTGGAGCGCAAGCCGCGCCAGCTCTCGGGCGGCCAGCGCCAGCGCGTGGCCATGGGCCGCGCCATCGTGCGCGAGCCGGAGGTTTTTCTGTTCGACGAGCCGCTGTCCAATCTCGACGCCAAGCTGCGCGTGCAGATGCGCATGGAGATCAAGCACCTGCATCGCGACATCGGCACCACCAGCGTCTACGTCACCCACGACCAGGTCGAGGCGATGACGCTGGGCGACCGGCTGATCGTCATGAATGCCGGCCGCGCGGAGCAGATCGGCGGCCCGATCGACGTCTACGAGCGGCCGGCGACGACGTTCGTCGCTGGCTTCATCGGCTCGCCCGCCATGAACATGCTGCCGGGCCGGCTCGCCGCCGACG
>DASSGK010000028.1:0-14813 GCA_035693505.1 Vicinamibacterales bacterium
AATAACGACGGCGGCGCTGATCGTTGCGTCGATCGCCGCCGCGTGCGGCGGCCGGACGCCGAAGGCGCCTGACGCGTCGGCGTGTCCCGCGGACGCAAAGCCAGCCAACCTGAACTTCACCTTGAAGGACATCACGGGTAAGGAAGTCCGCCTCGCCGACTACAAGGGCAAGGTGCTGCTGCTGGACTTCTGGGCGACATGGTGCGGTCCCTGCAAAGTGGAGATTCCCGGCTTCATCGATCTCTACAACAAGTACAAGAGTCAGGGGCTGGAAGTCGTCGGCGTCGTCCTGCTCGACAAGTTCGAGAACGCGAAGCCGTTCGCGGAGAAGATGAAGATGAACTACGCCGTGCTGAACGGCGACGAGCAGCAGGACAAGATCGACGATGCGTACGGTCCGCTGTTCGGGCTGCCCATCTCGTTCATCATCTCGCGCGACGGGAAGATCTGTCAGAAGCACCTCGGGCTGCCGGGCGCCACCAAGGACAAGGAGCCCGACGCGAAGAGCGTGAAAGACATCTTCGAGTCGCAGATCAAGGCGCTGCTGTGACCCGCGCCGTGCGGCTGCTCGCGGCGATCACACTTGTGGCGCAGGGCCTTAGCCCTGCGTTCGCCGCCGACAAGGTGCCGGCCGCCGGCGGCGCGATCGAAATCACACCGCTGATTCACTCCAGTATTCAACTGGAGTATGGCGGCAAGGTGATTCAGGTCGATCCCTGGAGCGCGCTCGATCTGTCGCGGTACAAGAAGGCGGACCTGATCCTGATTACCGACGATCCGGGCCACCATCTCGACCTCAAGGCGATTCAAGCCCTGCGGAAGCAGAATGCGCCGGTCATTATCCCGGAGGTCGGGAAAGCGAAGTTTCCCGACGGCATCATCATGGCCAACGGTGAGCGAGCGTCGGAAGGCGGAATCACGGTGGAAGCGATTCCGGCGTACGACATCATTCAAGGCGCGCCAGCCCATCCGAAAGGCAAATCGAACGGTTACCTGATCACGCTGGGAGGCACGCGCATCTATGTCGCCGGCGTTACCGAGTGCGTGCCGGAAGTGCTCGCGTTGAAGAATATCGACGTCGCCTTCATCCCGCTGAACATCCCGCTCGGCCGCATGACGCCTGCCGCGGCGGCGGACTGCGTGAAGACCATCGCGCCGAAGATTGTCTATCCGTACCACTACGACCAGACGATCGCCGCTCGCCTGGTGAATCCTGCGGCGAACGCCGAGGCGCCGGCCGGCGGCTTGACGGTGCCGGAAAGCCTGCAGGCGTTCAAGAGTGCGCTCAAAGGGGAAGCGATCGAAGTCCGCGACGCCAACTGGTATCCGGTCGCCGTCCGGTGAAGGTCCAATTTATTCATCCGCGGATTTCGCGGATGTACGCGGATTGGTCGGCGTCCGGCGACGCACGCGCGTGGTTGACGGGCCACAGAGACACCGGGACACGGAGAGTCGAACGCGTCGGGATCTGCAGCGTGCGCTCGTTCCGGTGACTCGGTATCTCCGTGGCTGAAAATCTCAGTGTCTTTGTGAGCTCTGTGGCTAACTTCCAGATTCAATCCGCGTCATCCGCGCAATCCGCGGATGGCTTTTGGGTGCTGATCTCTCTCAGCGCACGATGACGATTGGCGCACGCCAGGTCGCGATCTTTTCGGCGGTCGGATCGATGATCGTCAGCTGACAGTCGTAGCGGCCCGTCGCGAAGCCGTCGAGCGGGACGCTGAATCTCAACGGCACGGCCTTAGTCTTCGCGTCCAACCCGTCGGTGACCATCATCGGTGCGGTCTCGAACGCCTTCACGTCGCCGCGATAGAAGCTGACGAATGCCATCAGCGGTTGGGTCGTCGCCGATCCGCGCTGGTAGGCCTGCGCGTACACGTACAGCTCGCGCGCTTTGCTGAACACCCGCGTGACGCTCGGCACGAGCTTCTGTCCGTCATGGACGAGCGGGTTTGCAGCTTCCGCGGCGGCCTTCTGCTTCACGCTGTACAGCGCGTCGCTGAGCGCCACGCGTTGACTGCTCAACACCACCGTGCTCATCGGCACCCGCTGGAGCTCCCGGTTCAAGTTCGGCACGGCGAATGACGCCTGATACGTCCCGATACGACCGGTCTCGTCGTCGCGGGCGAGCAGCTTGATGACGTACTTCCCGGGCAGCAGCGTGAAGCCGGTTTCGTAAAGGAGCGGACGGGTCGCCAGTTGCGCTGCGGTGTCGTCGGTCAGCTTGATGTCCAGCTTGTCCCGCACGTTCTGCACCGTGATGCCGAAGTCGTCCTTCACCTCGCCGATGAGATCGATCACCGTGCGGGGCGCGCCGCGGCGGCGGGCGAGCGCAAGTTCGCTCCCGGGAATTTTCACCGCGACGGGGACGAAGTACTCCGCGCTGTTCAACTGGAAGTAGTTCACTTCCATCGCGATCGAGATGTCGGTGACCGGGTTGTCCAGCATCAGCGCGTCCTCGAGCTGACGCTCCTTGTCGGCGGCAGTGAACTTTGCGAACTCCTTGTCGCTGAAATAGCCCTGACGATAGGTGAGCTCGCCCAGGGACGGATTGCGAAGCGACACGCGGACGCGGTGAAAACGGCCGTCGTTGGCCGGGTGCGTGCTGTAGTAGCCGAGCATGTAGTAGCTCGTCACCGACTGCGCCGCCTGAGCGATGCCGAGCGACAGATCGTTGTAATCGAACATCGCGTGCCCGCCCGTGTCTTTCGCGAGCGAGTACAGGGTGTCCTGCGATCGCTGGAATGCCGTCACCGCATTCTGCGCCAGCTGACCCGAGAACATGCCGATGCCGCCGGGCGACGGCCTCGTGGCGTCGCCGAGCGGCGCCTGGGCGACGAGACCCCGCGCGTCAATCGGGTGCAGCGCGACGTTGGCCCGGATAGCGGCGTTCGTGGTGGCCCGCAGCTGCGCCTGGTTATCGACCCCGTTGAGCCTCAGGCCGCTCGCGAAGTAGACGAGCGCTTTCTGTTCCGGCAGACCGCGCAGCATCGTGGCCGCCGTTTGAAGCGCGGAGAGCTGCCGATCCGTATTCAGGATGCTGAATTCCGCATCGTCCTGGCCGAAGGCGGTTCCGATGTCGGTGTTGTCCGGGATGCCGTCCCCGTCCTTGTCGTCGCCGAAGATCAGCGTTTGAATCACCTCGCGAAGCGCCCCGCGGTCGCCGGTGAAATCCTGCTTCACCCGGACCGCGCCGCCGCCGAACGTCATGATCGCCAGCAGATCCGTCGGCTGCATCTGCGTGTCGATGAACGTCTGTGCTGCGTTGTACGCGCGCATCTGATCGCCAGGCGGCATCGCGGTGAGATCGAAGTACAGGACGAGAAGACGCCGATCCCGATAGCGGGTATCGCCGGGCGGCGGCACGACAATTTGTCCCTGCGTGGGAGACGGCGCGCTGACGGCCACCGGCTCGCGCGAAGCGGGGGAATCGGCGCGTGCCTCCGCCGGGCGATCGGGAAGGCGCTGGAATTCGACGAAGCTGACCGTCTGAGGCTCGCCGTCTTCGGAGACGATGAAGTCGTTCGCCGTCAATCCTTCAATCGGTCGCCCCTCCTTGTCTTTGACGCTGACGGTCTGGACGATGAGCCGCGTGCCGGCACGAAAGACAGGCTGCGCCGGCTGCTGTGCGGTCAGCGGCGCCAAGGACACAAAGCAGACGAAAAACACAAAGGCGGCGAGACGCCTCTGCATCCTTTGTCCCCTTTGTGTCCTTGTCCGTCCCTGTAGCATCAGAATCGAAGGCGAATGCTCGCCTGCACCTTGCGCATCGGGTTTGCCGTGGTCGGCAAGCCGAACTGCGTGCTGCCGACGAATGTGTTGACCGCGGCGAACGTCACGCGGTTCAGGATGTTCGTGGCGTTGAGCCGCCAGTCGAGATTGAGCCGATCGCCCCACATGAACGTGCGCCCGATGCTCGCGTCCATCGAGAATTGCCGCGGGCCCGTGATCGAATTGCGTCCGGCGTTCCCAAATTGGCCGGGCGCGGGCGTCACGTACGCCAGGGGATTGGCGTAGTAGCCGTCGGGTGGATCGCTGGCGACCCCGGTGACGTTCGCGCGAAGACTGCCCGTGACGCCGGTGCCTGGCACTGACGTCGGGTAGATCGGCGTGAGCGGAAATCCGCTCCCCGCGGTCAGCTGTGTCGTGATGGTCCATCCGCGGAGGAATTTCGCCGCGGCGCTATCCAGCATGCCACCGCCGCTCACGCCGGCGCCGCTCGTGTACTGCAGCTGCGCGGTGAGCAGGTGACGCTGATCGAAATTCGATGGCGCCCACTCAGCGTCGAGATGCTGCCAATCCTGCGCGATAGCCGAACCGACCAGACTGACACCGGTGAAGGCGCCCGCGTCGTCCATCGCCTTTGAAAGGGCATACTGCACGCTCGCAAGAAGGCCGTTGCGCAGCCGGCGGCGCAGCTGAACCTGTCCGGTCTGGCGATCAGAATGACCGTTCGACGTCAGATACACGTAGCCGGCGGGACAAGTGGGACACGCGTTCGTCGCGCCGACCGGGACCGTGTTGGGCAGGAATTCCTGCAGCAGGTGGCTGCCGTGCGTGCCGAGGTAGGTCGCGGTGATCGTGAGCGATGCCGGCAGATCGCGCTGCGCGAGCACCTGCCAGTTCTGCGCGTAGCCGACCCGGAGATCGGGATCGACGGCGAACGTGTTGAGCGTGTCCCCAGGCGGTTCGGTGAATCCGTTCGCGAGCGTGAGCACATGCTCGGCGGTGGTCTCCGTGCTCACGGTTTTCGACGTCGGAGGCTGCTGTGCGAGCAGCGAGGCGATCGGTTGATACACGCCCGTGTTGCGATAGATTCCGTAACCGGCGCGGATCACCAGCGACGACCCCGCGACCGGCCGGAGCGCGATGCCGACGCGCGGCTGAATGCCGCGCGGATCGCCGTTGATCAAACCGTTGCCCTCGACCTGTTGAACCGAGGCGAACCCCGGTGTGACCAGGAGATTCGCGAGGCGGCCGTAGCGTTCATCGATCGGCGCTTCATACTCCCACCGTACGCCGGCGTTCACGGTCAGGATCGGGCTCACGCGCCAGTCATCGGTGACGTAAGCGTCGTAGGCCGGTGCCGTGAAATCCTTGTCGGCGTTGCCGAACGCAATCGCGCTGGAGTGCGGGCGTCCCAGCATGAAATCCGCCAGGTCTGAGCCGGTCTCGCTCCCGGTAAAGCTGAACACGCCTCGGGCATTCTGTTGCGACAGGATGCTCCAGCTCTGACGACGAACATCGCCGCCGATGGTGACGGCGTGCCGCCCGTGCGTCGACAGGATCTCGGCGCCCCAGCCGTGCGTGGTATTGCTGTTGGTCGCGGCTTGCGGGCTTCCGAGGCCGGCAACCCCGCTCGCGAATTGCAGCTGCGGCGAGCCCCAGTTGACCGGCGTCTGATCGTTGCCGGTGATGCCCGCTTCGCCGGACACGTTGATCCGGTTCGCGAAGTACGGCGTCGCGTCGTTGGCCAGACGGGTGAACTGATAGCGGAGGCGCAGCGACAACAACTGCGAAAAGCGATGCGACCAGTTGACGTTCGTATCGATACCGGATGCGCGGGTGGAATCGGTGAACCCGAACACGTTGCCCGTGTCGGTGGTCGTGCGCTGCAGCGCGATCAACCCGAACAGCTGATTTTTCCCGCCGGACAGCATCTGCGAGAGCCGCGCCTGCACGGCGTCCTGATGCCTGGCTTCGAGCACGGGTGTCTGGTAGTTGAATCGTCCGCCGGCGGGCAGGTTCGGCAGCGGGTAGTAGTTCAGCAGCGATTTGGCCTGTGAGCTGAGACTCGCGGACGGAATGACGTTTCCGGGAAACGGAAGCCCGCTGGCCGGATCGATCAATTGGATGACGCGCCCGAGCGCGTCGCGCGTTTGCGAGAAATCACCCGAGCGCTCGAGGGCAGTTGGCATCAGCGCCGACTGCGTGGTCGCGTTGTGATCGATCGTCCGCTGATATCCGAGGAACATGTTCGGCCCGTTCCGCAGCAGGTTCGGGATTCTCAGCGGTCCCGCCAGCGACGCGACGATCTGCGCGTCGTTGTAGGACGGCTTGGGTGAGCTCTGGCTGGTGAAGGAATAAGGCGCGGAATCGAGAGCCGAGTTACCCAGCAGCACGCCGATGCCGCCGTTGTAGAGCGACCGCGCGTTCCGGCGGTTGTTGCCGAACGCCGCGAGCTGGGCGAACGGGGAGGCCGCGCCGTTGTTGACGCTGCCGTTGATCAGGAATCCATCGCTGCTGCCGCGGTCGGCGTCAGCCGAGACCGTTGGATCGTTGGCGAGCGTGGCGCCGGCTGAATTGACCTGCGCGCGCTGAAATCCGGTTTGCGGTGCAGTTGATGTTGCCGGTGTGCCGGCAGCGCGGTTCCTTCCGGCCGCGGCGGGCCGTTCCGTTTGAGCGCTGGAACCTTGAGTAGCCTCTGCGCGCTCGGCCGCGGCGCGGTCAGCCGCTGGGACCGTCTGCGCCATCCGCGTCATCTCGTCGAGAGACAGCAGTTTCAGCGCCCAGGTCGACGTCTGGGCGCCGGCATCGATCGTGATGTCTTGCGTGGCCGTCGCGAAGCCCGGCATTTCCACCCGAACGATCCAGGTGCCTACGTCGAGCGCGGGGAGGCGGAAGACGCCGTCCTGACCGGTCACGGTCACGACTGTCCGGTCACCCTGCGTGGCGGTGACGCTCACGCCAGGAACGGGCAGTCCGCCAAACGTCACGCGGCCGTAGTGATCGGTTGCTGCTTCCGCGCTGACGGCGAAGAGCAGGACGGCGATCGCTATGGAAGCATGACGGAAGATCGGAACCACGAAGCCCGGCGAACCCTTCTAGTCTTCGACCGGCTTCTCGGCGTGATCGATGACCAGCGTCTCGACCGGGCCGCGCTGCGAATCGAGTTTCAACCCGAGCTGCTCCTGAACAGCGGTGAACAGCGACGGACCGTTTGGATCGACGGCCGCGCCGTTGATCAACGGCGGCTGATCGCCGCCGCCGGCAGGGCGCGGCATCTGGTCCGGCGTCCAGGTCAGGTTGACGTCGTACGCGCCCGTCAGCCCGGTGCGATCGAGGACGATCCGGCCGGCAAACATACCGAGCGACTGGGCGAAGTTCGTCAGCGGCGTGCCGCCCATCGTCAAGGCGCCGGGTCCGATGCGGATGCCGCACGGAAAGTTGTCGCCGCCGCGGCCACCGGGACCGCCGGGAGGCGGCGGCATCGCGCCGGGACCGCGTCCTCGCATGGCGGCGAGCACCGCGGCGCAATCGGTATCTGATTTTTTCAGCTGCGGACCGAGCTTGCCGTCGCTGCGAGCGACGACCAGCGCGTAGATCGGAGAGTCCTTCGTCTCGTTGTGCGTGGCGAGCTTGAAGCGTTCCGCCAGCAGCGCGCGCATCATCAGTTGAACCGGTGTCGGCGGACCGCCTGCCGCCGGCGGTGGGCCAGGCGTCTGCTGAAAGCCGTCGGGCATTTTCGCGATCAGATCGAAATGATCCGACGCGATCCAGCCTGGGCCGCCGGTGATTTGAGAATCCTGCAGCTGGTAGGCGTTCCGAATCAGCAGCCGCAGCGTGACGTTGGTCGCGCGCAACTGGCCCGGCTGCATCTGCATCATCACGCGGCCGTCGCCGGAGTTGTTCGGTTTGATCGACGCGACCTCGAACGCCCATCCGCCCGGCGGCGGTTCCTGCGGCGCCTGGGCCGCCAGGACCGCGCCGACAGCGAGCGATGACACCAGCGCTGCCGACCTGAACGACTTTACATACTTTACAAATGGGCTCGTCATGATGTGTTCACTCTAGCGCATGAGGCGCGCCATTGAGACGTTGCCGGAGCGCGCCCGGTCGGGAGCTTCTACTCGCTTCTCAATGCGACGATCGGATCGACACGTGTCGCCCGCCGTGCGGGAAAGTATGAGGCCACCGTCGCGACCGCTCCGAACAGCAGTGATGTCACCGCGAACGTTGTCGGATCGAGAGGGCTGACGCCGAACAGCATGCCCTGCAGCAATCGTGTGCCGGCGGCCGCGCCCGCCAGGCCGACGGCAATGCCAATCGTCGTCAGGAGGATGCCCTTGCCCAACACGAGCGCGAAGACCTGGCCGCGGCGCGCGCCTAGCGCCATGCGGATGCCGATCTCCCTCGTCCGCTGCACCACGCCGTACGCAAGCACACCGTAGATGCCGATCGCGGCGAGCAGTGCGGCGATCGCCGCAAACGCGCCAAGCATCACCGCGTAGAAGCGCTGCCGGGCGACGTTGCTCTTGACCAGCCGCGACATCGGAAGGAGCGACTCGACACCGACGTTGCGATCGGCCGCGGCCACAATCCGGCTGATCGAGGGAATGGAAGAAGCCGGATCGCCGGTCGTCCGAATCGCGAACGACAGGAAGCCGATTGACGCCTCGTTCTGTTGTCGCGCCGAGTCGCCCCACCGCTGCTGGATCGTCAGCAGCTGACGATAGTCGACGAAGGCTTCCGGCACCGGTTCGCGATCCGGGGTCGTGTTGCGGATGTCGTCGATCACACCGACGACTCGCGCTTGCGACGCATTTCCCTTGCCCGGGTTGTTGGAGTACCAATCCACGACTTGTCCGACCGGACCGACTGTTCCGAACAATAGCCGCGCAGCCGTACGGTTGATTACGATCGCCGGCTGCGCGCTTGCGGCGTCTGTCGCCTCCAGCTCTCGTCCCTCGACCAGTCGTGCACCGATGGTCGAGAGGTATCCGTCGCTCACCGATCGTACGCGCGGCCGTGCCGGTGCATTCCGCATCTCGTCCACGGTCCTGCCACGCGGCACGAGGACACCGACGACGAGTTCCTCGGTGATGAGGAGGCCGGCCCTCGCGAAGCCGGCCGCTTCGACTCCGGGGCTGGCGCGAAACCGCGAGAGCAGCACTTCGATCGTGTCGGCCCTTCGAGACACGGAATAGTCCGCGGGAAACACGAGCTGGAACGCCAACACCTTCGAGGGATTGAATCCGGTCTCGACGGTGGTGAGCCTCGCGAAACTGCGCAGCAGTAGCCCTGCGCCGACGAGGAGCACTGTCGCCATCACGAGCTGCGCAATCGCCAGCGCCGCGCGAACCCGCGGCGCTCCACGGCCGGATTCGCTGCCGCGCGATCCCATCGCCTCGAGCTCGCTCGTGCGGGAGAGATGTAAGGCCGGCAGCAGACCGAAGATCACGCTCGTGAACGCCGCGACGCCGGAGGCGATGGCGAACATTCTCAAGTCGACGCCGACTTCATTGGCGCGCGGCAGCAGTGTGGCGCCGAACACGAGACGGAAGATGCCCGGGGCCTCGATCGTCGCCATCTTCTTGACGAGCGTGACGCTGGCCGCGCCGAGAAGCGCGCCGAGCGTGCCGCCGGCGGCCGCCAGCACGAGGCACTCGGTCATTATTTGCCTGACGATGCGCCCGCGTCCGGCCCCGATTGCGACCCTAACTCCCATCTCGCGGTGTCTGGCCGTTCCACGCGCCAGCAACAGGTTGGCGACGTTTGCGCAGGCGATCAGCAGGACGACACCGACGGTGGCGAAGAAGACGCGGAGGGCCGGCCGCAGCTGGCGGACCATTCGTTCTTTCAATCCCTGCACTTCAAATCGCGGCACGGTCAGCGCCGGGGCGTTCGCGGGCCGCGGCGGACGGATCGCGCTGCCGATGACGTTGGCTTCCTCGTTCGCCGCTGCCGCCGAGACGCCGGGACGCAGGCGCCCGATCGGACTGACCGTGGGAAAGCGCTTCGATCCGGCATCGGCGGCGATCGGCGCGTAGTAGTCTGAAGGTCCGGTCGGAAACTCGAAGCCGGCGGGCATGATCCCGACCACGGTCAGCACGCGGTGTTCGAGCTCCGGCGTGAAGCTCCCGTCCCAGTCCGCGCGGAATTCGAGGGTGGTACCCACCATCTCCGGCGACGATCCGAAATGGCGTCGCCACGTCTCGAAGCTCAACACGACCGCGCCGAGACTGTTATCGTCGGCAGGGTCGAGGGTTCGTCCGAGCAGCGGGCGCGCTCCGAACCGCGCGAATGCGTCGCCTGAGGTCATCGTTCCCCAGAGCCGAACGGTGCCGGCGGCGGTCTGGACGAGTCTTCCAACACCCGGCGCGAGGGCGAACGTGTCGGTGAGCGTTCTGGTACGCGCGCGCCATTCGAGAAAATCCAGATACGGGACGCCGCGCTGAATCGGGGGCCGTGATGGATCGAGCGCGAAGGGAACGTTCTCGACGATGCGTACCAGGCGATCGGAATCGGTGAACGGCAGCGGCTGGAGCAGGATCGCGTCTACCACGCTGGAGATCGCGGTTGCTGTCCCGATGGCGAGCGCCAGCGTGAGGATCGCGACCGTCGCGAAGCCGGGAGATCGGCGCAGCGCCCTCACCGCATACCGCGCGTCCAGCCACGCATCGTCGAGCCATCTCATGACACTCTCCCGCGCGAGTCCGGCTAAAGCCGGACACTACCTGGAACCGGAGACGGGTCTAGCGCACGCTGACCGTGAGCCAATAGGTGAGCACAGCGTCGCCGCTCGGTGTCGTCCGCACCACATCGATGAAATAGTCGCCAGTTGCCGGCACGCGTCCCGTCCACACGCGGGCGCCGTCCCCGCTGCGCGCGTCGAGAGGCGACTGTGTCGAGACCGCGAGCACGTGCGCGATGACGTCGCGGCCGCGCACGCGGTCGACGCGCACGTCGAGCAATTCGTTGCGCGAGGCGTGGACGATGTATCGCTCGTGTTCTCCCGCGGCGAGCGAACCGGTGAAGGCGGCGGAGTTGTCACCGGTGCGGAAGCTGACGACTGTCGTGCCGCGCCGTGCGCCGCGTACTCTGCCGGACGCCGGCGGCACGGTGATCCCGATGATCTTGAAGCGGCCATCGAACCGCATGATCCGGATGTTGTCGCCGCCCAGCTTGACGACAGCCGGCACAGCACGCGTTCCCGGCCGTTCGGCGGCTGCGGCGATGAGGTCCCTGATTTCGTCGGTGAAGAAGGCGTCGAAATAGCGCACGAATGTCGCGCGATCGTCGATCGGGATGATCCATCCGCTCGCAAGCACCTTGATGGGATAGTGGACCATTCCCGCGATGGCGCTGCGGTCGTTGCGGACGGTGGCGGCCTGCAGATCCGCGAGAAACTGGTCGAGCGGACGCTCGGCGACTCCGCCTCCGAGCGCCCATCCCAACGCGAGCGAGACGATCAGCATCGAGCGCGCGCGGCTACTGCGCCTGGAAGCTGACCTTGATCGTCATCGGCACTTCGATCGCCACGCAGTTGAGCAGCGTCGGCGTGAACTGCCACTGGCGGATCGCATTGCTCGCGGCGAGTTCGAGATCCGGGTTCGCACCCGACGTCGTCTGCAGGTCGACGATCGTTCCGTCGACGCCGATGCGCGCCGCGAACTCGAAGACGCCGCCGACGCCCGCGTCGGCCAGCGCCGACGGATAGAGCGGTTTCACGTCCACGAGCTTGGACGGCTGGCGCAGGTTGCCGCCCATGCTGCCGGCGGATGACACGCGCTCGGAACACGCCTTCATCTCCGCCGTCTTGTCTGGAGCCGGACGCCGCGGCCTTGCGGGGCTCGCGGCGACGTCACCGCGGCTGGCGCGAACCGAGATCGTTTCCTGCAGCTGTCCCACTTTCAGCGTGACGTCGCGCTGAACATCGCGGCCTGTCAGATCCAGGGTCCCGCTCAGGACTGAGAATCCGGGCAGAATCGCCTGGAGCGTATACGAGCCGGGAGGCAGACCGACGAATTCGAAATGCCCGGTCCGATCGCTGTGGATCTCGTGCTTGGCGCCGCTCTGCGTATTAGTCAACGTCATGGTGACGCCAGGGAGATAGCCGTTCATCGGATCGAACACCGTCCCGGAGAATGTCGAGAATGCTCCCTGCGCCGATGCGACGATGATGGCGAGCGCAGACAGCGCAGCGACGATCCCGAGTCGCGCGGTGCGGGTGATGGGGGCGCGGTTCACTCGTGCATTCAACATGGCGCTGACTCTCCTCTCGAGACTCGATGGCCGGGCGATGGCTGGCGCCGGCAGCCACGGACGATGGCGCGAGAAGGCGCGCGCCAGATCCAGCAGGTGCGCGGCATAGTCGGATCCCTCGATTCCGGCGCGAAGGACGAGGTCGTCGGTGGCCCGCTCGCTTTCCAGCCGCAGGCGGCGGCAGGCAATCCACATCAGCGGGTTGAACCAGTAGCCGGCGCGCGCGATCTCGGCCAGCATCTGGATCAGCCAGTCGCCGCGTTTGACGTGCGCGAGCTCGTGCGAGAGGACGATGCGGATGCGCGCGTCGGTCCAGTGCTGTGCGTTCGACGGGAGAATCACCTTCGGTTGAACGAATCCCCAGGTCACGAGAAGGGCAGGGTGATCGCTTTGCAGAAGCGCGACCGGACGGCGGAGGCCGTACTCCTTCGCGATCTCGTCCGCGGCGATTGCCCAGCGTCCGCCCGCGATGCGCCGGGCCGATGAGGCGACCCAGGCCAGCCGGGCCAGGCCGACGATCAGGATGAGCGCGCTCAACGCGGCACCGAGCATCCAGGCGATCGCGACGAGTTTTCCGGCGGCCGCCAATGAGACACGGCCGCTGGACTCAGTCCGATCGGGTTCGCCCGCGGCCGGCGTTTCCTGCGGCGCGCGGTCCTGCAGCGCAGGCACCGATGCTGTGAGTGCGCCCGTTCGTGGCAGCGCATCGAGCGGCACGTGCCAGGTCGGGACGACCGGGCCGAGCAGCGGTGCCGCCGTTGCCGCCACGATCGCGGCGGAGAGGATCCAGTGCCGCAGCGCCGCCGATCGATTCCGGACACTGGCGATGGCGGCGAGCGCCACCAGCATGACGAGCGACGCCTTCAGGGTGCTTTCGAGGAGCAGGGGAAGCAGGCTCATCGCGATCCGTCCTTTCGCGCCTTCTCGATCAGCTCGCTGATCCGTTCCAGGTCTTCGTCTGAAAGCCGCGACGCCTCCCCGCCCAGGACCGCCGCCACCACCTGCTCGGCGGATCCATCGAAGAAGGTTTCGACCAGATGCTTCAACGCCGATTTGCGGGCCGCATGGCGGGGAACAGCGGGAGCGTAGACATAACGAGGGCCTTCCTCGTCGTGCAGGACGTGCCCCTTTTCTTCGAGCACACGAAGCTGCGTCCGCACGGTCGAATAGTTGGGCTCGCCGGGCAGCTCCGCCATCACCTCCGCGGCCGTCGCGCGTCCGCGCCGGTAGAGGACGTCCATGATCTGGCGTTCGCGGCGGCTCAGGGTCGTGTGTGTTGACGACTTCGTCATATGTTATTTTTGTAGCACACTGTTATTAAAATAGCAAACGACCGTCTCAGAGGTTTCGTCTCAGAGGTTTCGTCTCAGAGGTTGACAACCGGGAACTGCCGCGGGCCGTCTAACGTCTCACACGTCATTGGCGGAGGCGGCATGTCATTGTTGAAACGTCTGTTCGGCAAGAACGACCCCCCGAAAGTCCGCGTGCGAGTCTGTGTCGAGTGCGGGATGCCGCTCGCCGAACACAAGGACTGGTGCGCGATCTACCAGCAGCAGCTCGAGCGGGAGAAAGTGATCGCCGCGAAGGCCTGATCGAAGGGCGAGCCCTCTATTCGTTCCTGAGCGCGGCGACCGGGTCCAGGCGCGTCGCCCGCCGTGCCGGCCAGAGGCAGGCCGCCACCGACACGAAACACATCACTGCCGCGATGGCGGCAATCGTCAGCGGATCCCGGCCGCTCGTCTGGGCGAGCACGCTTTGCATCAGCCGGCCGACGGCGAACGCGCCGGCGATCCCGATTGGCAGGCCGACTGCGAGCTGCAGAAACGCCCGCCGCAGAACCAGCCACATCACCTGCTGCGACTGCGCCCCCAGCGCCATACGCACGCCGATTTCCTGCGTACGCTGCGCCACCGAATACGCCGTCACCGCATAGAGGCCCACGGCCGACAGGACCAGGGCGATCACGGCGAAGATCGCGAACATGCCTCCGAAGACCCGGAACGAGAACCTGATGTTCGCCAGCATCTGATCCAGCGTCAGAATGCCGAACAGCGGCAGGTCCGGTTCGATGGCGCGCATCTGCTCGCGCACGATCGCGGTGAGCGCCGCGGGTTCGCCCTGTCCGCGCACGACCAGGAAGACGAAGCGCTGCGGATCCGCGCGGTACGGCACGTACGCCACCGGATCGGGATCGGGTTCCTGGAAGTTGCGCTGCCGCACGGTCGGCACCACGCCGACGATCGTCACCGACATCGGCGGGGTCGCGTCGTAGACGCGCGCGGGTGCTGCATCCACCAGCCGGATTCGCTGACCGACCGGATCCTCGCCGGCGAAATGCATCGCGGCGAAGCGCTGGTTGACGAGCACGCTCTCGTGTCCCGGCGTCCCGTCGCTGTCGTTGAACGGCCGGCCGCGGAGCACGCGAATGCCCAGCGTCTCGAAATACCGTGAGCTGACGCTGACCACGGTGACTTCGGGCGGGCGTTCGCCGGATCGCTCGGGCCGCCCTTCGACTGACAGCTGGCGCAGGAATCCGCCGAGCATCGGCAGGTTCGACGTGACGGCGCTCGCCTGGATGGCGCTCACGCCGCGCAGGCGGTCGTCGAGTCGCTGGAACAACGCCGTGCGCGGCTCCGGCTTCGGATATTTTCCCAGCGGCAGCGAGAGGCGCATCGTGAGCACGCGCGAGCTGTCGATGCCCATGTCCATCCGGTAGAGCGCCAGGAAGCTCCGCATCATGAAGCCGGCGCCGGCCAGCAGCACCAGCGTCAGCGCGATCTCGACGACGATCAGTGCGCTGGTCCAGCGGCGGGCACGCGGTCCGCCGG
>DASSGK010000029.1:0-3382 GCA_035693505.1 Vicinamibacterales bacterium
ATAGGGGCAGGATAGGCAGGATAGGCAGGATAGGCAGGATGGGCAGGATAGGCAGGATAGGCAGGATAGGCGGGACGGGCAGGAGGGGCTGGACGGGCAGGAGGGGCTGGACGGGCAGGAGGGGCTGGAACGGCAGGACCGGCAGGAGGGGCAGGACAGACAAGAGGGGCTGGAACGGCAGGGCGGGAAGGGCGGGAAGGAACTTCCCGGCGGGGTAGTAAGGCGCGCCCACGGTTGCACTCGGCAACCCGGATTGCCTGGGAATTCGCGCAACTGTCCGAGTCAATTGTTGGAATGAGAGATGTAATGCCGGATCGCCATGCTGAATCTTCGACATCATTCGCTGATCGCGTGGCAGCGGGCCGACGACTTGTTCATCAAACTCCACAGACTCACGATTCGATCGTTTCCTTCCTTCGAACGGTTCGAGCTGGGTTCTCAGTTGCGTAAGGCCGCCTACTCGGTACCCGCGAACATCGCTGAGGGCTACGCGCGTCGGCACCGGCGCGAGCGCCTTCACTTTCTCAACATCTCGGAGGCGTCCCTCGCCGAAGTGTCGTATTGCATCCACGTGGCCGTTCGTCTCGGCTACTTCACGGAGGCGTTGTCTAAAGACCTCGAGAAGGACCTCAACGGTGTGGGCGCGCCGTTGGTCGGACTTGTCAGATCGATCCGATCGTCGGGAGATGACTAACTTCTCAAACGAACAACAAAAACCGCCTCTGCGTTCTCCCCGTCCAGCCTATCCTGCCCGTCCTGCCATTCCTGCCCCTTGTCCGTCCGCCGATCCCGCCGATCCTGCCCATCCCGCCCTTCCTGCCTGTCCAGCCCGTCCGTCACTGTCCAGGAATCGACGTGTACGCAATCACCGTGAACTTCCAGCCGGATGGTTCGCGGACGAGCGTGAACTGGTCGACGCCGTGCGAGACCACTTTACCGTCGCGAACGACCTGGAAGTCGGCCCTCACGTACGCGAGATGATCGCTGTCGATCGTCACAGTGACGTTGGTCAATGGCTCGCGGAACGTGACCGGGTTCGCATTTCCTTTCAAGGCTGCGATCCACTCGTCGCCGGTCTGCTCACTGTTGGTCCACTCCGCGGACGCGCTGCCGGCGGCCGGACGCTGGCGTGCGATCACGACGATCGCTTTCGGCGCGAGCGTCGCGGCCACCTTGTCGAACTCGTGGTTGCCCAGATCGAGCAGGAAGCGTTCGACCAGCGCCTTGATGGCTTCAGCCGGCGAGGAGCCTTGGCCGGCCACCGCGGAAGACGTCCGATCGACGACGACCGCGCCGCCCTTCATTACCCAGCGGACTTTGTTGATCACGACGTCGATGTCGGCGAGCGGATCGCCGTCCACCGCGACCAGGTCGGCGAAGTACCCGGGCGCGATCGCGCCGAGATCGCTGGAATGACCGAGCAGGGCGGCCGGAATCGTCGTCGCCGTGGCGAGCGCTTGCGCGGGCGTCATGCCGGCCTTGACGAACCATGCGAGCTCGCGCGTGTTCTGACCGAACATGCTGTAGACCGCGTCCGACCCCATCCCCAGCTTGACCCCCGCCTTGAACGCGCGCCGCGTCGCCTCGAGGTTCTTCTCGATGTAGGCGCGCAGCGGAGGAATGGTATCCGGGGCGAATCCGAATTCGTCCTTCGCGTCGATGTAATAGCGGTTGTGATCGATCGTCGGCACCCACACCGTGCCGCGCTTCACCATATCGGCGATCGTCTCGTCGTCCAGCTCGATGCCGTGCTCGATCGAGTCGGCGCCAGCGCGGACGGCATCCTTTACGCCTGACGCGCCGTAGGAATGAATCGCGACCGGATGGTTCTTCGCGTGCGCCGCGTCGACGGCAGCCTTCATCTCTTCGAATGTCAGGGTCTGGGTCGTGTCGACGCTCTGATAGCTGCCGCGCGATCCGTAGACCTTGACCCAGTCCGATCCGGCGGCCACGCGCGCGGTCGCCAGCTGACCGTAATCGGGTTTGGGCGCGTCGGCGCGCGGAGCGGAGAGTCCTTGCCCGGCGACGAACATGCGCGGGCCTGCCATCTTGCCCATGTTGATCAAGTCGCGCATGGCGTAATCGACGTCGCCGGATGCGCCCAGGTCGCGTACGGTCGTGACGCCGGTCTCGAGCGTCCGGCGCGCGTTATCTGCGGCGAGCACCGTCGTGACGCCGGCGGGCCGTCGCGGCTGAGCGAGCGGCCGCGTGCCCGACGCCGGGTCCCAGAAGTACGTCATGTGCGTGTGGAGATCGATCAGCCCGGGGATCAGCGTGAAGCGGCTCAGGTCGATCACTTCTGCGCCGGCCGGCGGCGCCGCCGTGCCGATCGACGTGATCCGATCGCCGTCGATCACGATCACGGCATTCGTGATCACCTTGCCGCCGGCATCAACGACCTTTCCCGCGCGAATCGCTGTTGTCGCGGCGAACAGATTCGTCGACAGGCAGAGCATAGCGAGCAGAAGCCAGCACTGTTGTGTAACCGCGAAGCGCGGAGAAATCGCAGAGAGAGATGTCTTCGCTGCGTGCTTTGCGGTCTGGGCGGTTTCTTCTTGTGTGCTCATGACGCGTATCTCGCTCTCGCTTCTTCGAACTGTTCTGCAATCTGGCGGGCCAGCGTGTCCGGCGCCGTGACGCGCGCGAAGGGACCGAAGCTCAGAATCCAGCTTTGGAGCGCGCGATCCAGGCAGACGTCGAGCACCATCGTCAGGCCGCCGGATTCGGAGTCGCGCACCTGTTGCGACGGATGCCATTCGCGCGCGCGAACGTAGTCGGCCACCGCGGGCTCGAAGGCGATCTCGACGCGCTCCGGCGGTCCGGAGTGCACGCCCAGCGAATGAGGAAACGCGGCGTCGGGCAGCTCCTCGATCGGAGTGAACCGTTCCTCGAGGAGCGAGATGTTCTGGATCCGTTCGACCGCGAACGTGCGCACTTCGAGGTACTCGGGCACGTAGGCCAGCAGGTACAGGCCGCCCTGCGCGTACGCGAGGCGGTACGGATGGACCACGTAGACTTTGGTGCGATCGCTTGCCTTGGAGTGATACGTGAGGCTTGCCTGGCGCAGGTGCAGCGTCGCCTCGAGCGCGCGCGCGATGAACTGATGCTGTCGCGGGTTGTCGCTCCGGCGCGTCGCGTCAGCCTTGGTCGCGATCACCCGGGGCAGCTGGTCCAGGAACTCCCGCATGTGCGGCGTCAACACCGACGACAGTTTCTCGAACGCGCTCTCGACATCGTCGCGAAACGGCGTGCCCGAGAGCGACTCGAGCAGCGTCCGGCTGAAATACAACGCGCACAGTTCCGAGACCGTCAGCCCCGCCGAGAGACCCTTGAGCGCCTGGCCGTTCACGCGCCAGCGCGTCTTCCCATCGGCGTGATTCTT
>DASSGK010000030.1:0-7190 GCA_035693505.1 Vicinamibacterales bacterium
TTCTACCCGACGATCAGTCTGACGGGGTTCCTCGGCGGGGTCAGCGGCGACCTGACCTCGTTCCTCGGCGGCGACGGGGGAGTCTGGTCGGTCGGAGCAGGGCTGCTCCAGCCGATCTTCCAGGGCGGACGGCTTCGCAACAACCTCGCGGCGATGCGCGCACGGTACGACGAAGCGCTGGCTATGTATCAGAAGGCCGCGCTCAACGGTTATCGCGAAGTAGCCGATTCGCTCGTGACGATCCAGAAGCTGGCTCTGGCGCGCACCGAACGGCAGGTTGGCGTCGACGTGCTGAAGGACGCGGCCGATCTCGCGCGCGCCCGCTACGATTCCGGTCTCGCCAGCTACATCGAGATCCTGACGGCGGACGAGACGCTGTTCCAGCAGCAACTGCTGGTCGCGCAGACCATCGGCGCCGAGATGCGCGCGCGGGCCGGGCTGTACCGGGCCCTCGGCGGCGGATGGCAGCCGTAGCAACCGGCACTCGTCACCACGGACAGCACACCATGAAAAAGATGAAGGACAAGGCGTACCTGAAGGAGATGAGACGGCTGCAGGGCAAGCTGTGCGACCTCCAGGAATGGGTGAAAGAAAAAGGTCTGCGCGTCGTCGTCGTGTTCGAGGGCCGCGACGCGGCGGGAAAGGGTGGCACGATCAAATCCATCATGGAACGCGTCAGCCCGCGGGTCTTCCGGCTGATTGCGTTGCCGGCGCCTTCGGATCGTGAGAAGTCGCAGATGTACGTGCAGCGGTACATCCAGTACTTTCCCGCGGCCGGCGAGATCGTGATCTTCGATCGAAGCTGGTACAACCGGGCGGGCGTCGAGCACGTGATGGGTTTCTGCACCGACCAACAGTACGCGCGCTTCCTGAAGCTGTGCGCGCCGTTCGAAAAGCAGATGGTCGAGAACAACATCATCCTCATCAAGTTCTGGTTGGAAGTCAGCAACAAGGAGCAGGAGCGCCGGTTCCGGGCGCGGATCGACGATCCGCTTCGCCAGTGGAAACTCAGCAACATGGATCTTCCGTCGCGGGCGAAGTGGTATCAATACTCGAAGGCCCGCGATGCGATGTTCAAGGCGACCGACACCCGCTTCGCGCCGTGGAACATCGTCCGGTCCGACGACAAGAAACGCGCGCGGCTCAATACGATTGCGCACCTGCTCAAGCAGATTCCCTATAAGAAGGTTCACCGGCCGAAGGTGAGGCTGCCGGAACGATCGAAGAAGCACGCCTACGACGATGTGGCGTCGATCGCCCGGCGGAAGTTCGTCCCGGAGATCTACTGACCCCTGCCGTCTAGCCGCCTCTTCCAAGGAGATCCGGATGGCGACCGTAAGCGTCCTCAAGTTCTCGACGGCTGAAGGTGCCGGCGAGGCCCTCGAGCTTATCCAGGACCTGCAGACGAAACACCTGATCACGCTCCACGACGCCGCCATCGTGTCGTGGCCGCGCGGCACGAAAGGCCCGGTGACCAGGCAACTGGTGGATCTCGTCAAGTACGGGGCGCTCGGTGGCATGTTCTGGGGAATGCTGTTCGGCGTGATCTTCTTCACGCCGCTGTTCGGGATGGCCATCGGCGCCGCGATGGGCGCAATGGGCGGGGCCTTCCGCGACTACGGCATCGACGACGAGTTCATCCAGCGGGTCCGCGGTGCGGTGACTGTCGGGACATCCGCGCTGTTTCTGATGACCAGCGAGGCGGTCCTCGACAAGGTGGCCGCGGCGCTGAAGAGCAAGGAATTCGAGATCATCGCCACGAACCTGTCGACCGAACAGGAGCATCGGTTGCGCGATGCCTTTGCGCAGCGCTAGCACGTCGATCGCGACGCTCGCCCTGATCGTCGTGCTGGGCCGCGGCAGCGTCGCGCAGGCCCAGGCGGTGCCAGCCGGTACCCCGCCAGGTGGGACCGTCGCGACCCTCCTGCGTTCTGAACCCTCGACGCAGCCCGCCACGCTGATGTTTTTCAACCGTCCGATCGCCACGCTGCGAGCTCGGGTGATGGGACGCGAGCCGGCCGACAGGGTCAATGGTGCATTGCGCGCGCTGGACGATCTCGTGAGCCAGGAGATCACGGCGCCGATCGAAACGCGGATGTTCGATGGCGGTGTGTTGATCACCATCGCCGGCCACGGCGTGCTGGCGCTGACACCCGCGGACGTCGACGAACTATCGGGCGAAACCGTGGCGGAAACCGCCGCCGAAGCGGTCGGGCGCCTTCGGTCGGCGATCGACGAAGATGTCGCGGCCCGCGCCCCGGCCGCCATCCTGCGAGCGATCGCAGTCGCGCTGCTGGCGCTCGTGACCGCCGTCCTGGCGCTGTGGGGACTGGTGCGGACCCATCGTTTCGTGGCGGGGAGGCTGAACGCCGTCGCGGAGCGCACCGTCGCCAAGACGGGGATTGCCGACCTGGATTCGTTGCGTGCCTCGCGGCTGCTCGACATGCAGCGCGGATTCGTCAAGTCGGTCGCCGCAATGGCGGGCCTCGTGATTGTCTATGCCACGGTGGGCTTTGTCCTGCGGCTGTTCCCCTACACGCGGCCCTGGGGGGAATCGATGCGCGGGTTCCTCGTGTCGACGGCCGAGCATCTTGCGCTCGGCGTGATGAACGCCGTTCCGGGATTGTTTACGGCGGCGGTCATCTTCCTGATCGCCCGCTTTCTCGTTCGCCTGGTGGGACTCTGGTTCACTGCGGTGGAGGACGGCCGGGTCACCGCACGCTATATCTTCCCGGAGACCGCGCAGCCGACGCGGCGGCTGCTGACCGCGCTGCTCTGGCTGTTCGCCGTCGTCGTCGCCTATCCGTACCTGCCGGGCAGTCAGACGGACGCCTTCAAAGGCGTGAGCGTCTTCCTCGGCCTGATGTTGACGTTCGGTTCGAGTGGCCTCGTCAACCAGATCATGAGCGGCTTCATGCTGACGTACTCGCGTGCGATGCGGGTTGGCGACTTCGTGAAAATCGGCGATCTCGAAGGGACCGTCATCCATCTCGGCGTCCTGTCGACGAAGCTGCGGACGGTCTGGCACGAAGAGGTCACGATTCCGAACGCCGTCGTCGTGTCGCAGACGACGATTGACTATTCGCGGAGCGGTGAAACGGAGGGCGTGTTCACGCCGACGTCGGTGACGATTGGCTACGACACGCCGTGGCGCCAGGTGCGCGCGATGCTGCTGCAGGCGGCGGAGAGAACGCCCGGCGTGCGCGCGCAGCCGAAGCCGTTCGTCGTCCAGACGGCGCTGATGGATTTCTACGTGCACTACACGCTGCTCGTGTCCCTGGAACACCAGCAGTCGCGTCCGTTGACGCTGAATGCGCTGCACGGCCACATCCAGGATCTGTTCAACGAGCACGGCGTGCAGATCATGTCGCCGAACTACATGATCGATCCGGCTGCGCCGAAGATCGTGGCCCGATCCCGCTGGTTCGACGCCCCGGCCGCGCCAGACGGCACGGCCGGCGGACCATCAGTTCCTGTTCGCGCGGCGCAGGACTCCGCCGGGCAGGTTGAGCGGCGCGGGTGACACCTTCACGTACTTCACGCTGGCAATCGGAATCACCACCAGGTCGCCGTCCACTTCGAGCGTGAGCTTGTCGGCGTCGATCGCGCGCTTCACGGCGGTGCCGATCGTCGCCGGATCCGGACCCGTCAGCCTCGGATACTTGAACGACAGCTTGGTGCCGTCGAGAAAATAGACCGTCATCGTCGCATCTGTAGGCATGGTGGCATCCTGACGGCCGGCAGACGAGCGCGCGCGACCTGGCGAGGGGTTCAGGGCTGCACCGTCACGGCGGAACTCAAGGTGAATTGCAGACGCGTTTCCGCCTCGAGCTTCAAGTGTTCCGTTCCCTGACTGGACATGATCGCGCCCGTCGCTGCGCCGGCTGCCGCGCCAATCGCCGCGCCCGTTCCGCCGCCGGCAATGCCGCCGATGATGGCGCCGAGTCCGGCGCCGCCGCCGACCTTGCGCGCTGTCTTCTTGCCCTCACCGGAACCCTTCTGCTCGACGTACGTCGTGACCACGTCGTACTGCTTGCCGCCGAGCGCGACCGTGTTCGCCTTCAGCGTGATCTTGTCAGCGCCTTTCATCTTGCCGGCCTGTTCGACCTTCGCGGCCTGGAGCATGACCGCCGAGCCGCGGGGAAGCACGACTTTGCCGCTCACCATCACGGGGTCGTCGAGCACCGACTTGAACGTGGCACCGGTTTGCGTCGCGTCGACATCGATGGCCTGCGTCAGCCGGACGTTGAGCGCCGTGCCCGCCGGCAGCGTGATCGGCGGCGGCGTGCGAACCGGATCGGGAGGCGGTGGCGGCGGTGCCTTGCGTGGAGAGAATTCGAGCCCGCTGATGTCTTCGACTTTGAACTCGGCGATCGAGCCGTTCGCGAGCAGCACGCGGACGATCTTGGGATCCGCGCTCATGAACGAGCCGTCGATGACCTTACCGGATCTGAGCCGGACCTTGTCGGCGGAGAGCGTCGCGCCGCCGAGGGAGAGGGCGACAACGAGGAGCGAGACGAAGTGTTTGTTCATGGCGATCACCGTGACGCAATGGGCAGCGATGCCGCGATCTGGAGATCGAGGAGCAGGAGAATCTGATTCTCCACCTGAAGGAACCGGGCCGCTGTCTTCGCCGGCAGCGCCGACTTGAAGCGGTCGTAGTACTTCGCCTTGAGCGCATGGCGCTTCGATTCCAGATCGAGCGCGCCGAGCGCGAGCTTGTCGGCGGACGCATCCGTCAAGTTGTCGTAGTTGGTGGCGTAGTCCTTAATCAACGCGATCCGGTCGTCGTTCAATTTTGCGAGCTCGGCCTCGTACTCGCGGTAGATCGGCCAGAACTTCTGGTCCTCGGCTTCGGTGAACTGCATCACTTCCGTGATCACCGCGACCTTCTGCGATCGGATGTCCGATCGAAGCAGCTCTCCATAGGCGCGGAGGTTGAGTTCGCGTGAGTCGTCACCGGCGGCCGGCTGCTGCGCGGATGCAAGGCCGGGCGCAGCCAGCATCGCGATAGTCAGCGGCACGGCAATTTTCAGAAATCTCATACCGACCATGTCGGGTCCTCCTAAATAACGAGTCGCTATCGTCGCCGGCCGCCGCCGCCCCTGGGAGCGGAGCGCATGCCGCCGCCGCTCGGCCGATAACTGCTCGCAGCGCCGCTGCGCACGCCGCTGCTGGACGCATCGCGTGTTCGCTGCGCTCCCTCGGCGCGGGCGGCTGAATCACGATTGAGCTGTCCGACCGTCGCCGCGTCGGCGGAACGCGCCCGGTTCGAGTTCCAGTTGCCGCTGCCGCCGTCGTATTGCTGCCAGCCGCCGCCGTCCTGCTTCTTGTAGACGTTGCCATCGCGGCCGGCGTAGACGTCGCCGCTGCCGGTTCGAACGACGCCGGAGTTGTTTGCCACACCGTTTCGGGTGACAGCGGCCCCGCCGCCGCTGCCTTGCGTGACGCGCGTCGTCGCGCCAGTGGCCCTGTTCGTCACGCGCGACGTTGTCGCCCAGTCGTTTCCGCGCTGCACGCCGGTTTGTCCCCAGCTGCCGTAGACGCCCGAACCTTGCCTGGTCGCCGCGGACGCGCCGGTCCGCGGGTTGTACGCGCTCGCATATCCTCGTGCGCCGTACGGCCCGTACGCCGCCGCGCCGCGCGCATACGTACCGGTTCTCGGGTTGTAGCGCGCGCCGACGCCGGCGCCGCCGTACGGACCGTACGCGGCAACGCCGCGGCTATACGTACCGGTCCACGGGTTGTACGACGCGTGGTATCCGTAGGTGGGGTAGTACGGGTGGTAGATCGGATAGAAGCCGCCGTACCCGATATAGGGTGGATAGTAGTAGCCCGTTCCCCAGACGGCGCAGCCCCACGCGATCATCACGCCGGTATACGCCGCGGCCGTCGCGAACACCACGGCATCACTGTTGTCTTCGACGACGGTGACGTTGGTGACGTTGTACGCCGGCGAGCTGACAGGGATCTCGTAGACCTGGTTGGGCACCGAACCGGTGACTTCCCACGGGCCGGTCGCGCTGCGGCTCATGAACCAGACGCCCTGATAGCACATGTAGTACAGATCGCCGACCTTGATGATGTCCTTGTCCGTGTTCACGGCGCGCGAGACGGTTGTTTTCTCAATCGGCTGGAATTCGGGCTGGCCCTGAAACTCCACGTCGGGCGCCTTGACGAGTTTCTTGTCGATGCGTGCGGTCTGCGGGATCTGCGCGAGGAGCACCGCTTCAGCGGCTTGCTCGGTGCCCGGAACCGAAGCGAGCACGCGCGATCGCTCGTGCGAGAGGGGAATTTTTTTGAAATCGGCCGGCAGCGAGGTGGATGCGAAGGTCCAGGGACCGGTAAAGTCCGGCGCCGAGAACCATCGGCCCGATACCAGATAGTAGACGGGCCCGCCTTTTCCGAGCCTGAACAAGTCGGCGTCGGTGTTGCTCACCCACAGCAGTTGCGTGCCGGTCACGAGCTGATAGGTTGGCGCGCCGCGGAGCAGGATCATCTCCGCGGGTGTCGTGCTGACGAACACCTTCGGAGCCGTTGACGTCAACTTGCGGCCGGGCAACGCCGCTTTGACATCCGTCCAGTTCGCGTCGGCAGGCAGCTTTCCGAAACTGTCGGGCAGTTTGTCGGCCGGTTTCCACGGACCCTTCGGATCGGCCGCCGAAAACCAGCCGTCGTTGTACCTGAGGAAGTACGTCTTCGCAGGCGAGTACTCGAACAGATCCCAGTTCGTGTTCACCGCAAACTTCAGATCGTTGTCCTTGATGGGGCTCCAGATCGGATCGCCGTCAAGGTTGACGAGCACGGCCGGGGACGTGCTGTAAAAGAGGACGGGCGGATCGGCCTTCACGCCTTCGACGTTCCTGGGAATGATGGTGCTCTTGTCGAGACGCGCGAGCACGCGATCGAGCGCGATGACCGCCTCGCCATCTTCGGGCACCAGCTTTTCGACGCGCGCAACGGCGTCGCGGAGCTCGTCGTTGCTCAGATTCGCGAAGTGCGTTTCGGTCAGCTTGATCTTCGAGAAACTCACCAGCCGCTCTTCGACGGCGGTCGACGTGTCGGCTTCGAGCTTGATGGTCCCGAGCGTGGGCTGCTTCGTGCTGCCTTTCGGGCTGTACGACACGGCGGAGTACGCGACCATCCGCTTCTGCCCGTCCCAGCTCGCGATCTGCGGCTGATAGACGCGA
>DASSGK010000031.1:0-2428 GCA_035693505.1 Vicinamibacterales bacterium
CGCCGGGCGTTGGCACGTCGAGCATCCTCAACCCGGGACCGCACGGGTTATCGGAAATCCTGTACGCCTTCACGTCGGGTACCGCGAACAACGGGTCGGCGTTCGCAGGCCTGAGCGCGAACACGAAGTGGTACAACGTGACAATCGGGGCCGCCATGCTGATCGGCCGATTCTTCATGATCGTCCCGATGCTGGCGATCGCCGGGAGTCTCGGGAGAAAGAAACGGGTCCCACCGTCGACCGGCACCTTCCCGGTCACGACGCCGCTGTTTTCCGCGCTGCTTGTGGGCGTCATCGTGATTGTCGGTGCGCTGACGTTTTTCCCCGCCCTCAGCCTCGGGCCGATCGTCGAGCACCTGCTCATGGCAAAGGGACAGGTGTTCTGATGACTGCGCAAGCGCACACAAAGTCCCGGTCGATCTGGGATCCGGGCATCGTCCGCAACGCGAGCATCGATGCCTTACGCAAGCTGCACCCGCGGACGATGTCGAAGAACCCGGTGATGTTCGTGGTGGAGGTGGGCAGCGTCCTGACGACAGTTCGATTTGTCCTCGACGCGATTGCCCGGCGGCCGGGCCTCGGCTTCGAACTGCAGATCACCTTCTGGCTGTGGCTCACCGTGCTGTTCGCGAACTTCGCGGAGGCCATGGCCGAGGGGCGCGGCAAGGCGCAGGCCGACACCCTGCGAAAGGCTCGGACGGAGACCACCGCTAACCGGTTGCTGTCCGACGATCAAATTCAGAACGTGCCCGCCACGGCGCTGCGAAAAGACGACGTCGTGATCGTCAGGGCAGGCGAGTTCATTCCGTCGGACGGTGAGATCATCGAAGGCGTCGCCTCGGTTGACGAGTCGGCTATCACCGGAGAGTCGGCGCCCGTCATCCGCGAATCCGGCGGCGACCGTACCGCGGTGACAGGCGGAACGCGCGTACTCTCAGACTGGATCAAGATCCGCATCACCGCCGATCCCGGACACACGTTCATCGACCGGATGATTGCGCTCGTCGAGGGCGCCGAGCGGCAGAAGACGCCGAACGAGATCGCGCTCAACATCCTGCTCGCCGGACTGACGATCATCTTTCTCCTGGCGGTCGTGACGCTTCAGCCGTTCGCGATGTACTCGGGCGCGCCGCAGTCACTGTTCGTCCTCGTCGCGCTGCTGGTCTGCCTGATCCCGACGACCATCGGCGGACTGCTCTCGGCGATAGGTATTGCCGGGATGGATCGGCTCGTTCAGCGCAACGTCCTGGCCATGTCCGGCCGCGCCGTCGAGGCCGCCGGCGACGTCCACACGCTCCTGCTCGACAAGACCGGCACGATCACACTTGGCAACCGCCAGGCGACCGAATTTCTTCCGCTGCCTGGCGTGACCGAGGCGGAGATCGCCGACGCGGCACAGCTCTCCTCGCTGGCCGACGAGACGCCGGAGGGACGATCGATCGTGGTGCTGGCCAAGGAACGGTACGGGCTGCGAGGGCGGGAGCTGGCGGAGCATGGCGCCGTGTTCGTGCCGTTCACGGCGCAGACGAGGATGTCGGGTGTCGATCTCGACGGCCGGCAGATTCGCAAAGGCGCGGCTGACTCGATCGAGCGCTATATCACCGCGAATGGAGGCGCGACCTCGTCCGACTTGCGCGCCGTCGTCGATCGGATCGCGCGTGCAGGCGGCACGCCGCTCGTTGTCGCGGATCGCACCCGAGCACTCGGCGTCGTGCATCTGAAGGACATCGTGAAAGGCGGCATCCGGGAGCGCTTCACGCAGCTGCGGGCGATGGGCATCAAGACGGTGATGATCACCGGCGACAACCCTCTGACCGCGGCGTCCATCGCCAATGAAGCCGGCGTGGACGACTTCCTGGCCGAGGCGACGCCGGAAGACAAGATGGCGCTGATCAAGAAGGAGCAGAAGGATGGCAAGCTCGTCGCCATGACGGGCGACGGGACGAACGACGCGCCGGCGCTGGCCCAGGCTGACGTCGGCGTGGCCATGAACACCGGCACGCAGGCGGCCAAGGAAGCCGGCAACATGATCGATCTCGATTCGAGCCCGACAAAGCTGCTCGACATCGTCGAGATCGGCAAGCAGCTCCTGATGACCCGCGGCGCGCTGACGACGTTCTCGATCGCGAACGACGTGGCGAAATATTTCGCGATCATCCCGGCGATGTTCGCGGTCGCGTTCCCGGTACTGATGACGCTGAACATCATGGGGCTGAAGACGCCGCAGTCGGCGATCCTGTCGGCGGTCATCTTCAACGCGTTGATCATCGTGGGGCTCGTGCCGCTAGCGCTGCGCGGCATTCAATACCGCGCGCTCAGCGCGGAGGCGCTGCTGCGGCGCAACCTGCTGATCTACGGGCTCGGCGGCATCATCGCGCCGTTCATCGGGATCAAGGTGATCGACATGGTGATTACCGCGCTGCATCTG
>DASSGK010000032.1:0-3586 GCA_035693505.1 Vicinamibacterales bacterium
GCTGCGGTGATTGGACGCTACACTGGTGCCCGAACGAATGAGTTGCCTCGCGATTGCATCGGTGGCGATGTTGTGCGGGAGGCGTTTGATCAGATCGATGATGTCGAAGGCGAATCGCTTGGTGCGAGCTCGCAGTTCATCAGAGGGAGTAGGCACGACGGCCGAGTAGCAGGTCGAATGCCGATCGAAATCGCCAAGGTTTCTGGATTGACACTCGAAAAGTACGCAGATGCTGCGCACCAGAAAGCTTGATGTTTTTCAGATTCTCAAATCCCTAGATCCCCAAATCCTCAAATTCAGAAGTCAGGATTCTCGTTTTTCTAATCCAGTGAAATCCGCCTAAGGAGCTCGAAATCCGACAGCATCTTGCCGGCGCCGAGCACGACCGAGGACAGGGGATCTTCCGCGAGTTGCACGGGAAGGCCGGTTTCCTCGCGGACGCGTTTGTCGAGGTTCTGGAGCATCGCGCCGCCGCCGGTCAGGATGATGCCCCGGTCGAAGATGTCCGCCGACAGTTCCGGCGGAATCCGCTCGAGCGCGTCGTGAACCGCCTGGATGATCGCGCGCACGGGCTCGCCCAGCGCCTTGCGGATCTCCTCGTCGTTCATGGTGACGGTGACCGGCCGTCCCTCGGTGACGTGCCGCCCCTTCACTTCCATCGTGATCTTCTGCTCGAGCGGGTACGCGGAGCCGATCTCGATTTTGATTTGTTCGGCCGTGCGCTCGCCGATGAGCAGGTTGTGCGCTTTGCGCGCGTGCATCATGATCGCTTCGTCCAGCGCGTTGCCGGCCGTGCGAACCGACTTGCCATAGACGACGCCTGCCAGCGAGATGACCGCGATGTCGGTGGTGCCTCCGCCGATATCGACCACCATGTTGCCCGACGCCTCCGTGATCGGCATGCCGGCACCGATAGCGGCCGCCATCGCTTCCTCGATCAGGTGGACCTCGCTCGCCTTGGCTCGCATCGCGCTGTCCCGCACGGCGCGGCGCTCGACCTGCGTGATTTCGGTCGGCACGCCGATGACGACCCGCGGACGCAGCAGGCCGCTTCGCTTGTGGGCCTTCTTGATGAAATGCGTGAGCATCTTCTCGGCCGCTTCGAAGTCGGCGATGACGCCGTCCTTCATCGGTTTGATGGCCGTGATGTTGCCCGGCGTGCGCCCGAGCATTTCCTTCGCCTCGGTTCCCACAGCCTCGATCCGGCCGTTGATCTTGTTGATCGCCACGATCGAGGGCTCGGACACGACGATGCCGCGGCCACGGGCGAAGATGCAGGTGTTGGCCGTGCCGAGATCGATGGCAAGGTCGTGGGAGAAACGCGCGAGCACGGATGCAAACATGATGACTCGGCTTCTGGCAAGCGCTGTGCCGCCTCGAGCGCGAACGATTGTGTCGGAAGCCTCCGAAAATCTGTAATCACCTCGATACCTCGGCTTTATGCAATTACAGAATTCGCCGGTGACCAGACGAATCCGTTGGCTCTGCCGCAACTAGCCACTTTTCTCCGGTCCGTCGCATTGAGCAGGTGAATGGGCTGGAATCTCCCGGCCCGCGATGCGCCAGGAGTCAGACATGGTCACAGCGGTTCAGAAGACGCTCGTTCAAGACACGTTCGCTTCGATTGCGCCGATTGCCGATGACGCGGCCGCGCTGTTCTACCGGCGTCTCTTCGAGCTCGATCCCTCGCTGCAGGCGATGTTCCGGGGCGATATGGCTGAGCAGCGGCGCAAGTTGATGAATATGATCGGCGCCGCCGTGCGAGGGCTCGATCGGCTGGAGCAGCTCGTGCCGGTGGTTCAGGATCTCGGACGCAAGCATGTCCGCTACGGCGTCGAGGACCGTCACTACGACACCGTCGGAGCGGCGCTGTTGTGGACGCTCGAAAAGGGACTCGGATCCGCCTTCACGCCTCAAGTGAAAGAAGCGTGGGCCGCGGTCTACCAGCTCCTCGCGTCGACGATGCAGACGGCGGCGCGGGAGGCGCTGATCACCGTTTAGAGAGACGCGATCGCTGATAGGGTTCGTTCCCCTGGACGTAGGGATCGTAAGAGTCCAGGTTCTCGGTGTTCTTGTCGGACAGGTCCTCGATGTCGAGGCTGGCCACGGCTTGTGAGTCCCAGATCCGCAGCGTGCCGTCGTCTCCCGTTGTCGCGAGACGATTGCCGCTGTGGCTGAACTCAGCATCGAACCAACGTTGCGAACGGCCAAGCGACGCGGTGCGTCTCCACGAGTTCGTGTCGCGGATTTCGATCTGTCGGGACTCGGCCACCGCGAGGGTGCGACCATCGGGGCTGAACGCCGCGGCATTGAGCGTTCCTTTCACGGTCGGCAGTGTGACGATGGCCTTCAGCGTGGCGGCATCCCAGACGCGTACGGTTCCATCGTTGCCGGCGGTGACGAGCACCCGGCCGTCGGGGCTCTGGGCGAGCGAGGCGATCGGGCCGTCGTGAGCGTGCGCGTCGTTCAGATGCTGCCCGGTTCGTGCATCCCTCAGTTCCACGATGCCGTCGTCCCATGCGACGATCAACCGTGCATCATTCACGGTAAACCGGGCGATGGTCGCGCGAGCGCCGGCGCGCTCGAACGTGAGCTGCACGTCGCCGTCGATAGACGGCCACAGCCGCAGGACACCGGATTCATCGCACGATGCCAGCTGGTTCCCATTAGCACTCGCGGTCACCGATCGTACGCCGCCGCGATGTCCGGTGAATTCGCGAACCCGTCCGCCGTCAGCGAGTCGCCACGCACGGATCGCCCCGTCGCCGCCGCCGCTCACGACCCATTCGCGGCTCCTCAGGATTTCGAGCGCACGAACGCTTCCCGCGTGTGCGTCAATCCGCCGTTCGGATCGGCCAGTCTCGGCATTCCAGACGACGATGCCGCCGTCGTCGCCGCCGGTGACGATGTGCATGTCGTCGGGAGTAAAAGTGGCGGCGCGTGCAGCGCCGGCGTGCGCGGCGGCGGTCCAGAGGACCGGTTGATGTGCATACAAATCGCGGAGCGCCCGGCGCGCGTCATCCTTGTTCGCGCGCCGAAAATACTCCGGCCAGAGCAGCCCCTCGGCGTCCGCGAGCCTGCCGCTGCCAGCCAGCAGGCGTCCTTCCTCGAGGCGGCGGACGCCCAACTCAGCCTCGAGCCGCGAGACGACTGCGTTGGTGCGGCGGCGCTCGACGAGCGTGTAGCCGCTGAACGCGATCAGCGCGAGCACGCCTGCCGCGGCGGCGAAGATCGCGCGGTTGTCGCGCCGGGCTTTGCGGCCTGGGGCTGATCCCGCGCGCGTCTCTGCGCCAGCGATCGACAGCGGGTGCCCCGCGACGAAGGCGCGAAGGTCCGCGCTGAACGCCGCGGCGGTAGGGTACCTCCGGTCGCGGTCGTGTGCCATCGCGCGATGAATGATCTGCTCCAGCGGTCCCCGCAGGTCGGCGTCGGTCAGGCCGAGCGGCACCGGGTCGTCCTCGAGCGCGCGGCGCAGTGCTTCTGTAAACGGCACGCCGCCCAGGTCCACGGGAAGGCGTCCCGAGAGCAGCCGGTACATCAGGACGCCCAGGCTGTACACGTCGCTGCGGGCGTCGAGATCGGCTTC
>DASSGK010000033.1:0-12179 GCA_035693505.1 Vicinamibacterales bacterium
AGTCGATGGTGCCGTCGCCGTCGACATCACCCATGCCGACAGCGTCGAACCCGAATGTGTCACCAGGCGTTCGGCACGTGTAGGTCTTCAGCAGCCGCCCATCCTTGCCGGAGTACAGATAGGCCCGCCCTCCGGAGATCGCCGCGCCCGCGTACTGCCAGGAACCGACGATCAGATCGTCGTAACCGTCGCCGTCGACATCACCTGCGCCGGCCGGCCCGATCCCGAAACCTTCGCCGGCGGTCTCTCCGGTCAATGTAAAAAGACGACGGCCATCAGCGCCGGAGTGAATGTACACACGGCCGGTCGCTGGTCCCTTCGCGGTGTTCGTGAAGTCGGACGCGTAGACATCGGGAACGCCGTCGTGATTGACGTCGCCGATCACCGAGAGAAACATTGCGCCGAGCGCGGTCCCCGTTTCGTCGGCGTCGATGACGAATGCGGGCTTCGACGACAGTCCCTTGTAGATGTAAGTTCGGCCGGCGTGCCTTGGTCCCGCACCGGGAGCACCAACGATCAGGAACGATCCTGTCCTGGTCCGTGCGCCGGCGACGGCGCTGCCGAACGCATCGTGCGCGGCTCCGCCGGTGAGCGTCAGCAGAATGCGTCCGTCCTTGCCGGAGTAGACGTAGGCGCGTCCAGCCCCATCACCGCCGGCGCCGTTGCCCGGTGCGCCGACGATGACGTCGGCATAGCCGTCGCCGTTGACATCGCCGACGCCGGAGACATGCTGCCCGAAGTTGTCCGTGCTCTTCTCGGCGGAAAACGTCAGCAGGGTGTGGCCATCTTTTCCGGAGTAGACATAGGCCTTGCCGGCGCCAGGCGCGCTGGCGACCACGTCGGGCACGCCGTCATGATTGGCGTCGCCTGCGGCTTCGACGCCGGAACCGAGTTGATCGCCCGGCTTGCCGTCGACGCTCCACAGCAGCCGGCCGCTTTTCGTCGAGTACAGGTAGACGCGGCCTGCCGCCGCGCCGCCGATCGCCCTGGTCGGCGCCGACGTGACGATGTCGGGCACGCCGTCGCGATCGACATCGCCCACGACGCGCGCAATCCATCCGAACTGATCGTTGGCCGCCTCGCCGTCCCATTCGCGAATCACTTTCACCGTCTCGACGAACGGCTGGGTGAAATCCGCGGGAGCCGGAAGCAGTGCATGGAAGCGCGGATTCGTTTTGAGCGCACTCAGGTTCGGATCGCTGTCGATCTGCGTCATGTCGATCTTGTGCGTCGCCCTGGCGCGTTCCAGCCACTCGAACGCAGTGGCCGCATCCGCCTTCATCGCGTACGCCGTGCCGATGTTGTACAGCACCTGCGGCGCATCGGGTTCGATGTCCAGCGCCTTGCGGTACGCCGCCAGGGCTTTGTCGATCTCTTTGGCGCCCTGGTAGGCCGTTCCGAGCAGGCGCCACGCGCGCCAGTTGGAGGGCTCGCGGGCCGTGATGGCCTCGAGCATGCGAGCCGCACCCTCGGCATCGCGCGCCTGCAGCCGCGCAGCCGCTGCGGCCATCGTCGGTTCGACCGGCGCCTGCGCCGTGCCGGTGGTGATGACGCCGAGGACGAGTGCTGTTGATATCGCTGCCAGCGAACGCATCGACACGAGTCACCTCGCATCGACGGTAGCGGAGGAGGTCAGGAGGGCACTATCAAAAGCTTGCGCGCCGCCGATGGCGGGACCGCGAACGATCGGTGAAAGGCCTCGGTGAAGTGACTATGGCTGGAGTAGCCGAGATCGAGGGCCAGGCGGCTCAGATCGCGCTCGCCCTGCTCGAGGCGTTCGAGCGCGAGCCGCAGCCGTACCTGATCGCGGTAGTCGTGCAGCGTGAGGCCGGTCGCCCGCCGGAACGATCGGCAAAGATGGAAGGCCGAGCAGTCCAGCGCGGCCGCGATGCGCGCCAGCGTCAGACGCTGCGTCACTCGCGGTGCAATCCAGGCCTTGGCGGCATCTGCCAGAGCGATGGCTTTGGGCAGTTGCGGCGCACGTGAGCGGACGCGCCGATCGCGGTAGGCGAGGCCGAGCACGCGATCGAGCAGCGCGACGACCCGCTCTTCGACGCCGAGCTCATCGAGATGTGCAGAGATCCCGGCGTCGATGAAGAGCCGCCGCTGCTCGAGGTATGTCGACGCGTCGGAGGTCGTGTGGGTGAAGCGAATCGGACGATCGGCCTCCGCCGCCGCCGGATCGCGATGGACGAGCGCCGTTCGCAGCAGATCCTGGGAGACCGCGAACCAGTCGCAGCGGTCTCCCTCGATCGAGATCGCCCGCCGTTCGTACGCCTGCCGGCGGTTGTACAACGTGATCACCGTCGGATCGGCGACGAAGGCAGGCGCGTCGTCATGATGGATGACGACTGCTGTCCTCGGGAAGACGAAGCAGTCGTCGCGAATCGGCCCTGAGTTTCGGAACGACGGGTGAGTCGTCGCACAGCGGAACGCCCCGATCGTCACGTACTCGGTGGAGAAGACGACGCGATCCACGGCGGCGGACATCTCAGGTCTGATTGTACGCAGGCCTGAAGGCCTGCACTACGAACGTGTCCCGCGCCGAATATGCCGGCCGCCTACTGCCGATTGTACCGAATGCCCGCGGCTTGAGCTTTTTCGATCGCAATCACCATCGCCGGGACGATCGTGACACCCGGGAGGAGATGGGCTCGCAGATCCGCTTCGAGATCGGCCGCCTTTCCTTTTCCACGCGACTGAAGCTCGAGGCACCATCCACCGAGGGCGTTCGCGCACAACAGGAACTTGGTCCCCATGTGCTGGAGACTCTCGATGCCGATCGCCGGAACGGCGCCGGCGAGCTCGGGAATATTCGGCGTCTGGAACGCCTGCATCAAAAGATGCGCGTCGTTGGCAGTCGGCTTGTGAAACACGTTCCGCGTGTACGCCTTGCCTGTCTGGTCTTTCAGACCGAGATACTCGCCCAGCCCATACTTCGCCCACATCCCGTCGTCGAACCCGAGTGCGATGCTGGACTGGGTGCCGATGCTGTAGAACGTGCCGATGGCACCAACGGTTCCGGGCGCGGCCTTGTACGCTTCTTGATACGTATTGAAGTAGTTCAGGATGTGCAGAAGCGGCGCCCCGCCCTTGTGCTGCGGAAAATCGAACAGGCACCGGTGTGTCCCTTTCACGTCCTGAAGCCAGAGGTCGTGACCCGACGGTGCGCGAGGCGGCGTCTGCGCACCCGCGAGGTCGTGGGGTGCCAGCGTCACCGCCGCTGCCGCGCTGACGGCCCGCGCGAGGAAACCGCGTCGGTTCGTCGTGCTTTCGCTTCCCATACACACTCCTCCTTCGATGCCGTTGGCACCCCGGCACAGGGCGAGGCCGAATGTCCCTGCACCGACCCGCCGGCCGTTAGATGCCGGCGTGTGGCGAAGGTTTCGGGCTCCTGGCGAAGATGTCCGGAGGCTCTGGAAATATTCCCTTATGGAACCTGCCGCAGCTTTCGCGTGCGGTGGCGGTATTCGAACCGGCCGCAGGACGCGCAGGTGAAGGTGTCCCACTGCTCGCCGTTCTTGGAACTGACGCCGCCGATGTCGCTGTGCTCGTAGACGAGCGGCCGATCGCACGATGGGCAGAACAGCGAGGGCGGCGATGCTGGCGGCTCGGTCGTGGCGAATCGCTGATGGAGCTTCGTGAGCGCGATCCGCTTGGTGCGGCTGCTGACCGGTGGCGCCGGCGCCGGATCGCTGGTGCCGGCATGGCGGCGAGGCAGGGTTCTCCCGACCGCGATCAATCGCCGAACCTCGTCGAGAAGCCGGTCGGGCGCCGCCGGCTTCGCAAGGATGCTGTCGGCGCCGATCCGATCCAGGCGATCGATGTCTGCGGCGCGGGGCTCGGCCGTCACGACGATGATAGGCACCGGGGATGTGATGTAGTCACGGTGAAGGATCTCGCACAGCGCCGGCCCGCTCAGCATTGGAAGCCGGATCTCGGTGATCACGAGCGCCGGCGGCGAGACCAGCGCCATGGTCAGCGCATCTCGTCCATCTGCCGCTTCGACGACAGACCAGCCTTCCGCGCGCAGGGCGTCGCGGTACAGCGCGCGCACGTCCTCGTCCGGTTCGACGAGCAGCACGCGACGGCCTTCCGGCACGCCAGTTGTCGCCTGCGATTGTTCACGCCGTTCCTGCGCTCGTTCCCCGGCCATCGCGCTCGTGGATCAGGCCAATGAATTGAGAAGCTCGGCCGCGCGATCGGCGGTCACCGGCTTCAGCAAGCGGTGTTCGAACACGGATCCTGATGCCGCCTGGTAGTTGTGACCGAACCCCGTGACAGCGACGAGCGTGAGCTCTCCGGCCGGGAAGTCCTCCCGCAGCCGTTGCGCGACTTCGGGACCGGTCATTTCCGGCATCGCCAGATCGATGAAGGCGACCGCCGGGCGATGTTCGCGGGCGGCAACGATCGCTTCGTCGCCCGAGTGGACGACCCGTACGTCCTGGCCCAGCGATCGCAGCAGATCGCCGAACGTATCCGCGACGTCATGCTGATCGTCGACGACGAGGACACGGCGCGCCACCGACACGGCCGGAGTCCCCGGCGTCGTCCGGCCACGAAGGTGCATGGCCGCATACGGCAGGGTGAACACGAACTCGCTGCCACTGCCGGGCCCGGCGCTGCGAGCCACGATCGTTCCTCCATGCGCTTCGACGAGATTGCGGACCAGCGCCAGGCCGAGGCCGAGCCCGGCCCGGTCCCGTGCCTGGTCCAGCTGCGTGAACGGCTCGAACAGTTTTTCGAGGCCTTCCGTCTCGAGGCCGATGCCGGTGTCCTGAATCGACACCGACGCCCGCGTGGATTCCCGGTGAATCGTCACCGTAATCGTTCCGCGATCGGTATAGGTGACCGCGTTGCGGAGCAGGTTGTCGAAGATCTGCGCGAGCCGCTCCGGATCGGCGTCGACGTACACGGGTTCGCCTGCAAACTCGTAGCGGATGCTGAGGTTCCTGGCCTCCGCGCGCGGGCGATGCGTCTCAATCGCCGCGAGCGCGCACTGATGCAGATCCACCGGCACCCGCTCCAGCCGCAGCCGGCCATGTTTGACGCGCGTCGTGTCGAGCAGATCGTTGACCAGGCGCGTCATGTGCCGGATCTGACGTTCGAGGACAGCCTGGGCCCGCCGCGATCGGTCGTCGGTCACAGACAACAGCGAGACAGCGCTTTGAATCGCCGACATCGGGTTCCGGAGCTCGTGCCCCAGTGCGGCGAGGAAGTCCTCGCGGTGACGGTCGTGGTCGATGAGCTCGGCCGCCTGCACGGCGAGCTGCTCGCGGCCGCGCTCCAGCTCCGAAGCCTGCTTCCGCAGCGCCTCGTTGAGCTCGGCGAGCGCGTCCTGGTGCATCCGCATCGCGATCAGGCTTGCCGCCTGATGTCCGAGCAGATCGCCGAGCTGGTGGTCGCGCAGCGTAAAGACGTGCGGCTGCCTGAAGTGCACCGACAGAACGCCGACGATCTCGCCCCGGGGACCGATCAGCGGGGTCGACTGTACCGCGCGGTACCCGGCGTCAGCCGCCGCCGCCCGGTACGGAGCATAGCCGGGATCGGCCTGCACATCTTCGATCTGGCAGCTCCGCCTCGTGCGCAAGGCGCGGCCGCGCGCCGATTCGTCCTGCTCGTTCACGTCCTCGACACGGTTGCCGAACGAGGACGTGAATCCACGCTGGGCGACGCTGCGGAGCGTCCCGGATTTTGCGTCCATCAGCTGCACATTCCCGAAATCAGCGCCGTGCAGCTCGATCGCATTCGAGAGGAGGAACTGCAGCGCGTCCTGCAGCGTCGGCAGCTTGGCGACCTCCACGGTGAGCCGGTGGAGGTGCCGCATGATCTCCACTTCCGACGCGAGCCGCCGCTCGCTCTCGCGCAGGGCCATTTCGACGCGCTTGATGTCGGTGACGTCGACGAACGTGATCACGATGCCGTCGACATCGTGGCCGTTGGCGTGATGATACGCGCTCAAGCGCACGAGGAACGATTGGCCGTCGGCGCTGCGCGCCTCCCGCTCGATCGGCACGGACTCGGGATCGCGCAGGAGCAGCTGCGCATCGGTATGAAACGACGAGTAGTCGAGCGTGTGCGTGAGATCGCCGATCGGACGGTCGTAGTCGCGCGTCTTGACGTTGAAGATCTCCGCGAGCTTCGGCGTGAAGCGCTTGATCCGCATCTCGCGATCGAGAAACAGCATCGCGACGTCGGAGGCCGCCATGAAGTTCTCGAGGTCCGCGTGCGTCCGCGACACGTCCTCCAGCTTGAGCTTCAGCTCGTTGTTGACCGTCTGCAGTTCCTCGTTGATGCTCTGCAGCTCCTCCTTGCTCGTTTCGAGCTCCTCCGTGGTCGAGCGGTATTCCTCGTTGAGGCTCTGGAGCTCTTCGTTCGCCGCGCGCAAATCCTCGTTCGTGAGGAAGTGATCGTCGCGCATCGTCTCGATGCGGCGTTCGGCCTGTCGCAACTTCTCCCGGAGCTCGCGCAGGGCCTCGTCACTCGGTTCGTGCTCCGCCCCCCCCGCGTCGCTGTGGAACTCTCCGCCGTCGAGAAACGTGACGAGCACGCGCGTTCCGGTTTCGGTGTCCGGCCGCCGGCTGACGAGCAAGGCGATCCGATGCGCCGATCCGTTGAACGCCACGGGAACGAACGGCGACAGCTGCGGCTCCACCCGGTCGACCGCCCGATGCAGGACGACGTGCAGGTCGTCGCGGAGCTCGGGACGGACCAGCTCCGTCAACCGCCGCGCCGGCACCCCGCCGCTCTGCTGCAGAAAGCGGGACGCCGTCGGAGAGAGATGCAGCACGTTCCACCGATCGTCGACGAGGATGCTGGGCGGCGCCGTCTCCTCGAGCGCTGCGACGTGCATCTCGCCGGCGGTCGGGCGGGCGGCGGGCGGCGGCTCGCGCTCGACACGGAACCGGGTCGCGGCGGCCGAGGCGAGGATCGCGGGCAGCTCCGGACGCTCGTGGGCCGGATCGTCGCGCACGGCGAAGATGCGATGCTTGTGATCGACGGTCTGGAACAGCTCGTCGTTCGCCATCTCCGACGCGCCCAGGAACAGATAGCCCTCGTCGCGGCATGCGTACCGGAAGATGGCGATGACGTGCTCCTGGAGATCGCGATCGAGATAGATCAGCAGATTGCGGCACGAGATGAGGTGCAGTCTCGAGAAGGGCGGATCGCGAAGCAGACTGTGAACCGCAAAGACCAGATGGTCGCGAATTTCGCTCTGGACGCGATAGTGATCCTCCTCGGCGCGGAAGAACCGCTCCAGCCGTTCCTCTGAAACGTCGGCGCTGATGGCGCGCGGATAAATGCCCTCGCGCGCGACCGCGATCGCGGCCTCGTCCACGTCCGAGGCAAACACCAGCAGGTTGCGCCGCAGGTTGTGCCGGTCGAATTCCTCGTGGAACAGCATCGCGAGCGAGTAGGCTTCTTCACCGGTGGCACAGCCAGGCACCCACACGCGGATCTGCTCGTGCTCCTCCTCGACGAGCCGGCTGATCACTTTTGCCTGCAGCGCCCGCCACGCCTCGGGATCGCGGAAGAACGTTGTCACCGAGATGAGCAGGTCGTTCAGCAGCGCCTGCACCTCGTCGTGACTCGTGCGGGCGTGCTGCAGGTAGTCCTTGATCGTGGCCTGCTGGGCCAGCTGCATCCGCCGCGAGAGCCGCCGCAGCACCGTGCTGCGCTTGTACTTCGAGAAGTCGTGGCCGGTCCGCTTGCGGAGCAGGTCGAGCACGCCGCGCAGCGCCCGTTCCTCGTCCTCGGGAATCGGTTCGGACGATTCGCCCCCTCCCACGCCAGGCAGGATCCGCCGCTTCTGGCGGCTCAATTCGGCGAGCTGGCCGGCCAGTTCGCGTGCGGATCGCACGACGTCGGCGACCCCGTTGTTGATGACGGCGCGCGGCATCTCGCCGTGCGCCGCGTCGTTCGGATCCTGCACGAGCACCAGCCCGCCGGCCTCCTTGATCGCTTTGGCGCCCAGCGCGCCGTCGGAGCCGGTGCCGGAGAGCACGACCGCGAAGCCGTCACCATGCCCGATGGCCAGCGATCGGAAGAAGAGATCGATCGCGCTCCGCTGCCCGCGCGGCCTCTCGAACGGCGCCGCGTTCAACGTCGAATCCGTGATCTCCAGCTTGCGATCGGGGGCGATGACGTACACGTGATCGGGCAGGAGCCGGATTTGCTCGTGATCCGCGACCTGACGGACCGGCATCGTCGTGGCGCGCGCGAGGATGTGAGGAAGCTCGCTCTTACGATCGGGAGCGAGGTGCAGGACGACCGCGTACGCGACGCCGAGGTCGGTCGGCAGGGCGCCGAAGAACTGCTGGAGCGCTTCGATGCCGCCTGCGGAGGCGCCGATGCCGCACACGGGAATGAGAGGAATGTCGTTCACGGCGAAGTCCGTGGCTTACGCGGTGACGTGCGTCCGAGGCGACGATATCACGCCCGCGACAGGCGCGGCTACACCGTGTCGGTGCCCTGGATCAGGTGAAGACCGAGGCGCTGACGCCGGCTGCGGATCACGAGCTCGCGGGCCTCGCGGCGCGTCTGAGCGATTTCGACCCAGGTACACTTGAGCTGGACGGATGCGATCAGGAAATCTTCGACAACCGGTGACATATCGAGCAGCAGCTCCTGCGTGCGACTCAGAGCCACCAGGTGCCCGCCTGGAAGTGCGCGCCAGCTCGTTCCCATGTCGGCCATCATACAGCGGACTCGATGCGTGCAGAGCGGCGGCTTGCTCGCGTCGCCGGCGGGTGCCGAATCGTACTAGTGCTCACTTGCCGCGTTTCGTTTCATCCTGACATCGAGACGCGCTTTTTTTTGATCGCGTCGAACGATCGCGTGCTCGCCGAGTGATCGAGAGATAGAAAAAGCGCGCGCGCGATCCGTAAGGAAGTCGCGAAGTGATCCAGCTTGCGCGCGCTCGTCGCGTTACTTTTCGAAGCGGTCGAAAGGAGACCAAGCATGAAAAAGTACGCGGCTCATTCAGGTTCGGTGGTTCGGTGGCTCTCAGTGCTCGCTGCCGTCGTGTTCATCGTCTTCACGAGGCCGGCGGCTGCACAGTTCGGAAACCTCGTTCAATTCGGGTACGCGCTGACCGACCTTGGCAGCGGAGCACAGATGGGATGGAGCTTCGCGAATGCCATCGACAATTCCGGGCGCGTCACCGGCGACGTCGCGTTCAGCGGCGGTCAACCGGTGGCGTACAAGACGGCAGTGAACGCGGCGATCACCACCGGCAGCTATCTCGGTGTGCTGTCTGGCGATTCGACCGCCTCGGGCCTGGCGATCAACAACAACGGCGTGGTGGCTGGCACGTCCGTGCACTTCAACCCGACGCAGAACCACGCGTTCTATTACGGGCTCAACGCACCGCAGATGATCGCGGTCATGCCGCCGCAGTTGCCGATTGTTGCGAACGACATGTTCGGGCAGGGGATCAACGATTCGGGCGAGGAGGTCGGGATCTTTACGAATGGCTTCAAGAACAACGTGTCGCACGCGTACTTCAGCGTGCTGCCCGGCGTCGCGCAGCCGCTCGACGGGTGGCTCAACAACCCGTCAGGCTCCGCCGCGTTCGACATCAACAACCTTGAACAGATCGTCGGCTGGCGCCTCGAGTCCGGTCCCTTCGGCAGCCAGCCGATCGCCTTCTTCCTCGACTTCACGACCTGGCCGATGCAGAACTTGCCGCGCCCCATCGACATCGGCACGCTGCAGGGCGGAATCACGAGCCGGGCCTTCAGCCTCAACGACAACAGTCAGGTCGTCGGCCAGTCGGACAAATGGATCGGCACCCAGCGCTGGACCCACGCGTTCCTGTTCCAGGACGCGAACCACAACTACGTCGCGGATGCGGGCGAGATGATCGATCTGGACGTGCTGGGTACACCCTGGAGCGCTGCGACCTGCATCAACAACAACGGTCTCGCCGTCGGCTACTCGGGCGATCCGTCCATCACCAATGGTTCATCGCGCGCGTACAGCTTCACGGGGGCGGCGATGAACGATCTCAACGCGATGGTCTTCGGCGGCACCGGCGTCTGGACGCTGCGTGTGGCCACCGGCATCAATGACAGCGGCCAGATCGTCGGCTTCATGGAAGACAACAACCCGGATCAGCAGGCGCGAGTGCGGCACGCCTTCCGCCTCGATCCGACCTATCGTCTTCGCCCGATCGTCCGGTGAAGAACGCCACGAAGGCACGAGGCACACGAAACCCTCCAGCCCCTTTTTGTGTGTTCGTGCTTTCGTGGCCGGGTTCAGCCGATGCGCCGGGATGCCTGTGGCGGCGAATCGCTCTTTCGGCGTTGTGCCTTCAGCACATCTCTCGGCGATCCGCCCCATTGCCGGCTCCACGCTCTCCGCATCTGCAGGCTCGAACGGAATCCCGCCAACTCCGCCGCCCGCGTCACGCTGATCCCGCGTTCGAGCGCCTGTCTCGCTCGCTCGAGCCGGATCGCCTGCAGATACTGAAGCGGTGAGACGTTTGCGTGCTCGATGAACAGCCGCAGCAGATGGCGCTCCGCGGTGTGGCCGATCCGCGCCAGCGTCGCCATGCTCCAGTCACGCTCCGGCTCGTTGAGGATGGCCGCCTGCACGCGATGGACGGTCGCATGAAGATGCCCGCGATGCAGACCGAGAGGCGACTGTTCCGGATCCCGAACAGATCGCCTGAGGTACACGACCATGTCCTCCGCCACACTCGCCGCCAGGGCTTCTCCGCATTCCTCTGCGATGAGATGCAGTGCCACGTCAATCCCGGCGGTGATGCCGGCGCTCGACGCAACCGGACCGTCCACGACGAAGACGCGGTTGTCGATCACCTCTGCCTGCGGCGCCAGCGTACGAAGCGTGTGCAGCAGCTCGTGATGCGTCGTGCAGCGGCGGCCGCCGAGCAATCCCGCGCGCGCCGCCAGCAGCGTGCCCGAGCAGATCGTGACGAGACGATGGCCGGCAGAATTTCTGCGGAGCGCCTCGCCCAGGCAGCTGTTCAGCCAACGTGCGGTGATCGTGACGGCCGGCGTCACGTCGCTGAGATGCTCCGTCGGCTGGCCGACCACCACCACCCACGTCGTCGCGCTGAGCTCGCGCGGCAGCGGCTCCAGACCCGCAATCGACAGCCCGACCGATGTGTCCTGCACGTCCTTGGGCGCCGCGAATCGCAGACGAAAGCGCGGCGGCAGGCCGAGGATGCCGCGATGCTGGTTGGCCAGGCGGAACGCCTCCGCGGGGCCGGCGATGTCGAGCAGCAACGAGTGCGGCACGATGACGAACAGCACGTCGATCAGGTGAGCGCGGGCAATCATTTGTCCGAAAGTGATTGATACCTGTCGGTCCTCGATGCGACAACGCGACGCGCCGCCCGTACCTTCGCGGAGGAGCAGTACGCGAGGTCACACATGCGCACGCACGGATTCCCCCGCCGCCGGCTATCCAGTATGGCACTGCTGTCGCTTTCTTTCTGGCTGCTTTCGGCCGGCCGGATTCCGGCGCAGGCGGCGCGCGGCCGTGCCTCATCGGCGCTCGAGAGCACCGTCGATCCGAGCATCGCGCCGGGAGACGACTTCTTCGCGTACGCGAACGGCGCGTGGCTGAAGGCGTCGGTCATCCCGCCCGGCCGGGACCGCTGGGCGGTCCGCGACGAGATCAACGAGCTCACCGCGAAACAACTCTCGGCAATCCTCGAGGAGGCGGGGACGTCGCCCGCAGGCTCGCTCGCACGGAAGGTCGCCGACTTTCAATCCGCATTGCTGGACCAATCGTCAATCGACGCCAAGGGCGTCGCTCCGCTCGCGGAGGCGTTCACGCGGATCGATCGGGCCGGCGACACGCTTGCGCTCACTCGCCTGCTCGGCCGGACCATGCACGCCGACGTGGATCCGCTGAACCTCGGCGTCTACGCTTCTTCGTCGGTACTCGGACTGTCGGTGGAGCACAGCATCCATGGCGAGAAGATCTACAGCGCGTTCCTGGTGCAGGGTGGCCTCGCGCTCGGAGACCGTGACCAGTACCTCGGCACGGAGCCGCGCCTCGTCGAACAGCGGAGCCGCTACGAGCAGCACATCGCGCGGCTGCTGACGCTCGCTGGATTCGACCACGCGGATCGGCGCGCCGGGTCGGTGCTCGCGCTCGAAACCGCGATCGCGCGGACGCACGCGACGAGCCAGGAATCGTCCGTC
>DASSGK010000034.1:0-14299 GCA_035693505.1 Vicinamibacterales bacterium
CCGTCGGTGGCGAGACGTTCAAACTGAAGTTCGGCCATCGCGGCGCGAATCACCCGGTCAAGGAACTGCAGTCCGGCAAGGTCGAGATCACCTCGCAGAACCACGGCTTCGCCGTGGATCCGGCGTCGCTGCCGGACGATGTGGAGGTGACGCACCTGAATCTGTACGACGGCACCATCGAAGGGCTGCGGCACAAAACGCACCCGGTGTTCTGCGTGCAGTATCACCCGGAAGCCTCGCCAGGCCCGCACGACGCGGATTACCTGTTCGACGATTTCCTCGAGCTGATTGAAAAACGGTAGCCCTCAGCCCTTAGCCTTGAGCCCTGCACAATGCCCCGTCGTACAGATCTGAAGCGCGTCCTCATCATCGGCTCCGGCCCGATCGTCATCGGGCAGGCGTGCGAATTTGATTACTCGGGCAGCCAGGCGTGCAAGGCAATGCGCGCCGAGGGGCTCGAAGTCATTCTCGTCAACAGCAATCCCGCGACGATCATGACCGACCCGGAATTGGCGGACCGCACGTACGTGGAGCCGCTCACGCCGGAGGTCCTGGCTGCCATCATCGAGAGAGAACGGCCCGATGCCCTGCTGCCGACGGTGGGCGGGCAGACCGCGCTCAACCTGGCCATGGACCTTGCGGCGGCCGGCACGCTCGACAAGTACAACGTAGAGCTGATCGGCGCATCGGTCCAGGCGATCAAAGTCGCTGAGGATCGTCAGCTGTTCAAGGACGCGATGCGGGAAATCGGCCTCGACGTCCCTCAGAGCGGCGTCGCGCGCTCGCTGGCCGAGGCGATCGAGCTTGCCAAAACGCTTGGCTTCCCGCTGGTCATCCGGCCGTCGTTCACGATGGGCGGCGTCGGCGGCGGCATCGCCTACAACATCGAAGAGTTCCGCGACCTCGCCGAGCGCGGCATCGAGCTCAGCCCGGTGCACGAGATCCTCGTCGAGGAATCGGTCATCGGCTGGAAAGAGTTCGAGCTCGAAGTGATGCGCGACTGCGCCGACAACTTCGTCGTCATCTGCTCGATCGAGAACATCGATCCGATGGGCGTCCACACCGGCGACAGCATCACCGTCGCGCCCATCCTCACGCTGAGCGACAAGGAATATCAGCGGATGCGTGACGCCGCGCGGCGGATCATCCGCAGGGTCGGGGTCGAGACCGGTGGATCGAACATCCAGTTCGCCGTGAACCCGAAGAACGGGCGGATGACCGTCATCGAGATGAACCCGCGCGTCTCACGGTCGTCGGCGCTCGCATCGAAGGCGACCGGTTTTCCAATTGCCAAGATCGCCGCGAAGCTCGCGCTCGGCTATCACCTCGACGAGATCAAGAACGACATCACGCGACTCACGCCCGCCTCCTTCGAGCCGACCATCGACTACGTCGTCGTCAAGATTCCCCGGTGGAACTTCGAGAAGTTCCCCCAGGCCGATCGCACGTTGACGACGCAGATGAAGTCGGTGGGCGAGGCGATGGCCATCGGCCGGACGTTCAAGGAAGCGTTCATGAAGGGCGTGCGCTCCCTCGAGCTTGGACGCAGCGGGCTGCTGTTCAGCGCGTCGGCGATGGACGACGAGGACGATGCGGCGCTGCGGAAGCGGCTGGCGATTCCGAGCGACCGGCGGATGTGGGATCTGTTCCGGGCGATCGGGCGAGGCTGGACGATCGAGCGTCTGCACGAAGTGACGAACATCGATCCCTGGTTCCTGCGCCAGTTCACCGAAATCGCCGCCATGCGGCAGTCGGTGAAAACCAAGGGCCTGGATGGCATCGATGCCGGCGACATGCGACGGTTGAAGCGCGCCGGCTTCGGCGATCAGGAGCTCGCGCTGGCCGCCGGCCGCAGTGAGGCCGACGTGCGCGATCGTCGCGTGGCCCACGATCTGAAGCCGGTCTACAAGCGGGTCGACACCTGCGCGGCGGAGTTCGAGTCGTTCACGCCCTATCTGTACGGGACGTACGAGCAGTCGTGCGAGTCGAACCCGAACGGACGCGACAAGGTCGTGATTCTTGGCAGCGGACCCAACCGGATCGGGCAAGGCATCGAGTTCGACTACTGCTGCTGTCATGCGTCGTTCGCCCTGAAGGAAGAGGGGCTCGAGACGATCATGATCAACTGCAACCCCGAAACGGTCTCGACCGATTACGACACGGCCGATCGGCTCTACTTCCAGCCGCTGACGTTCGAGGACGTGATGGCGGTGATCGAGACCGAACGCTCCGCCGGCGGGGACGTGTCGTGCCTCGTGCAGTTCGGCGGCCAGACTCCGCTCAAGCTGGCGCTGGCGCTGCAGGGCGCGGGCGTGAGGATTCTCGGCACCTCGCCTGATTCGATCGACCTCGCGGAGGATCGCAAGCGGTTCGCCGCGTTGCTCGAGAGTCTCGAGATCACGCAGCCCGCGAGCGGCACGGCGACGTCGAAATCAGAGGCACGCGACGTTGCTGCATCCATCGGTTTTCCGGTTGTCGTTCGACCGTCTTACGTCCTCGGCGGCCGGGGCATGGCGATCGTGTACGACGTGAACACGCTCGACCGATACATGACGAACGCGGTCGACGCGTCGCCGGAGCACCCGGTGCTCGTCGACAAGTTCCTCGAGGACGCGTTCGAGTTCGACGTCGACGCCGTGGCCGACGCCGCCGGCGCAGTGGTCATCGGCGGCATCATGGAGCACATCGAGGAGGCCGGCATTCATTCCGGCGACAGCTCCTGCGTCGTGCCGCCGTTCATCTGCCCCGAGCGTCACCTCTCGACCATCCGCGACTACACACGCCGAATCGCGAAGGCGTTGAAGGTCATCGGATTGATGAACGTGCAATACGCCATCAAGGACGATGTGGTGTACGTGCTCGAGGTGAACCCGCGAGCGTCGCGCACCGTGCCGTACCTGTCGAAGGCGGCCGGCGTCTCGCTGGCTAAAGTGGCGGCGAAGGTGATGGCGGGGCGCACGCTTGCGGAGCTGGGCCTCATCGAGGATGTGCAGGTCGCCGGCGTGTTCGTGAAGAGCCCGGTGTTCCCATTCGTGCGATTCCCCGGCGTCGACACGATTCTCGGACCCGAGATGAAGTCGACCGGCGAGGTGATGGGCGGATCGACGAATTTCGGCGTCGCGTTCGCGAAGGCCCAGCTGTCGGTCGGGCAGCGGCTCCCGGAGCGCGGCACGGCATTCGTCAGCGTGAACAACGACGACAAGGCGAACCTGCTGCCGATCGCGCGGGATCTGGCCGTGCTCGGCTTCCACCTGATCGCCACGCGCGGAACGGCGGCCTACCTGCGCGCGTACGGCCTCGACGTGGACGTGATCTACAAGGTGAACGAGGGACGTCCGAACATCGCCGACGAGATCGTGAACCGCAAGGTGGATCTCGTCATCAACACGCCGCTGGGACGCGAGTCGTTCTTCGACGACCGGACGGTCCGCCGCGCTGCGATGATGCACCAGGTGCCGTGCATCACGACGCTCACCGGCGCCGCGGCCGCGGTCAGCGCGATCCGCGCGTTGCGCGAGCAGGGTCTCGGGGTTCGAGCGCTCCAGGACTACTACGCAGGAATTTCCACCGAGAAGGTGTAACGGCTCGCACATTCGGCGATCGCGCGCGCTCGAGAGATAGCCAAGGACACAGAGGGGAACCAAGGACGCGAAGGGCAACCTGTTGCCGTTCTGACCTTTGTGCCCTCTGTCCACCTTTGCGTCCTCTGCGCCGCGCAGCGGCGGTGAATCGCTTGCAAAGGCGCGGCGCATGCCTTGTGTCGCGGCCGTGCCCGCGGTTGGCCTGTTGGCCGGCGCCGCCGTCGGCCTCCTTCTTCCTTCCCTTCCTGCAATCCCGACTTTCTTCCTTCTGACTTGCTGCGGAGGCATATCGCTGTGGGCGTGGCGTGTCGATGCCGGCCGCGTGCTCGCCGTCGCCGTCGCCTCCGGGTTCTTCGCAGGCGGAGCCTTGCTCGCGGCCGACGCCTGGCAGCGCGCGTGGCACCCGTCGCTGCGGGTGGCGTTTGAAGAGGCCGCGCGAAGCCAGCGGGTTCGAGCCGAGGCGGAAGGACGGCGTCTTCCGGAAGACGACGAGGCATTCACGATTCTGGAAGGCACGCTTCGCGCCGATGCTGCGCGAACGGAAAGCGGCGTGTCTCTCAGCGTCGCGGTGGACAGGATCGTTGGGCGGGATGGGCAGGAAGGGCAGGATGGGCAGGACAGGCGGGATCGGCGGGACGGGCAGGACAGGCAGGAGGGGAAGACTGATTTTCCGTCCAGCCTATCCCGCCCATCCAGCCCATCCCGCCCTGTGGTCGGCGGCATCGTCGTAACCGTCGTCGGAACGTTGGCCTTCGAACGCCTCGATCAGTGGCGCGAAGGCCGGCGAGTGCGTTTCCCGGTCGTGCTGAGGCGCGCTTCGAGGTATCTGGACCCCGGCGTCCCCGATCACGAGCGCGCGCTCGCGCGACGCGGAACGATCCTGGTCGGAACGGTCAAGAGCGGCGGCCTTGTCGAAGTCCTGGCTCGCGGCGGCTGGCTGGCCGAAACGATGTCGAGTGCGCGTGCGTTCGCCCGGCGCGCCATTGCCGCCAGCGTGGGCCGCTGGAGCGCGCGGTCGGCCGCGATTGTCACGGCCATCGTGATCGGCGATCGCGCCGGACTGGACGATGACGTGCAGCGGAGCCTGCAGGAGGCGGGCACGTATCACGTGATCGCGATCTCGGGCGGCAACATCGCCATCCTCGCCGGCCTTCTCCTGACAGGATTCCGGTTCGCCGGGTGGCTTGGCCGGACTGCGATGGTGTCGTCGATCGTCGTGCTACTGGCGTACGCGATGCTCGTCGGGAGCGGCGCATCGGTCGATCGCGCGACGCTCATGGCCGTCATCTACTTCGCCGCGAGAGCCATCGATCAGCGAAGTCCGCCGCTCAACGCATTGTCGCTCACCGCCGCCGGACTGACCGTAGCGGATCCGCTGATCGTCACCGATCCCGCGTTTCTGCTGACCTTCGGCGCGACGCTGGCGATTTTGATTGCCGTGCCGGTGTTGGCCGTCCAGTACCGCGCGGAGGATGGGCGGAGAAGACGCGAGGGTTTGCTATCGACTCCTGCCGGACTCAAACAAACGGCCCGTGCGATGTTCGCGGCTTCGCTTGCTGCCGAAGCGCTGCTGTTTCCAATCGGCGCGCTGACATTCTCGCGCGTGACGTTCGCCGGCCTTGGACTCAACTTTCTGGCGATTCCGTTGATGGCCGTCGCACAGGTTGCAGGAATGGCCGTCGTGCCGCTCGCAGCCGTATCCGGGTCGGGCGCAGCCGCCGTGGGATGGATTGCGCACATCGGGGCTGCAGGTCTCGTGTGGTCAGCCGGCCTCGTCAGGTTTGCGCCTGCTCTGACATATCGCGTGGCGCCGCCGGCCTGGATCGCGATCGCCGTTTACTATCCCGCGCTCATCGCCTGGTGGCTTGCGACTCGAGGAACGTTTTCGATCGATCGACGGCTGAGCCGAAGAGTCGGCCGTGCGAGTGGTTTGATCGCGGCCGGCGCGGCGCTCTGGATTCTCTCCGACCCGCGAACGATCATCGCCGCTCGCGGTGACGGTCGCCTGCACGTCACGTTTCTCGACGTCGGCCAGGGCGATTCCGCGTTCGTTGTGTTTCCTCACGGCGCCACCATGCTCGTCGACTCCGGTGGCCTGTCAACGTCTTCTTCGTTCGACATCGGCGATCGAGTGGTGGCGCCGGTCATCCGGGACGCCGGCTTTCGGCGGATCGACTTCGTCGCGCTGACGCACGGCGATCCCGATCACATCGGCGGCGCACCGTCGGTCGTCCGGGAGTTCCGTCCGCGGGAGGTGTGGGAAGGGATCCCGGTGCCGCGGTTCGAGCCGCTGACCGCGCTGCGGCTCGCGACGCAGGGTTCAGGTGCGCGGTGGGCCAACGTCTATCGCGGCGACCACGTGACGATCGATGGCGTCGAGATCGTCGCACGCCACCCCGATCGGGAGGACTGGGAGCGGCAGCGCGTACGGAACGACGATTCGCTGGTGCTCGACCTTCGATGGCGCGACGTGTCGATCCTGTTGACCGGCGACATCGGGAAGGCGGTCGAAGGCGACGTCGCGGCGGCCACGCCGCTCGCGCGGCTGAGGGTCGTCAAGATTCCACATCACGGCAGCCTCACGTCGAGCACGCCGGCGTTCGTGCGCGTGATGAAACCGCGAATCGTGGTCGTGAGCGCAGGCCGCGCGAATCATTTCGGTCATCCCGTGCCGGAAGTCCTCGATCGCTACAGATCGATCGGCGCGGAGGTCTTCAGGACCGATCAGGATGGGGCAGTGATGGTGGAGACGGATGGGATGTCGATCAACGCAAGCACCTTCATGGGGCGTCAGACTTCAGTGCATTGAACGCGGTCCCACAACCACGAAACGCACGAAACACACGAAACACACGAAACGCACGAAACGCACGAAACGCACGAAAAACACGAAACGCCCGAAATGCACGGAACACGCGAACACACGAGAACATGGGCGACAGGCCAACGATCACTTCATTAACAAGAGGCAGAGCGAATCTCATGGATAGCTCGAAAGATAGGACATCACGGCTGAAGGTGCCGAGCCCGTTGACAGACGAGGTCGAGCGGTTGATGCATGATGTGATTGGTTGCTGCATCGCCGTCCATCGCGCGCTTGGCGCCGGCCTATCCGAGCGTATTTACTCGCAGGCGATGTCCCTCGAGCTGACCGCGTCCGGAATCGCATTCGAGCGCGAGAAACGATTCGAAGTCAGGTACCGAGGCCAATTGCTGGGAGCCCAGTGCCTCGATTTTGTGGTGGGCAGTCAAATCGTGCTGGAAATCAAGGCTGTCGAGCAGCTCGCGCCGATTCACCACAAGCAGATTCTCAACTACATGCGGGTCTCAGGGCTGCACGCAGGCCTCCTGATCAACTTCAACGTGGCGATAATGCCCGACGACCTGAGCCGCAAAATCTTATGAGAAGTTTTCGTGTGTTTCGAGTTTTCGTGTGTTTCGCGGGTCTGAGAGTGTCGTGCGTTCGAGAGTCGTCTTCTTCGTGCGTCTTCGAGGTCTTCGTGCCTTTGTGTTCCCGTTACGTCCTCATTTAGTTTTCAGCCTCTGCCACTCCGCCTCCAACTCGTCGAGCGTCATGTCCTTCATGGCCCTTCCGGAGCCCGCAACAGACTGTTCAAGCCGCCCGAACCGTCTCGTAAACTTGTCGTCCGCCTTCCGCAGCGCGGTCTCCGGCTCAATCCCCAGCCGCCGGGACAGCTGCGCGATCGAGAACAGCAGATCCCCCATCTCCTCCTCGGCGCGTGCGTGATCGATCTGACCCTCGGCGTCGACCACTTCCCGCAGCTCATCGACCTCCTCCTGAATCTTGGCCACCACGTCGCGCGTCGTGCTCCACTCGAACCCGACTGATGCGGCGCGCGTGCCGATGTGGTACGCGCGGAGCAGGGCCGGCAGTGAAGGGGCAATCCCGCTCAGGAGCGTCTTGGGTTTGTCAGCGCCGGCGCGCTCCTGCGCCTTGATCTCCTCCCACCGTGTCCGCACACGATCGGCCGACTTGATAGGAGCCTCGCCCTGGGCTTGCGCGAACACATGCGGGTGGCGCCGGACCAGCTTGTCGGAAATACTCTTCAACGAATCGGCGATCGTGAAGCGGCCCGCCTCCGACTCCATCTGCGCGAGAAACACCGCCTCGAATACGAAGTCGCCCAGCTCCTCGCACAGCGCCGCGTGATCCTGCGCATCGATCGCCTCGATCACCTCGTACGTCTCCTCGAGCACGAACGGCTTCAGCGAGTCGATTGTCTGCTCGCGATCCCAGGGGCAGCCATCAGGGCCGCGCAGTGTGGCCATGATCTCGACAAGGCGCGTGAACTCCCCGGCGGCACGAGAGGCGTCGGACATTTGGTAATCTTATCTAAATGACGGAGCCGCAGCTGTCCTTCACCGCGTTCGTGCTCTCGCTGGCGAGCACGGCCGCGATTCATTTCGGCGATCTCGCCGATCCCGTCTCCGGTGAACGCAGCGCGCCGAACCTCGAGGGCGCGACGCAGATGATCGAGATCCTCTCGCTGCTCGAGCAGAAAACGCGCGGGAACCTTACCGCGGAGGAGCGCGAGGTGCTGGGCCAGGTGCTCTACGAGCTCCGCATGCGTTTCGTTCAGGCCGGCGGCGGCAAGCGGATCGTCGAACCGTGATCCGTGTCACCGTTCTCGGCAGCGGCACCTCGCACGGCGTCCCGGCCATCGGCTGCGACTGCGCGGTCTGCCGGTCGGCCGATCCGCGCGACAGGCGGACGCGCCCCTCGATCCTGATTCAGATCCCCGGGAACGATCCGCACCCGTTCGCCGATGCCGTGCGCTCGATTCTGGTCGATACCTCGACCGATCTGCGCGCGCAGGCGATCGCCAACGACGTACGGCGCGTGGACGCGATTCTCTTCACGCACACGCACGCCGATCACGTATTCGGGATCGACGATGTGCGGCGGTTCAACCAGATGCAGAAGTCGGCGATCTCCTGTTTCGCGGACGAGGAGACCGTCGGAGCGCTGCGGAAGATGTTCGCGTACATCTTCGAGCCGCCGAAGCAGCAGGGCGGCGGACTGCCACAGTTGTCGCTGTTCCCCATAGCCGGAACCTTCACACTCGGCGGCCTCGACATCGTCCCCATCCCGCTGTTTCACGGGGTGCTGCCGGTGCTGGGTTTCCGGATCGGATCGTTCGCGTACCTCACCGACTGCAATCGTGTGCCCGACGCCTCGCTGGCGCTGCTGACCGGCGTGCGCACGCTGATCATCGATGCGCTGCGCCACCGCTCGCACTCGACGCACTTCAGTGTGAGCGAGGCGACCGAGATGGCCGGGCGCATCGGCGCGACGCGCACGTACTTCACGCACATCTGCCACGATCTTCCGCATGCGGCTACCTGCGCGTCACTGCCGCCCGGCGTGGAGTTGGCTTATGATGGCCTGGTCTTGGAGATAGCGTGATCCTCCGTGGTGGAGATTCTTCGTGGACGTGATCCATTTCCCGGAGGACCAGCGTCCCTCACGCTGGGTGCATCCGGTGCTGGCCCTCGGCAACTTCGACGGCGTGCACCGCGGGCACCGGAAGATTCTGGACCGCCTGCACCGGGTGGCGAGCGAGCGGGGCGCGACGTCGGTCGTCATGACGTTCGATCCGCATCCGCCTCGCGTGGTCCGTCCGGACAAGGCGCCCGCGTTGTTGATGACCAAGTCCCAGAAGCTCGAGGCCATCGCGCAGGCGGGTGTACAGGGCGCGGCGATCGTGCGCTTCACGCATGAGCTCTCGCAATGGGATCCGGAAATGTTCGTGCGGACGGTGCTCGTCGACTGGCTGCGCGTGTCGGAGGTCTGGGTCGGCGCGAATTTCCTGTTCGGGCACGATCGATCGGGCAACTTCTCGATGCTGCGCGATCTCGGCGGCCGCTACGGCTTCAAGGCCGAGAAGATCGATCCGGTCCGCTACAAGGACTTCGTCGTCAGCAGCACCCGCGTGCGGCGGCTGGTCAGCGAGGGACGCATGGACGAAGCCGGGGCGCTGCTCGGCCACGAATACTTTCTCGACGGGACCGTGATGCGTGGCGATCAGCGCGGACGCACGCTCGGATTTCCGACCGCGAATCTGTGCACCGACAACGAACTGCTGCCCCCGCACGGCGTCTACGCCACGACGGCGCGGGTGGGCGAGACGGTCTATGCGTCGGTGACGAACATCGGCACGCGTCCCACAGTCGACCAGTCCGGACGCACCGTGATCGAGACCCACATCTTCGACCTGGACAAGGATCTGTACGGCTCGACCATCCGGGTCGGCTTCGTGCAGCGACTCCGCGACGAGCGGGCGTTCGAGTCCCTGGACCTGCTGCGCGCCCAGATCGATGCCGACTGCCGCCGCGCCCGCGTGCTGTTCGGCCGACTTTCACTGTAGAATCCTCAACGTGTCCGATCAGGACTTTCTCTTCGCGGTCGACGTGTCCAGCGATCCTTCAGACGACCAGATGGTGGCCGACCTTGCCAGTACCCTGCTGGGACACATCGGCTACGAAAGCGGTGCGATTGCCGCGCTGAGCGGCGAGCTGCGCACGGCGCTGTCCAGCCGATTGTCGGGCGGCAAGGGACGCTGCGAGGTCCGGTTCCGCACCGGCGCGGGTCAGCTCGAAATCGTGGTCGCTGCCGCCGGCCGTGCCGAGTGGCGCACGACCCGCCCGCTGCCGGCGTCTTAATCATCATGCGCCTTTACAACACGCTCACCCGCAGCGAGGAGACCTTTGTTCCGGGACCAGGCAACCGCGTCCGCATGTACACGTGCGGCCTGACGGTCTACGCGCGCGGGCACATCGGAAACTTCAGGACGTTCATCTGCGTGGATGTCCTGCGGCGTACGTTGAAGCACCTGCTCGGCTACGAAGTCCGTCAGGTGATGAACTTCACCGACGTCGACGACCGCACGATCATCGGCGCGCAGAAAGCCGGCATGGAGCTCCGCGCCTACACGGAGCAATACATCGCGATGTTTCGCGACGATGCGCGCGCGCTGGGGTTGGAGGAGGTGGAGGAAACGCCGCGTGCCACCGACGAGGCCAATCTGCAGGCGATGGCGGATCTCATCCGCGCGCTCGAGAAGAACGGCCACACCTACGTCAGCGACGGATCGATCTATTTCAAGATTTCGACGCTGCCGGCGTATGGGAAGCTCGCGCATCTCGACGCAGAGGGCATGAAGCCGGGTGCGCGTGTCGACTCGGACAACTATGCCAAGGAAGACGCCCGCGACTTCGTCCTGTGGAAGGCGACCAAGCCTGACGAACCGACCTGGAACGTGGTCGATCCGCCGGGCCGTCCCGGCTGGCACCTCGAGTGCTCCGCGATGGCGCTGCGCCTCCTGGGCGAATCGCCGATCGACATCCACGCCGGCGGCATCGATCTCATCTTCCCGCATCACGAGAACGAGATCGCGCAAAGCGAAGGCGCGACCGGCAAGCTGTTCTCGCGCTTCTGGATGCACGTCGAGTACCTGATCGTCGAAGAGAAGAAGATGTCGAAGTCGCTCGGGAATACGTACACGATTCCCGACGTGGTCGCGAAAGGGTACCGGCCCTCCGCGGTCCGGTACCTGCTGCTGTCGGCGCACTATCGCAAGCAGTTGAACTTCACCTGGGACAGCCTTGCCGGCGCGGAGAAGGCGCTGCAGCGGCTGACCGATTGCCTCGGCCGGCTCGACGCCATCACGCGCGAGGGATCGCACGACGAACTGGCCGCCCGCGTGGCCGCCGCTCAGCAATCGTTCGCCGACGCGATGCGGGACGACCTGAATACGGCCGCCGCGCTCGGCTCGATGTTCGAACTCGTGAGCGATCTGAACTCCGCTATCGACGCCGGAGCGGTGGGGAAGGGAGACGTCGCCGTTGCAAAGGCGGCGTTCGACGGCTTCGACAAGGTCCTTGGCGTCGTGAGCCTGAGGCAGGCCGAAGACTCACGGCCGCCGGTGCCCAAGGAAGAGATTGAACAGCAGATCGAGTCCCGCAATGCCGCCCGCCGCCGCCGGGATTTTGGGGCGGCCGATCGCATCCGCGACGATCTGGCGGCACGTGGAGTCCTTCTGGAAGACGGCCCGTCAGGGACCCGCTGGAAACGCAAGTAAACTTAAGCCTAGTGTCGATCCCGAACCTCAAGACGCCGCTGCCGGGGCCGAACGCCAGGGCCATCATCGAGCGCGACAAGGCGGTCGTGTCGCCTTCGTATACCCGCGGATATCCGCTGGTGATCGCGCGGGGAGCCGGATCGTCGGTCGAGGACGTGGACGGCAACGTTTTCCTCGACTGCGCTGCAGGCATCGCGGTCACGTCCACCGGGCACTCGCATCCGGCTGTGGTGAAGGCGATCACCGAGCAGGCGCAGAAATTCCTGCACATGTCGGGCACCGATTTCTACTACGAGCCGCAGGTCCGGCTCGCGGAGGAGCTGGCCGCCATCGCGCCGATCCGCGGCGGTGTTCGATCGTTTTTCGGCAACTCCGGCACTGAAGCGATCGAGGCGTGCCTCAAGCTGTCTCGCTACACGACGGGCCGCCAGAACATCATCGCGTTCTTCGGCGCCTTTCACGGCCGCAGCATGGGCTCGCTGTCGCTGACCGCCAGCAAGGCGATTCAGCGGCGGGGATTCGGCCCGATGCTGCCCGGCGTCTTCCACGCGCCGTATCCGGATCGCTACCGGCCGCCGCTCGGCGCGACCGCCGACAGCTGCGCCGACGCCTGCATCGATTTCATCGAGCACCAGTTGTTTGCGAATCTCGTCTCCCCGGACGAGGTCGCGGCCGTTGTCGTCGAGCCGATTCAGGGCGAAGGCGGCTACATCGTTGCGCCTGACTCGTTCATGCAGCGCCTTCGCGAGCTGACGAACCGGCACGGGATCCTGCTCGTCGCCGACGAAGTGCAGTCGGGCATGGGACGGTCGGGGAAGATGTTCGCAATCGAGTTCACCGGTGTCGAACCGGATATCGTCGCGATCGCGAAAGGGATCGCGTCCGGCCTTCCGCTCGGCGTCGCGGTTGCCCGGTCCGGCCTGATGGCGTGGCCGCCGGGAGCGCACGCGAGCACGTTCGGCGGCAATCCGGTGTCGTGTGCGGCGGCGCTTGCGACGATCGTGCTGCTTCGGGATCAACTCGTGGCCAACGCCGCCGAGGTCGGTGCGCACATGATGGCGGGCCTGCAGGCGCTGAGCGACAAGCATCCGCTGATCGGCGACGTCCGTGGACGCGGCCTGATGATCGGCGTCGAGCTCGTGAGGGATCGCAAGACGAAGGAGCGGGCGACGACCGAACGCGACGCGGTCGTGACCGCCGCGTTCAATCGAGGACTGCTGGTGCTCGGGGCCGGGAAGAACGCGGTCCGCTTCTCGCCGCCGCTCGTGCTTACGCGCAGTGAGGCGGACACGGCGATCAGGATCTTCGACGAGGCGCTGACGGAGGTAGAAACGAAACGATAAGAAGGAACCGCAGAGAACGCAAAGACCGCGGAGAATATCTTGTTTTGCGGTCTCTGCGGTCTCGGCGGTTCCTTCTTGTGCGTGGCGTGAGTGTTGCTGGGCTCGGGAAGCATGTCTCGAGCCCGTGTGATTCTTGGAAAAACCGGTGAAGATCTCGCGTGCGAGGAACTCGAGCGCCGGGGGTACGCAATCGTTACCAGGCGCTACCGGCGGCGCGGCGGAGAAATTGACATCATCGCGCGCGACGGGAAGACGATGGTGTTCATCGAGGTGAAGGCGCGGGAAGCGCACGACTTCGGTGATGGCGCCGAGGCCGTCACGGCGTTCAAGCGGCGGCGGATTTCGCAGTTGGCCGCCGACTACATGGCACGGCGTCATCGTCACGACTGTCCCTGCCGGTTCGATGTCGTTTCGATTCATTTCGATGCGGGGCGGCCCAGGATCGAGGTCTTTCAGAATGCGTTCGATGCGATGTAGGCGTTCCGTCTGTCGATGGCTGAACTGAGGCGCGACCCGGTCTCGGGCCGCTGGGTGATCATCTCCACCGATCGTCAGAAGCGTCCCCAGGATTTTCATTTCGAGCGCGCGTCGGCGATCGGGCGCGAGCGCTGTCCGTTTTGCGCCGGCCGCGAGGCGATGACGCCGCCCGAAGTGCTCGCGTACCGGCCCGGCGGCGGCGCCGCCAACACACCGGGCTGGGACGTGCGCGTCGTCCCCAACAAGTTTCCGGCGCTGCAGGTGGAGGGGACGCTGGAGCGCACGGGCGACGGGATGTTCGATCGGATGAGCGGCATCGGGGCGCACGAGGTGATCATCGAGACGCCGGATCACGATCGGCCGCTGGCGCTGCAGTCCGAGATCGAGATCGAACGGGTGCTGTGGGCCTGCCGGGAGCGGATGCTCGATCTGAAACGGGACTTCAGGCTGAAGTACATCCTGGTGTTCAAGAATCATGGTGCCGCGGCGGGCGCGACGCTCGAGCATCCGCACTCACAGCTCATCGCGCTGCCGATCGTGCCAGATTTCGTGCGCGAGGAGATCGAAGGGGCGCGTCGCCATTTCAGCATGAAGGAGCGCTGCGTCTTCTGCGACATCGTGCATCAGGAGCTGCGGGACGAGCGGCGGGTGATTCAAGAGAACGCCGACATGATCGCGATTGCGCCGTATGCGCCGCGCTTCGCGTTCGAGACGTGGCTCCTGCCCAAGCGTCACGGCGCCCGGTTCGAGGAGGCGCCGCGGAACGAATACGAGAGCCTCGCGCGGCTGCTGAAGG
>DASSGK010000035.1:0-25936 GCA_035693505.1 Vicinamibacterales bacterium
CCGGCTTTAGCCGGACCTTAGATCCACAGCGATCGACCCGTGATTTCGCGGTGATTCAGGCCGGCGGCGCGATCGAGCTTGGCCACGATCGGCGGCAGCTCGGCTCGCAGGCGCCACTCGTCCGCGCGACCGCCCGCCGCCTCGAACGTATCGCGCCATCGATTCCACCAGCGCGCCACGAATCCGGCGAGCGGTTCCACGATGAGGACGCGATCGCCTTGTCCCGCACGCTCGACCAGCCGCGTCAGCAGCGCGTCGCGGGCCGGATCGGGCAGCTCGTTCATCGTGAACGCCGCGAGAATCGAGACCGGCGTCTTCGGCAGGGTGACGTTCGCGATATCCCCCTGGCGAACGGTCGCCGCGAGATGGAATGCCCGGTAGGTTGCGGCCGCCTCCGCGATTGGCCACGGATGCCGATCGATCCCGGTGATGCGCGGCGCCGTCGCGCAGCGACTCGCCCATGCGGCGCTCGATGCACCCGTTCCACAACCCAGATCGACGAGCATCTTCACGTTCGTCGTCGAACCCGGAAGCCGATCGACGATGTGTGAGATCAGCAGGTAATGGAGCGGACCATAGAACAGCGCAAAGGCCGCGCGCTTGCCAGCGCCGGACAGCGCCGCGCCCTCCGCGAGCTTCTGGCGGCGTTCAACGTAGGCGGACGAAAGCGCTCGCAGCGCGCGCGACACTTCGGGGAAGGTCAGGGACCCGAGATGCTTCGCTTCGACTGCGGCAATCCAGCTGGAAAATCGATCGTCGGGTGGAATCAAGGGAGCGGAGGCGGAGCACTGCTCCGCCTCCCGAGTCATCCTACATGCAGCGGCCGGAAATCGTCTTCACCGATTTCACACCGAGGTAGTTCATGTCGGGCGAATCGCCTTTGAGCTCCGTCTTCACCTTCGTTTTGTCGTCTCCGGTGGTGCCGGTCGATTCGATCGACACTTTGCCATTGCCGCGATCGGTGGCTTTGCCCTTCACCTCGACGCGATGGCCGATGTCTTTCGACAGATTGTCGTCGGTGACGAGCACGTACTTCTGGTTTCCTCGTGCATCGGTGAGCATGTATCCGCCGCTGGGATTCGATGCAAGGCACCCGGTAACCGTGACGTCCTTGCCGTCCTTCACCTCAGTTTTGGTCTTCGTCTTCGTCTCGGTCGTGCCACTCTGCGCACCGAGGCCGACCGCGCAGATCGCCGCGAGACAGAACGCAGAACTGATGATCTTCATGGAACCTCCCGTAGGAAGTCCTGCGAGGGGCATGCCGTTTGAGCCCATCAAGGGCTCCCGGTATCAACCTTGCTTACCGCTGAGTTGTGTTATGTCATTTTCTGGAGGATTTCCGATGACCGCAGCCCGATCGCTTCTCGTCTTTACGCTCGCCGCCTTGTTGACCTCGTCCGCCGCTTTTGCCGATCAACAGCATCTCGTGAGCCCCGGTCAGCTGGCGGCTACGGTCGCCGATGGCGCAGCAAAACAGGACATGAATCGCGCGACCGTCCGCGAAGCGCTCGAGCGGCCGGAAGTTCAGGCCGTCGCGTCGAAGCTCGGCCTTGATGTGACGCGCGCCAACGAAGCGGTCGACGCGCTATCGGGAGCGGAACTCGAGAAAGCCGCGAGCGCGGCGCAGCAGGTCAACGAACAGCTCGTTGGCGGCGCCTCCTCAGTCACACTTACTACAACCACCATCATCATCATCCTGCTGCTGGTGATCCTCCTCATCGTCGCGATCAAGTAAACGCGTCGAATCCCCATGCTCACCACGCTGGCTGCCGCGTTGTCGCTCGCTGCGTCCATGGCGATCGACGTGCCGTACCTGCCGCAGACCGATGCTTTGTGCGGCGGGGCGGCGACGGCGATGGTGTTTCGCTACTGGGGCGACACGCACGCGGACGTCCAGGAATTCGCCGGGCTCGTCGATCGGCGCGCCGGCGGAATCGCCGCCGACGCGCTGACGGCGGCGGTGCAGGCGCGTGGATGGCCGACGCTGCGGATCGAAGGATCGCTCGACGCCCTTGGCGCGCGCGTGCGGCAGCGGCAACCGGTGATCGTCCTCCTTCCCGATCGCGGCGATCGCTATCACTACGTGGTCGTCACCGGTGTGAGCGACGCGGAGATCGTGGTCCACGATCCGGCGTGGGGACCGTCGCGAAGCATCCGCACCGCAGATTTCGAAAAGGCGTGGAAGGCGGCCGCGTTCTGGTCCCTGGTCATCCTGCCGCCGGCGGCTTCCACTCACCCAACAACCAGGTCTTCCGATCCGGAATCGCCGGCCGTGACGGTCGCCGCCGATGCGGTCGACGCGTGTGACGTGCGGCTGAATCATGCGTTGGATGAGATCCGGGCGGAAGGTCTGGATCGGGCCGACGTGCTGCTCGGCGAAGTCCGGACTCTTTGTCCCGCGGCTTCGGGTCCGATTCGGGAATTGAGCGGCGTGCGATTCGCGCAACGCCGATGGCGCGACGCGGCTGTCCTGGCTCGCGAAGCTCTGAGCAAAAGATCGGACGATGAGTACGCGCTCGACGTGCTGGGATCCGCGCTCTTCATGCTGGACGATGAGATCGGTGCACTCGAGGCCTGGAACCGGATCGGCAAGCCCCGCGTGAATCGCGTGCGCATCGAAGGGCTGCATCACACCCGCTACCAGATGGTCGCGGAGCTGATGGGGATTCAGCCGAACATGCTGCTCTCGGCGGACAAATATGCCCGGGCACGCCGTCGTCTCGCCGAGCTCCCCGATCGCATCGCCACACGACTTGCGGTCAAGCCGGAAGCCGACGGGTTCGCGACCATCGACGTGGTCGTGATGGAGCTCGCGCCCGTGCCGCGCGGTGCGATCGAGTGGGTCGGCGCATCGGCGCGCACGGTCGCCAATCGCGAACTGGACATCGCGGTGCCTGGCACGAGCGGACAAGGCGAGGTCTGGTCGGCCGGCTGGCGCTGGATGCCCAATCGGCCCGGGATCAGCGTCGGCTTTGCGGCACCGCACGTGCGCGGGCTGCCCGGCGTCTGGCGCGTCGACGGTGCCTGGACATCCGACTCGTACGAGAGCGCCGGCACTTCGCGCCTCGTCGAGACGCAATCGCACGCGGGCCTGACGATGAGCGACTGGTTGAGCGGACGAGTGCGCTACTCGGTGACCGCGGGGTTGGACGCGTGGAGCGGCGACCGCAAGGCCGCGTCGATCGGCGGAACGCTGGAGCGCATCGCATTCGCCGATCGCCTGATCATGTCGGTCAACGCGACGCGCTGGGCGCCGCTGACCGGTGACACAGCGTTCTCGTCCGCGGCGGCGCAGGCCACAGTCCGTTCGTCCGTGGACATTCGCGATTGGGTCGCGCGCGGAACCGTGGGTTATCAACGCGTGGGTGACGCAGCGCCCATGTCGCTCTGGCCCGGTGCTGGCGAGGGCCAGGCCAGAGCGCCACTCCTTCGGGCGCATCCGCTGCTCGACGATGGCGTCGTCGATCTGACCGGATCAACCGTCTTCGGGCGCTCGCTGGCATTCGGGAGCGCGGAGTTGCAGCGATGGCTCGAGCCCCTGCCGCTGGTCCGGGTGGGTGTGGCGGGGTTCACGGATGTGGCGCGCGCCTCCCGTCAACTCTCAGCAGGCGCCACGCCGGTGCAGGTGGACGCCGGCATCGGCCTTCGCCTCAAGATCCCCGGAACTCCCGGTCTGCTGCGCGCCGACGTTGCCCACGGGCTTCGTGATGGTACGAACGCGCTAACGCTCGGCTGGGTTTTCTAGCGTGCTTTCGCTCCAGGTGTAGTGCGGACCTTCAGGTCCGCCGTGATGGGGCAGGCCTGAAGGCCTGCACTACATCGGAGTCAAATACGCAACTCTCAGGGCATTTCGAGCACGCCGTCATCGTCGATCCTGGCCGTCTTGCGATCCAGACGATTCTGCGGCGAGCCCGCCAGCGCCAGCGATGTGAGAACCCGCGCAGCCATGATCCAGCTGATCGGCGCGCTTTCGACGCGCACTCGACCTTCGCGAATCGCCTCGCAGATCGCGTCGGGATCGCGCGCGGCATCGATCAAGGAATATGTCGACCCGAGCTGGATCAACCGGTGAACGTCGCAGTTGCCGACGATGGGCTTGCCGTGGCGCAGTGCGAAGCGTTCCGCGGCCTGATTGAAATCGACGCCCCGAATGAACATCCCGTTGCGCTCGACGGCGTCGAACAGATCGGCATGACGTTCCAGCTTCTTACGCAAGCATGAGGTTCCGGGAAAGTACGCGTGCGGCGCCACGACCAACCCTCGCGCGCGCTTCCTGAGCCGGGCGAGATCGGCAAAGGTTCGAACATCCTCCGCGCCGCTCGCGTAATTCAGTAGCAGCACGTGACGGCCTTCGATGGTGCGCTCGATCCCCGGAATCAGGACGAGGCCGCGTTCCGCGGCATACGGCGTCAGGTTGCGCAGATCCAGTTGATGGTCGTGCAATGTGATCGCGAGCGCGTCGTAGCCCAGCGCTGCGGCATGATCGATCAATTGGTGTACGGTGTGGGGAATCGCGTCGACCGGATCGTCGGCGGTGTGCGTGTGCAGCTCGACCTTCAGCATCTCGCCCGAGTCTACTTCAGGTTCCGTACCGGGCCGTCCGCCCTGAAATCACGGTACCCGACACCGTTATGCTTCTCAAAATGAGTCACGGCTTTCAGAAAACGGTGCTCGGACTGCTTGCGGCGACTGCCGTCGCCCTTCCGCAAGCGGCGCGGCGGCCGATCGAGTGGACTGCGTACGGCGGCGACTCCGGCGGGTCGAAATACTCGAGCGCCGATCAAATCACGCGCGCCAATGTCGCGACGCTGACGCCCGCATGGGTCTATCGCACGGGCGACTACGGCGTTGGGCGCGCGCAGGCACGCGACGAGACCACGCCGATCTTCGTGGACGGGCTGCTGTTCATCTCGACGCCTTTCGGCGGCGTGCGGGCCGTGGATGGATCCACCGGGCGCGAACGCTGGGCTTTCGATGCCGAGCTCGATCTCAGCGGCGACTACGGAGATTTCACCAATCGCGGCGTGTCGACGTGGCTCGATCCCGCCGCCGGGGCCAATGCGCCGTGCCGGCGCCGCATCTTCGTCGCGCCGGTCGACGCACGGCTGATCGCGCTCGACGCTCGCACGGGTGCGCCCTGCGTCGATTTCGGCGAACACGGCCAGATCCATCTCGACCGCGATTTGACGAATCCGTCGGCCTATCGCGGCGAGTACTCGATTACCTCGCCGCCTGCCGTGATCAACGGCCTGCTGGTCGTCGGCTCGTCGGTGTCGGACGGTCAGCGCGCCGCCGCCCCCAACGGCAGCGTCCGCGCATTCGACGCCAGGAGCGGCGCGTTGAGGTGGACGTGGGATCCGATCCCGCGAGAGCCGTCCCAGCCCGGCCACGACTCGTGGCGGGGCCCGGCGGCACACGCGACGGGCGCCGCCAACGCGTGGTCGATCATCAGCGCGGACCCCGCGCGCGATCTCGTGTTCGTGCCGGTTGGAAGCGCGAGTCCCGACTTCTATGGCGGCGAGCGGCTCGGTCAGAACCTGTTTGCGAACTCCGTGGTGGCGCTCCGCGCGTCGACGGGCCGCCTGGTCTGGCATTTCCAGGCGGTGCATCACGACCTCTGGGATTACGACATTCCGGCACAGCCGGTCCTGTTCACCTTCCATCGCGCCGGCCGCGACATTCCCGCGCTCGCGCAGCCGACGAAGATGGGTTTTCTGTTCGTTCTGAACCGGGAGACTGGCGAGCCGCTCTTCCCCGTCGAGGAACGGCGAGTCCCCGCAAGCGATGTGCCCGGGGAGGAAGCGTGGGCGACCCAGCCGTTTCCCACGAGACCCGGACCACTGGTGCCCACCCGCGTGACGCCGGATCAGGCGTTCGGCGTCACCGAGGAATCGCGCGCCTGGTGCCGGGAGCGGATCGCATCGCTGCGATCGGAAGGTATCTTCACACCGCCGAGCATCCGCGGTTCGATAGCGCTGCCGGGCAACGTCGGCGGCTCGAACTGGAGCGGCGCGTCAATCGATCCCGTTCGCCACCTGGCGTTCCTGCCGCTCAACAACGTTGCGACGCTCATCGAGCTGATCCCGCGCGCCGATTATCGCGAGGCGCAGCGGCGGTCGGGCCGCGAGTTCGAAGTCGCGCCGCAGTCGGGTACCGCGTTCGCGATGCGCCGGCAAACACCGCTCGCCGCACCCGACGGCGTTCCCTGCACGCCGCCGCCGTTCGGGACGCTGACTGCGGTGGACCTCGAGTCGGGCGACGTGAAGTGGACGGTGCCGCTGGGCCGCGTCGACAAGTTCGCGTCGATGCCTGGCAGCGAGCGTTGGGGCTCCCCGAATCTCGGCGGCTCGCTCGCCACCGCGGGCGGCGTCGTGTTTGCCGGCGGCGCCATGGATCGTCGTCTACGCGCATTCGACGAGATGACCGGCGCCGAGCTCTGGTCGTTCGAGCTGCCCGCCGGGGTTCACGCCGCGCCGATGACGTATGTGACCGCCGCGGGACGACAGTTCCTCCTCGTCGCAGCCGGCGGACACAAGGATCTGGGGACCACGTTGGGCGATTACGTGTTCGCGTTCGCGTTGCCTGCGAAAGGCGCCGTGCTGCCAGCCGCGACGACGAACGCGTCGGGACACTACGAGGGAACGATGGTGCTCGACAGGACGCGCGCGCCTGCCACGATCGATCTCCGGGTATCCGGAGCGACCGCGTCGATCGCACTCATCACACAACAGGACGTGAAGGGCACCGGCACCGGAAGGATCGACGGTGATTCTGCGGCGTTCGACGTCGCGTGGGAATTCCGGCCGAAGAACTGCGCGGGGACGATGCACCTCGCGGGGAAGACGGCGAACGGCGGCGCCGCGTTGATCGGCGAGATTGATTACAAGGACGGCTGCGACGGCGGAAAGGAAAAGCGCGGCACCTTCGCCGTCTGGCGCGGGCCGCGCACGGTCAACACGATGAGTCGCTGATCACCGAGGGCGGACCTGAAGGTCCGCACTACTCTCGTAAGCCGAACTGCCCAATAAACGAAACCGCTACTCCCGCAGGCCAAACACGCAGAGCGACAGACCCGAGATTGCCGTGACGAACTGCTTGCCGTCCGCTTCGTAGGTGATCGGCCCGCTGACGATCTGCGCGCCGAGGCTCGCCTTCCACAACAGCGTTCCGTTTCGCGCGTCGAGCGCCTGGAAATAACCTTCGCGCCCTCCGGTGAACAGCACGTCAGACGCGGTCGTCAGGATGCCGCTGTCGGTGACGTCGGTCATCGGAAACTTCCATTTCAGCTCGCCGGTGCCGGCGTCGAGAGCCAGCACCGCGCCGGTGGCCGCGGCTTCGGTCCAGTTGTTGATCGGACCCCGGCGGATACCGGGAGTCGCCGGAGCCCCGGGCACCGGCACGAACGATCGGTTCACACCACCGCCGAAGTTGCGCCCTTCCTGGTATTCGACTGGCGTACCTCCAAAGATCGTGGCGTAGCCTTCCCACGCCGACACGTAGAACAACCCGGTGTGCGGGCTGTAGGACGGCGAGTACCAGTTCGTGCCGCCCTGGTTGCCGGGCCACGTTGGCTGCCCCGCCGGCTGCGGCGTCTGATTGGGACGCCCGCGCTCGTCGAACGTGTCCATCCAGTTCACTTTCACGAACGGCTTGCCGACCAGAAACTTGCCGGTCTCACGATCGAGCACGTAGAAGTTGCCGTTGCGGTTCGCCCACACCATCGCCTTGAGCGGCGCTCCACGCCAGGTGATGTCTGCGAGGACTGGCACTTGCACGGAGTCGTAGTCGTACCGATCGTGCGGCGTGAACTGGTAGTGCCACTTCAGGCGGCCCGTGTCGGCGTCGAGCGCCACGACCGAATCCGTGTACAGGTTGTCGCCGGGGCGCTGTTCGTTGTTCCAGTCGGGACCCGCGTTGCCCACACCCCAGTACGTGAGATTCAGCGCGGGATCGTAGGAACCGGTCACCCAGACAGAACCGCCGCCATGCTTCCAGGCTTCGGGATCGCAGAACGAGTCGGCCGTCTTCGGCGGACACGCCTTCCACGAATCACCGCCTGGCTCGTTGGGTGCGGGAATCGTGTAGAAGCGCCACACTTCGCGGCCGCTTCGCGCGTCGAACGCGGCGACGAAGCCACGGATCCCGTACTCGCCGCCGCCCACGCCGACGATCACCTTGTCCTTGACCACGAGCGGCGCATGCGTGACCGAGTAGCCGCCCTTGCTCTCGGCCACCTTCGTGTTCCACAGCGCACGCCCCGTCCGCGAATCGATGGCCACGAGATGCGCGTCGAGCGTGCCCATGTAGAGCGTGTCGCCGAGGATCGCGAGGCCGCGGTTGTTGGCGCCGCAGCAGACGATCTGCGTCGGATCGAGCGTGTGACGGTAGATCCAGAAGACGCGGCCGGTCTTCGCATCGAGCGCCACGACGTCGTTGGGCCGCTGCGTCAGATACATCACGCCGTCGACGACGAGCGGCGTGGTCTGCCAGGCGCCGGCCACCGCCGCCTGGTACATCCATTTGAGCTCGAGGTTCTTTGCGTTGGCGGGCGTGATCTGCGTGAGGTTGCTGTGCCGGTTGCTGAAATAGCCGCCTGAATAAATCAACCAGTTGCGCGCTTCCTTCGCGGCATTGACCAGGCGATCCGATCCGACTTGCGCCTGCACGCCGCAGGTCACGGCGATCACGACGAGGAGCGTGAGAATGGCCTTCAGAGGCTTCATGGTCATCGTCCCTTCAGCGAAAGCAGATAGGCCACGACGTCGGCGAGCTCGTCCGCCGTCAGTTTGTTCTGGAACGACGGCATCGGCGAAACGGTCTGGATCGTGTACTCGCGCAGGTCAGCCTTCACGAGCGACACCAGCTTTTCCTGATCGTCGAGCAACTGGACGGTGTAGGTGTCCTCGTTCAGCCGCCGCCCGCTGATCACCTTGCCGTCGCGGGTGACGGCGCGGACCGGACGATTGATCGGCATCATCTGGCTGGTGGGATCGGTCAGCGAGCGCAGCAGCGAGCCGGCGCTGCGCGCGGCGCCGACGTCGCTGAGATCCGGCGCCACGCGCGAGCCCTGCGCGCCGATGCGATGACAGGCGGCGCAGCCGCCCTTGGTTTCGACGATCGTCTGCCCGCGCCGCGCATCGCCCGCCTTCACCGCGCCGCGATCGAAGGAGTTCATGTTGCGCAGGTACGCGATGATCCCGGCGATCTCGGACGCGTCGAACTTGAACGCCTGCATGCCGGTGCCCTGGATCCCGGTCGTGATGACGCGCACGAGATCCTGGTCGGTCACTGCGTTGCGGAACTTGCCGCTCCGCAGGTCGACGCCGCCGACGCCATCACCGTTCGCACCGTGGCACGTGGTGCACTGTGCGTCGTACAGCCGAGAGCCGTAGGCGATGTCAGCCGGCGCGTATTCTCCTGGGTGGGCTTGAGCGGCGGTCTGGGCCGCCGCACCACGGGGCGCCGCGGCGGTGATCAGGAACAGAGCGACAACCAGCAACGGCCGAATGCGCATTCGCCGTACTCCTTTACCTGAACCTCGTCTTCGAGTTCGGCGCATTCTACGCCGAGAGACGGCTGCCGTGGGCGCACGCGCTTTCCTGACGCCAGTGACACACTTACGTGAGCGATTCCGCCCGCTGAGTTAGTGCCCGCCTGAAATCGCCAGCGAATTTACGTCGAGCTCCTTGGCATGTAACTTGGAGAAGGCGTCGACATGGATTCGATTGCTGCCAACCTGAGGTACATCGACGCCGGTCACCTGACCATCGCCGCCGGAGACCTCAACGGCGCCTCCGTCGTGGGCCAGAGTGCCGGCACGCTCGGGACGCTCGCCGGGGCTCTCGTGGATCCGGGCCAGCGAAGCATCTGCTATCTCGTCGTCGAATCGAGACACTGGTTGAAGAAGCACCGCTACCTGCTGCCGCTCGGCGTGACCCGCTTCGATCCCGCCGGACAGAGGCTGCTCGTCGACTCCGCCAACGCCGATCTCAGGGAACTGACTGATGAAGAACGGTTCGTTCCCTTTTCGGACGACGATCTGATGACGGCGCTGTTCACGACGCGCGCCGCGTAGCCGTTCAGCGCTTCTTCGTCAGCTCGCCCAGGTACGCCTTCACCACACCCGACACGTAATCCTGGCACGCCTCGCCCGTCCGCGTGTCGTACGCCTCGCCGTTCGTGATGTTGTTGGAGACGACGCGCACGCCGAGGAACGGAATCTGGAAAGAACCGGCAATCTGCGCGGACGCCGCGGCCTCCATCTCCTCCGCGGACGTGCCGAACTCGTCGCGAAAGCGCTGGATGCGATCGAGCTCGCTGTTCCAGACGTCGCTCGACCCGATCACCCCGTCGACGACGCGGCCTTTCTGATACTGCCCGCGGACGGCGTGCGCCGCCGCCAACAGACCCGCATTGCCGGCAAAACGCCGCATCGTGCGCGCGTTCGGATCCTGCCCGGCGCTGCCTTCCGATCGGAGCAGGTCGAGCGGACTCCACTCGGCGAAATTGGTTCCCTCACCGGCCCGTCGAAATCCTGTCTTGAACGAGCTCAGGTTCACCGTGTGCGTGCCGAGGACGATGTCGTAGACGTGGAGATCGGCGGCATGGCCGCCGGCCGTCCCCTGATTGATGATGGCGACCGGATGGTACCGCTCAGCGGCGAGCGCGGTGGCCGCCGCGGCATTCTCCATGCCCTTGAGCGTCTTGGAGATCACCACCGGGTAGTCGTCGATCGTCCCGCGCCAGAAGGTCCATCCGCTGACGTGCTCTTCAACGCCGTCTTGAATCGCGGCCGCCAGTTTTCTGATTTCGACGTCCATCGCGCCCTGCACGACGATCGGCCGTACGGGCTCACGCGCGCCGCACGCCGTCAGCAGCACGCACGCCAACACGGCAACCGATGCTCGTTTCGTAATCATGTGAAGGCGAGGCGGATGGTAGCATGCGCGCACATCCATGAATCAGCCGTCCGTTTCCAACGAGCGTGCGCTGTACGCCGACGTCATCGGCGGCGTCACTACCTTCTTCACCATGGCGTACATCGTCGTCGTCAACCCGTCGATCCTGTCGACGGCCGGCACGGGAATGCCGTTTACCGGCGCGCTGACCGCGACGGTCCTGGTCGCCGCGAGCATGACGCTGCTCATGGGTCTCTATGCGGGGCTGCCGTTCGCCGTTGCGCCCGGCATGGGCCTGAACGCGTTCTTCGCATTCACGATCGTGCTGCAGAACAAGGTGCCGTGGCAGACGGCCCTGGGCATGGTGTTCTGGGCCGGCGTGCTGTTCCTGCTGATATCGACGACGCCGATTCGGGAACAGATCGCGCTGGCGATCCCGGTGTCGCTGCGAAAGGCCGCGGCCGCCGGCATCGGGCTGCTGCTCACGTTCATCGGGCTGCGCAACGCTGGGCTGATCGTCGGCGATCCCGCGACGCTCGTGCGGATGGGAACGCTCGATCATCGAGCGGCGTTCATGGTGCTGGGAATCGTCGTCGCGGTCGCGCTCATGCGGCGGAACAATCCGCTGGCCTTTCTCGCGGGCATTTTCTCGGTAACGGCCCTTGCCTGGATCTTCGGGTTCGCGAAGCCACCGGACCACATCGTGAGCGCGCCCGATTTCTCGTCGGCGTTTCTGGCGCTGGACGTCCGCGGCGCGCTGCAGCTGGCGCTGCTGCCGACGATCGTCGCCATTTTCTTCACCGATCTGTTCGACTCGCTGTCGACGTTCATCGGCGTCGCCAACGCCGCCGGTCTGACTGACGCCGATGGTCGTCCGATCAACCTGCGCCGCGGCCTGATTGTCGATGCGCTGGCGACGCTGACGTCGGGTCTGGTCGGCACGTCACCCGGCACGGCGTACGTCGAAAGCATCGCCGGCATCCGGATGGGCGGGCGCTCGGGCCGCGCCTCGGTGGTCACGGCCATGTGCTTCCTGCCGTGCTTCTTCCTGGCGCCGCTCGTCGCGGCGGTTCCCGCGTACGCCACGGCCGCCGTGCTCGTGCTCGTCGGCGTCGCGATGTTTCAGTCGATCGCCTCGATCGATTTCCTGTCGCTCGAAGATGCGCTGCCGGCCTTCGTGACGGTGATCCTGATCCCGCTGACGCTGTCCATCACGCAGGGTATTCTCTGGGGGTTCCTGCTGCACGCCCTCCTGTACGTCGTCGCCGGCCGCTGGCGTGACGTCAACCTCACGTTGTGGGTGCTGGCGATCCTCTCGGCCGGACTGCTGCTCATCGGTCATTAGAGCGTCATCACGGCGTCATGACACCTTTACACCATGAGAGTGCCCCGTCATCGGTAGTGTTCGGCTTCAGCCGGACTTCGTGTGGTCCGCCTGAAGGCGGACACTACGTTCGTGTGGAAACCGAGCGCCAGATGAAATAGACCGGCAGGCCGAGCAGCACGACGCCGATGCCGATGGCCGCGCGGCCGGGCTGCGAGACGATCGTGTTGCCGACGAGTGCCGCCGCGGCGGCGATGAACAGCAGCGGCGTCCACGGGTAGCCGGGGACGCGGAACGGACGGTCTGCGTCCGGATTCTTGCGCCGCAGCGCAAACACACACGCGGCGCCGAGCGCGTAGAAGATCCAGCCGACGAACACGACGTACGTCAACAGCTGTTCGAAGGTCCCTGACAAGGCGAGCACCATCGCCCAGACCGTCCCGGCCACGATGCTGACGGCAGGCGTGCCGTATCGCGGATGCACGTCGCCAAGCGTCTGGAAGAACAGGCCGTCCCTGGCCATCGCGTAATAGACGCGAGGCGCCGAAATGGTCAGGCCGTTGGTGGCGGAAAAGATCGACACGAGAATGGCCGCCGCGATCAGTTTCGCGGCGCCGGGCCCGACGATCGCTTCAACGGCTTCCGCGGCCACGCGATTCGAACCCGCGACGCCTTCCGGACCCAGGGCGGCGAGGTAACCCACGTTCGCGAACAGGTAGATGCCGATGAGCGATGCCGTGCCCACGACGATGGCACGTGGAAATGTCCGCTGCGGGTCGATCGCTTCGCCGGCGGAGAACGTGACGTACTGCCAGCCCTCGTAGGCCCAGAGGACGCCGATCATGCCGAGCCCCATCCCCGAGAGCAGCGACGACGACACCTCGCGCGGCCAGAAGGGCGCGTCCGCCGCCGGCGCGGTGCGATGCCACACGATCAGCACGGCGCTCATGACGAGCAGCGCGCCCACCTTGATCGCGGTGCTCCAGTTCTGAACGTCGGCGCTCCGCCGCGTGCTTCGCACATTGATCGCCGCGACCACGGCGAGCAGACCTACGGCGGCCAGTTTCTCACCGATGGGTCCGAGCGTCACGAACTGCTGCAGGTAGGAGCCGGACGCGACGGCGAGCGTCGCCGCCGATCCGGTCGCGATCACGAGGAAGAACGTCCAGCCGTAGAGAAACGCCGTGAGCGGCCCGAACGCGTCGCGCAAGTACACGTACAGACCGCCCGCGGCGGGATTCATCGCGCCCAGCTCGCCGTACGACAGCGCGCCGAGCAGCGACAGCGCGCCACCGACGATCCAGACCAGCAGCGCCGGTCCGGGGCGTCCGCCTGCCTGCCGGAGCACACCGCCCGGCACCAGGAAGATGCCGGATCCGATCACGGTCCCGATCACGATGAGGATCAGGTCCCGCAGGCCGAGGACGCGGTCGAGGGCGCGCTTCGTCTTACTTACTCCACGGCGGAACGATGTGGTTCATCCGGGCGTAAGCAATCATCTGTCCGAGGTGCTCGTGCAGATCGCCGCCGATGCCGAGCGCGATGTCGGTCACCGCGACCGGGTTCGGCGAGATCATGATCTTGCGCTTCGCCGTCAGCGTCGCGGGATCGAGCGCCTCGAGCTCCTTCTTCGCGTGCGCGAAGCCCTTGTTCAGGTGCTCGATGACCTGCGCCTTGTCGGTCAGCGTGCGCAGCTTGCCCATCTCCTCGCGCGGGATGTCTGCGGGTTTCGCGCCGAATGAGTTCGGGATGAAGCTGTAGCCTTCCATCGCGGCCAGCATCAACACCTCGGACACCGACCGGACGCCGTCCATCGGGCGCCAGGTGTATTTGTCCTGCGGAAACGCTTCAGCGAGGCCGACGAACTTCGTGCGCAGCGTCTCGAGATCGTTGATGAACGATGCCTTGACGACCGCGGCGCCTTCCTTGCTGATGACGTCCTGCGCGCGTGCCGGCGCGGCGGCCAGACACACGAGCGAAGCGAGCGAGAGCGTTGCGACGATCTTGCGCAATACCATCTGACGGCTCCTTGCCAAAACGGTGGTTGACGAACGGCAAGATTCTTAGACGGTCGGGCCGGCGCTCAGGATTCGAAGTGTCCGGGCGTCCCACTAACGCGACGACAGCTGCCTCGGCGATGGACGCCACGACGGCGTGCCGTCCTCCCACTGATTGTCGGTGAGCTGCCGCACGTTGGTGCCATCGTAGCGCATCACGAACAGCTCGCCGTACGGCTGCGGCGCATCGGTGTACGTGCCCTCGTCCTTGAAACCCATGCGCGAGCTGGCCCATACGATGTTCTCGCCGTCTGGCGACCAGGCCATGTGCGCGTCGTTGCCGCGGGAGAAGGTCAGGCGCTTCACGCCCGTCCCGTCCGGCTTGATCGTGTAGATCTCGTAGTCGCCCTTGTCGGCGCGCGAGAACATGATCAGATCGCCGCGCGGCGACCACAGCGGGAAGTTGTCGTACCCTTCAGTCAGCTTCGTGATCGCCTTGCTCTCGAGGTTCATGATGCGGAGGCCTTCGCCGTCGGGGCCGAACGACCGGTACACGAACCGCTTGCCGTCGGGCGCCATCGAGGGGAAGCCGTTGTTGTTCACGCCGCTCGTCACCTCGTGAAACCCGGTGCCGTCCACGTTGACCATGGCGATCTGCGCGCCGCCTTCAATCCGATCCTCGCTCTTCAAGACCAGACCGTTGAAGCCGTTGAAGAACAGGTTGTAGACGCCGATGCCGAACAGAATCTTGTCGCCCGACGGCGTCCAGCTCGGCGCCATCACGTTGCGCTTTGCGTCCTGGTAGATCACATCGGCCTTGTTCGTGCCGGCGTTCACGATTTGCAGCGTCGCGCCGAGCGGAGGCGTCGAGGGACGGCCGGTCATCACGAACTTGTCGCCCGTCGCGTTGAACGCCGGAAGAATCCCGGTGAGCGTCAGGTCGAACTGCGGGTTCCGGCTGAACGTCTTCAACCAGTTCGTCGGCGGCGCCGCGAGCCGTCGATGGAACGCGATGCGTTTCCCGTCGGGCGACCACGCCGCGGAACGAACGTCGCCAGCCGGTCCCTTCTTGCCGCCGGTGTAGTAGATGCCGGCGTCGGGCAGATCTTTCCGCACGTAGCCCACGACATCGCCCGCGAGAAACGACGGATTGAATTTCGCGCCGGGCCCCGCCTGGATGGCGCTCATGGCACCGCCGGCGAGATCGATGGAGACCAGACGCGTGTCCAGGGTCGCGCGGGTATCTTTGTCGTTCTCCGGCCGCGGATTGGGACGGCGGATCTCGAGCGTGTCTTCCGCGTCCATGCAGTACGCGACGAGACGACGGCTGTCGGCCGAGAACTTCGGGCTGCCGCAGAAATTTCCCGGCGTGGTGATGCGCTTCAACCCGGTGCCGTCGGGGTGCACCAGATAAACGTCCGCGAGCTGCAGGTGCTCCCAGCGTCCGTGACCCATGGGCATCGAGCTGCCGCGATCGGAAGAAAACGCGATCCACTGGCCGTCGGGCGACCACGATGGCCGGAAATCTCCGCCCGGCCCCGACGTCAGCGCCTTCCCTTTTCTCGTCGCAAGATCCATCGTCCACAAATCGGCGGTGCCGCCGTTGCGGGTGGTGACGAAGACGATCTGCTTGCCGTCGGGAGAGAACGCCGCCTGATCGTCGTACGCGGGGCTGTCGGTCAGGCGTTCGAGACCGGTCCCATCGGGCTTGACCCGGAAGAGGTCGGCGGAGCCTTCGCGATCGGAGGTGAACACGATCGAGCTGCCGTCGGGTGCCCAGACCGGGTCGTAGTCGATGGCCCCAAGACCGACCAGCGGGTGCTCGTTGCCACCGTCCGCATCGGCGATGAAGAGGCCGACCTGGCCCGCATTCGGCCACACCCGGGCGAACACGATTTCCGAGCGTTGAGGCGCCGCCGCGGCCAGCGAGAGGGCCGACGCCACGAGAAGAATGCCTGTTCGCATGGCGCATTCTACGCCGGGCCCACCCTTCAAAACGGCCGGAACTTCGGGTAATCTCCGGCAAGGTCGCCTGAACCAGGGGGAAGCCATGAAAACCCTGTCCGGGATCGCCAGGATCTTGCGGCAGCGACGCAAGGCGATCCTCATCACGCTCGCGTGTCTCGCGATCGGTGCCAGCGGTCTCTACTGGATTGCGGCCCTTGGACGCGCGCCGGACTTTGCGGACGGGCCGGTAACCGGGTCGGCCGGCAATCCGTCGCAATCTGCGTCCCCGCCGCCACCGCCGCCGACTCCGCCGCCCCCACCACCGCCGCCGCCGACTCCGGTGCCAACGCCGCCGCCGACGATGGCCAAGCCGCCCGCCTCCACGCCTGCGGGTTCCACGTCGTCGCCGACGATCAACACAGCCAGGCACCGGATTTACTACGGCACCGATCGCGTTCCGCTGACCGCCGTCGGTACATTTGGAACGTCGCCGGCGGTCGTCGAAGCCGGTTCGGGCATTCTTCGTCCGCTCGCTCTTGGCTGGTGCGATGTCGACGTGCCCCTGGATCGCCATCGCGTCGGCGCAGTCGAGCGGCCCACATGGTGGACGCTGGACTGGCGCGACTGGAAGGAGGATCCCAGCCGCCACTTCGTGATCGTCAAGCGCAGCGTCGATCCCGACGGATTCTGGCCGCAGGTCACCCGCGCGGCGTCCGACGATGGCGTGTTGGTGTTCATCCACGGGTTCAACGTTGCGTTCGACGCCGCCGTGTTCAAGACCGCGCAGCTTGCGCACGATCTCGAATTTCACGGCGCGCCGATTCTCTACAGCTGGGCATCGGCCGCGACGAGCCGCGACTACGTCGCCGACAAGGAACGGAACGAGGCGACCGTTCCTTTGCTCAAGGAATTCCTCGTTCAACTCTCAGCCCGAACACCGAACACGAAGATCCACGTCATCGCGCACAGCATGGGGAATCGGGCGCTGATTCAGGCGCTGGGACAGCTCGCGCAGGAACAGCGCGGTCCACGTCTGACGGAAGTGATCATGGCCGCGCCCGACGTGGATCGGCGCGTGTTCCTGGGGCTCGCACCCGCGTTCGTGCGAACGGCGGAACGCATCACGCTCTACGCGTCGGGATCCGACAGGGTCCTGCAACTCGCGAAGCGGTTGGAGCGCGGACCCCGGGCCGGCGATGCGAATCCCGTCCTGACTTTTCCAGGCATCGAGTCGATCGACGCCACCGTCGTCAGCACCGACTTCCTGGCGCACAGCTACTATTCCGACCCCCGGCTGCTTGGCGACATCAGCAGCCTGATCAAGCACAACGGGGGCCTTCCGCGGTTTTCGATTGAAGGGGTTCCGCGGGTCAAACCGGTCTGGTGGCGGTTCCTGCCGGAAAGCTGAATCCGTACGGTGCCGGCGGGCCGGATTTGCTAGGATCGCGCGAATCAAGAAGGAGTCGCGTCGATGCATGAGCGCTTCACGTCGATCGCACTCGCCCTGCTCGTGGCCGGTCCGGTCGCGGTCCTCGTCCGCGCGCAGGCTGCTCCTTCGCCTCAGGCGTCCGTTTCATTCCCGAACGACATCGAACCGATCCTGGAGCGCAGCTGCCGGTCGTGCCACGGCGACACCGCGCCGATGGGAAGACTGGATCTCAGCAGCCGCGAGAGCCTGCTTCGCGGCGGGGCTCGCGGGACCGACCTCGTTCCAGGCAACGCCGAGGAAAGCCGTCTGTACCGCCGCGTCGCAGGGCTCGAGAAACCGCCGATGCCGGCTAAGGGCGCAGCGCTGACGACGGCGGAAGTCGCGGCGCTGAAGCAATGGATTGACGAAGGCGCGAAATGGGATCCCCCGGCGTCGCCGACCGCCACGCGGTCCGCGGCCGCGCTCGCCGCGCTGGAGAACAGGGTCATCACGCCGGAGGAACGCAACTATTGGGCGTTCAAGCTGCCGGTCCAGTCTGCTCTTCCCGACGTCGGCGGCGGATTCGCGAATCCGATCGACCGCTTTCTCGAAGCCGCGCGCCGTACGCATGCGGTGAAGGCGGCGCCGCGCGCCGATCGGCAGACGCTGGTTCGCCGCGCGTATCTCGATCTGCTTGGTCTGCCGCCGACGCCGGCGCAGGTCGACGCGTTCGTCGCGGATCGATCGCCCGATGCGTGGGAGCGCCTCGTCGACAGCCTGCTGGCCTCGCCGCATTACGGCGAACGGTACGGCCGGTTCTGGCTCGACATCGCGCGCTATGCGGACTCGGCGGGCTTCGAGTACGACACGCATCGGCCCAATGCCTGGCGGTATCGCGACTACGTGATCAAGTCGTTCAACGACGACAAGCCGTACGACCGGTTCCTGATCGAACAGATCGCCGGCGACGAGATGGACGGCAAGACCGACGACAGCCTGATCGCCACTGGATTTCTCCGCATGGGCCCCCGCGTGCTGTTCCGCGAGAAGGACAACCCCGAGCGGCGCTACGACTACCTCGACGAGATCATCGGGACGATCGGCAAAGGCACGCTCGGGCTGACGGTCAACTGTGCACGGTGCCACAACCACAAGTTCGATCCGATCGCGCAGAAGGACTACTACCGGATCGAGGCGTCGCTGTTCGGTTACGTCGAAACCGAGGTGCCGCTCGCCCCGAAGGCGGAAGCCGACGCGTACCTGGCGAAGAACCAGGACATCGACGCGAAGATCGCGGCGATCAAAGTCGATATCGAGCGCGTGGAGCATTCGTACCGCGAGCGCCTGCAGGCCGAACAGATCAAGGCGAAGTTTCCCGACAACGTCGTGCGAGTGCTCGCCAAACCCGAGAAGGACCGAACGCCGGGAGAGACGCTTCTGGCGACGCAGGTGTTGAAGGCTGTCAACGTTTCGAGCGCGCAGGTCGATCGCGTGCTGACCGCGGAAGACAGCGCTCGCAAGAAGGCGCTGACCGCGCAGGTCGCCGCGTTGACGGCCGAACGGCCCAAGCCGCTGCCGATGGCGGAGATCGCCACCGATGGCGACTACCGATCCTCGCCACTCGGCGAAGGCGACGATACGGTCAGCTGTCCGAAATGCCGCATCCCGGTGCCGGGCGCGGGTCCGTATCTGCACACCGGTCCCGGACGATACCAGGTGCCGCCTTCCTACTTCCTGATTCGCGGCGACGTCGAGAATCACGGATCGCAGATGACGCCGGGCTTCATCGACGTCATCACGTACGGCAACCCGCCGACGGAGATTCCTCGCCCCGACGGCCGCACGTCGGGCCGCCGGCTCGCGCTCGCGCAGTGGATCGCATCGCCGCAGAACCCGATGACCGCGCGCGTGATCGTCAATCGCGTCTGGCAGAAACATTTCGGGCGCGGCATCGTGGCCACGCTCGAGAACTTCGGCAAGATGGGCGATCCCCCGACGCATCCGGAACTGCTGGACTGGATAGCGGTCGACTTCGAGAAGGACTGGAGCCTGAAGCGACTCTCGAAGTTGATGATGATGTCGGAGGCCTATCAGATGGCGTCGGCGTTCGACGACGCCGGGAACACCAGCACCGATCCGGAGAACAGATATCTCTGGCGCTTCCGCCCGCAGCGTCTCGAGGCCGAAATCGTTCGCGACAGCATGCTGGCGGTCGGCGGCAACATCAATCTGCAAGTCGGCGGCGAACCGATCTTCCCATTCATCCCGAAGGACATTCTCGTCAGCCAGTACCGCGGGAAGTGGGTCAACACGCCGGAAGGCCCGTCGGCATGGCGGCGCGGCGTCTATGTCTACCAGCGGCGATCGCTGCCGTATCCGATGTTCGACACGTTCGATCATCCGGACATGAACGTGACCGCTGGAGCACGGCACGTGTCCACCGTCCCGACCCAGGCGCTCACGCTGCTGAACAATCCGTTCGTCCTGAGTGAGGCGGCGTTGTTTGCCGCGCGCGTCGAGCGTGAAGCGCGCGAGCCGGCGGCCCAAGTGAACGCCGCGTATCGGATCGCACTCGCCCGGACCGCAACGCCGGCCGAGATCGCGATCGGCGCCGGCTTGATCCAGAACCAGTCGCTCGAGGCCTTCGCGCACGTCGTCCTGAACCTCGACGAATTCCTCTACATGAGGTGACGGTCCATGTCGCATCGATGCAGCAGGCATTTCTGGGACCGCCGTGAGTTTCTCTTCCGGTCGGGCGGCGGCATCAGCGGCCTTGCGCTCGCGTACCTGCTCGATCGGCACGGCCTGCTGACGGGTGAGCCGGCCGACGCGGCCGCGGACGATTCCTGCGCCGCCGCCGCGGCCGGCGTGAACCCCTACGCGCCGAAGCCGCCGCATTTCAAGCCGCGCGCGACCGCCGTGATCTCACTGTTCATGGGTGGTGGCTGGAGCCAGGTCGATACCTTCGATCCGAAGCCTGCACTCGCGAAGTACGCGGGCGAGCCGATCGACGGGAAAGTGCAAGGCGACGTGATCGTGCGGCAGGGATTCCCCGGGCCGCTGATGCCCAGCCCGTTTGCGTTCAAGAAACACGGACAGAGCGGGATCGAGGTCGCCGAGCTCTTCCCACATCTCAGCCGGCACGTCGACGAGATCGCGTTCCTGCGCTCGGTCTACGGACGGTCGAACGATCACGTGCAGGGCACGTACGAAATGCAGACCGGCCAGATCAACCTCGGGTTTCCGAGCGTCGGCTCGTGGGTCACCTACGGGCTGGGATCGGTCGCGTCGAGTCTCCCCGCGTACGTCGTCATGACCGACGCGCGCGGCGGCCCGCTCGGCGGCCCGAACGACTGGAGCGCCGGCTTCATTCCCGCCGCGTACCAGGGAACGCAGTTCCGCTCGTCAGGCGATCCGATTGTCGACTTGAAGCCGCCGGCCGGTATGAGCGCCGAGTCTCAACGCGCGCGCCTGGATGCGCTGGCGAAGTTGAACGAACTGGACATGCAGAAGTTCCCGGGGAACAGCGAGCTGGCGGCGCGCATCTCCTCGTACGAGCTCGCGTACCGCATGCAGGGGTGCGCGCCCGACGCCGTGAACGTCGCGAGCGAATCCCAGGCGACCAAGGCGCTCTACGGTCTCGAGAATCCGATCAGCGAACCGTTCGGGCGGCAATGCCTGATGGCGCGCCGGCTCGTGGAGCGCGGCGTCCGCTTCGTGCAAGTGTTCGCCGGCGGCCTTGGCAACCAGAACACCGACACCTGGGACGCGCACGACGACATCAAGCTGAATCACACCCAGCACGCCGCCGAGACCGATCAACCGATGGCAGGTCTCCTCACCGACCTCAAGGCGCACGGCCTGCTCGACACCACGCTCGTCATCATGCATTCGGAGTTCGGCCGCATGCCGATTTCGCAGCGCGGCGTCGGACGCGATCACAATCCGGGCGCGCAGACGGTGCTGATGGCAGGCGCCAAGATCAAGGGCGGGCAGGTGATTGGATCGAGCGACGAGTTCGGACTCAAGGCGCTGGAACAACCGATCTCGTACCACGACCTGCACGCGACGATGCTGCACCTGCTGGGGCTGGATCACACGAAGCTGACGTACCGGTTCAACGGGCGCGACATGCGGCTCACGGATGTGTACGGCACGCTGATTCCACAAATCGTCAACGCGTAGCTATGGAGGCTTCGATGACCCTCTCGCGTGCTTCGCTGCTGGGAGCGTTGTGTCTCGTGTCTGGCAGCCTCCTCATCGCGCAGGGACAGGTGACGCCGCATCCCGCCGCGAACAACCCGCACCTGGGCAACAAGGAATCGATCCGTGCCGGCATGGCCGACTATCGCGTGAGGTGCGGCGACTGTCACGGGCTCGACGCCGGCGGCTATCGTGGGCCCGATCTCGTGGCGTTCGTCGCCGGCGGCGCGACGGACGAGCGGCTGTTCGACACCATCCGCAAAGGCGTGCCGGGGACCGAGATGCCGGCGCAAGGTCTGGATGAGTCGGACAACGACATCCTGCAGATCATCGCGTATCTGAGGAATCTTGGGAGCGTGGCCACGCCCGAGACGCCGATCGGCAACGCGGAGCACGGGCAGCAGCTGTTCGCGCAGCAGTGCACCTCGTGTCATCGCGTCGGCGGCACCGGCGGACGGATTGGGCCGGATCTCTCCAGGATCGGCGCACAGCGATCGCGCGCGGCCCTCACGCGTGAGATTCGGACGCCGTCGGAATGGATGGCGCCGACGTTCGAGACCGTGACGCTCGTGACGAAGGATGGCCAGCGCATCCGCGGCGTGAAGAAGGCCGAGGACGTGTTCAGCATCCAGATCATGGACACGCGTGAACGGCTGCAGGGCTACCTGAAGGCCAACCTGCAGGAAGTCATACACGAAAAGACCTCGCTGATGCCGACCTACGGCACCGCGCAGTTGTCCGACAACGACTTGAAGGACGTGCTCGGCTACCTCGCGACGCTCCGCGGTGCGAGCCCGTCCGCGCCCGCGGCGCCCGCCGCGCCGGCGGCGGCTTCTTCCTCGATCACGCCGCAGGATCTCGTCGACGGCCTCAAGGATTCGTCGCGATGGCTGACGTATTCCGGCGACTACAGCGGCCAGCGCCACAGTCCGCTGACGCAGATCACGCCGGAAAACGTGGACCGGCTGTCGGCGCAGTGGACGTTCCAGACGGGCACGCTTGGCAGTTTTCAGACGACGCCGATCGTGATCGACGGCGTGTTGTACGTGACCGGTTTCAATAACAACGCGTGGGCGATCGACGCGCGCACCGGCCGCCAGATCTGGCGCTACCGCCGCGAGCTGCCCGAGAACCTGAAGCTCTGTTGCGGCGCGATCAACCGCGGCTTCGGCGTCCTTGGCGATCGCCTGTTCATGGGGACGCTCGACGCGCATCTCGTCGCGCTGGACATGAAGACCGGCGGCGTGCTGTTCGACGTAGAGCTCGTGGATCACGCCGCCGGCTACTCGGTGACCGTCGCGCCGCTCGTCGTCAAGGACAAGGTCATCGTCGGCGTCGCCGGCGCGGAGTACGGCATCCGCGGGTTCATCGACGCGTACGACGCGCAGACGGGCAAGCGCGCCTGGCGCTTCTACACCGTCGCGGGGCCCGGCGACCCGAACGCGAAGTCGTGGCCGCAGGGAGATGCGTACCTGCGTGGCGGCGGTTCGATCTGGGTGACCGGGACGTACGACCCGCAGCAGAATCTGCTCTTCTACGGCACGGGCAACCCCGGACCGGACTACTACAGCAACGCGCGCGAAGGCGACAACCTGTACACGACATCGCTGGTCGCCATCGACCTCGACACCGGCGAGCGCCGCTGGCACTACCAGTTCACGCCGCACGACGTGCACGACTGGGACTCGACGCAGGTGCCTGTGCTCGGCGACCTGACGATCAACGGGCAGCCGCGCAAGGTCGTGATGTTCGCCAACCGCAACGGCTTCTTCTACACGATCGATCGCGTCACCGGGAAAATCATCGTGGCCAAGCCGTTTGTCGAGACGACCTGGGCGAAGGAGATCGATCAGGACGGACGGCCGGTGCTGCTGCCTGGACACCTGCCGGACGAAGACGGCAACAAGACCTGCCCCGATCTGGGCGGTGGGACGAACTTCATGTCGCCGTCATTCGATCCGACGACGAGGCTGTTCTTCGTGACGGCTCGGGAGACGTGCGCGACCTTCTTCGGGTACGAGCAGAAATACAAGCTTGGCGACCAGTACACCGGGGGCGGCACGCAGCGCCCGCGCGATCAGAAGAACTTCGGTGCGCTCCGCGCGATCGATCCGGCTACCGCGACGGTCAAGTGGGAATTCCGCTACACGTCCACGTCGGCGTCAGGCGTGCTGACGACCGCGTCGGGGCTGGTCTTCGCGGCGGATGGCGACGGCAACCTGATGGCGTTCGAGTCGCGAACCGGCAAGAATCTCTGGCACTATCAGCTCGGGTTCCCGATGCGATCGACGTCGGGCACGACATACATGGTCGACGGCCGCCAGTATCTGCTCGTGCCGGCGGGAAGCGCGCTGACGGCGTTCGCGTTGCCGCAGCGGTGACACGCGGACCGCGCAGCAGCCTGAACTGCGAGCGTAGGATTCACGTCCTGCATTGGCACGTCAGGGCCGTAGCCCATGCCGCCAGTTCACGATCACGGTCACCGCGCTCGCGGCAGTCTCCGGCCCGGCGCCGGTGACCAGGAATCGTTGCCCATCGGCGCTGGCGGCGTACGTGGAGCCGTTCCGCAGCGAGCGACCCGGAACCTTCACGCGGAACAGCGATTGGGGCCGGCCCGGCGAAGGGTGTCCGCCCGCGACCGCGACGCTGACCGACATCATCGTGCCGTCGGGCGAGACGTAGAACAACTCCCTGCCGTCGCGGCGCCACGACGGCTCTGACCCGCCGCGGGTCGAGATGACGACGTTTGCATCACCGACAGGAAATGCCCGCAGGTACACCTCGGGCTGGCCTGTTTCGTCCGAGATGAAAGCAAGCCAGCGTCCGTCCGGCGATATCCGTCCCTGGTACTCGTTGTACTGCGAACTGGCGAGCGGGGTGGCCCGCACCGCCGCGACATCGAGCAGGCCGAGGTCCCAGCTGCGCCCGGGACGTTCGCTCGAATACACGATGTATCTGCCGTCCGGACTCCAATCGTCCGCATACACGGGATCCGGTGCCGTGAAAAGACGCGTCTCTTCTGCACCCCCGCGGGCTGCCCGCCGGAACAGCTCGAAGCGACCCGATCGGCTCGATGAAAAGACGACGGTCTCGCCGTCAGGGGAGAAGATCGGCGAGATGTCGAGCCACTTGTTGAACGTGAATCGAGAGGCGGCGCCTCGCGCGACATCGAGCAACCAGATGTCGGGCGCGTCTTCGTTGACACCCGAGCGCGCGACCGCGGCCGTCTTGTCGTTCGGCGAGAGCCTGACAGCGAGATAGTCGGCCGGGATTCCCACGTTGGCGAGCATCCGGCCCGATCGATCGAACCATGCCGGCTGACTCTTCGTGGCCGCGCGCGCCGCATACGCGAGTGTCCCCGTGGAGCTCACCGCGAACGACGCGTCCAACGCGGTCGACGTCGCCACGCTCGGCGCAAGCTCCTCCGCGTCCGAGCCCAGCTCCAGCCGTGCGGTATCGAAGCGCCTTGCCAGCAGCGCCCCCTGTTCAACGAACAGGATGTATCCCGGCTCTGCGAACGAGGCTCGTACCTCGGTCGGAAACAAGCGTGTATTCGTGCGGCCGTCGAGCGAACCCACGCACAGCGTACGCGTGTCTCCCGAACGTTCGAGGTACAGGAAATGATCGCCGTCGGGAAGGAACTCGGGAAACCGGTGCCACGATCCTCCTCGCGCCCGGTCGAGCGTTGTGACGGGTGACGGCACACCGCCCCCGGACGACACTCGAAAGACCGGCCCTTCAGCGGTGCCAAAGATGATCACGCCATCGCGGTTCCACGAGCCACCACGCCCGCGTTGGGTCGCGGCGATTGTCCGCGCGGACCCTCCGCCCAGCGCCTTGATGCGCAGCTCGCTCTCGACAAAAAACGCCACGCTGCTTCCGTCCGGGGACCAGAACGGGAACGTCGCGTTGTCGGTGTCGTCGAGCGGAACGGCGTCGACGGCGTCAAGTGAACGCACCCACAGACGCCCCGGTGCGCCGGGCTCGTTTGCGAGAAACACCACACGGCGGCCGTCGGGCGACACGGTGACCGTGACGGACGGAACAACGGTGCCCGTGCGCGTGAATTCGGTGTGAGGGGGAGGACCGATTGTAAATCGAGTGGGCAGCAGCTCGACACGTGCCGGCCGCCGCACGGCCGCCACGGCGAGCGCCATCG
>DASSGK010000036.1:0-2577 GCA_035693505.1 Vicinamibacterales bacterium
AGAAGATCACGAGGCCGAAGTACATCAGCCCGACAAGCTTGCCGAGCGTCCACAGGATGCCGAGCCCCTTGCTGCCGACCGTCGCGGAAATTGCCGCAAAGACGCCGATCGGCGCGAACGCCATCACGTAGCCGGTGAACTTGAACATCGCCTGCGCCGTGCTCTCCATCAGGTCGAGAACCGGTTGTCCCTTGGCGCCGATCGCGGCGACGGCGATGCCGAAGAACATCGAGAAGATCACAACTTGCAGGATGTCGCCGCGCGCCATCGAATCGATCACCGACGTCGGAAACATGTGCAGCAGGATGTCCCAGGCGTGCTGCTGATTCTGGACCATCGCGGCGGCGACCTTGGTGTCCGCGCCGGACAACAGCGAGCTCTCGCCGATGCCTGGCTTGAAGATGTTGACGAGGCCGAGGCCGAGAAACAACGCGATCGTCGTGGCGATTTCGAAATAGATGATCGCCTTCAGCCCGATCCGCCCCATGGTCTTCATGTCGCCGGTGCCGGCGATTCCCACGACGAGCGTGGAGAACAACAGCGGCGCGATGATCATCTTGATCATGCGCAGGAAGATGTCGGCCAGCGGCTTCACCTGCTCGGCGAATCCGGCGACGTGCACCCCGTTGGCGTCCGACGACGGCCAGAGATAGCCGACGAGAATGCCGAGCACGAGGCCGGCCAGAATCTGCGTCGTATTGGACCGGGTCGGACCGGGCCGCGTCGTCATTGCCTCGCGCTCGCCGGAACGCGTTGCTGGATGAACTGCCCGATGGCCGACACGACGGTCTCCTGCTGACTCAGTGTCAGTTCGCCGTAGACCGGAATCGCGAGGCTCTCCAGAGACGCGCGTTCGGCATGCGGGAACGCGCCCTGCCGGTATCCGAGATTCGCGAAACACGGCTGAAGGTGGAACGGCACGGGATAGTAGATCTCGTTCCCGATGCCCTGCTGGTCGAGGTGACGCTTGAGGCCATCGCGATCGGCCGTGCGAATCACGAACTGGTTGAAGATGTGCGAGCGATCGGGCGGCTCGACCGGCAGGCGGACAGCCTCGTCGAGACCCGCGGCGTGGAAGAGCGCGCGATAGCGCGTGGCGTTGGCGCGACGCCCCTGCGTCCAGCCCGAAAGGTGCGGCGCCTTCACGCGGAGCACGGCAGCCTGCATCGCGTCCATGCGGAAATTCGCACCGACCACGTGATGGTAGTACTTCGGCTTCATGCCGTGCGTACGCAGCAGCTTCGCGCGGTCGGCGAGGTCGTCGTCTTCGGTCGTGAGCAGACCCGCGTCACCAAAGGCGCCGAGGTTCTTGCTCGGAAAGAACGAGAAGCAGCCGAACGCGCCGATCGTGCCGAGAGGCCGCGACTTGTAGGTGGATCCGATTGCCTGCGCGGCGTCCTCGATAACCGGGACGCCGGCGCGATTGGCGGCCGCCATGAGCGGATCCATGTCGGCGCTCAACCCGAAGAGATGCACCGGCATGATGGCTTTGGTCCGAGGCGTGATGGCGGCGGCGGTCTGCTCAGGGTCGATGTTGAACGTCTCGGGATCGACGTCCACGAGCACGGGCGTGGCGCCGAGGCGAACGATCGCGCCGGCCGTCGCGAAGAACGAAAAGGTCGTCGTGATCACCTCGTCGCCGGCCTTGATGCCGAGCGCCATGAGCGCGAGCAACAGGGCGTCGGTGCCCGACGAAACGGCGATCGCGTGCTTCACGCCGAGCAGGACGCTCAACTCGCGCTCGAGACCATCGATCTCGGGGCCCATGATGTAGCGCTGGCTGTCGCACACACGGGTGACGGCGGCCAGCAGCTCGTCGCGCAGCGGCCGGTACTGAGCGTCGAGGTCGAGAAGAGGAACGGGCATGGGCCTATTCTACCTGCCGCGTGATTTGACCGCTGCCCGCGTCTCCCGATCCGTCTCGCGCTTCTTGATCGTCTCGCGCTTGTCGTAGTCCTTCTTGCCCTTGGCGATGCTGACCGCGACCTTCACGCGGCCGTCCTTGAAGTAGAGACGCGTCGGCACGAGGGTCATCCCTTTTTCGACGGTCTTGCCAATCAGCTTGCGGATCTCCGAGCGGTGCAGCAGCAGCTTGCGCCGGCGCAGCGGCTCGTGGTCCGCGTACCCGCGATGGCTGTAGGGACTGATGTGGACGTTGTAGATGAACGCCTCACCGTCCTCGACACGCGCGAAGCTGTCGCGCAGGTTCACGCGGCCTTCGCGGATCGCCTTCACCTCGGTGCCGAGAAGGACGAGGCCCGCCTCGAACGTCTCCAGCAGATGGAAATCGTGGAACGCCTTGCGGTTCTCGGCGATGTTGCTCTGCGCTTTTTCGCGTTCTGTCAGTTCAGCCATTTTGAAAACGGTCCGCGATCGTATCCGTATTCCGGTAGTGTCCGCCTTCAGGCGGACCCTCCCGCGAGCCGCGCCGCCAATAGGACCGCGGCAATCATGCTCTCCGGATCCGCCACGCCCTTGCCCGCGATGTCGAATGCGGTGCCGTGATCGACCGACGTCCTGATGATCGGGAGCCCCAGCGTGACGTTCACCGCCTGCCCGAAGGCAACCAGTTTGACA
>DASSGK010000037.1:0-3504 GCA_035693505.1 Vicinamibacterales bacterium
GGCGGTGACGAAAATCCGGCAGGTTCCAGACGCGATCGCGGCGGCCGAACACGATCGGCAGCGGCAAGATTCGTGCGTGAATTCACAGTCGGAAGCAGCCCAACGATCCCGAAGGTGTCGCCGTGCGACCAGGTCCGCCGAAGAGAGCTCGCGCCATGCTCGAGACCCAGACGATTCCGGTCTTTGCCGCTCGATCGCTGACGAAGACCTATCAGATGGGCGAGGTGACGGTTCAGGCTCTTCGCGGTGTGGACTTCGACCTGTTTTCCGGAGAGTTCGTCGTCTTGCTCGGTCCGTCGGGATCAGGAAAGTCCACCTTGCTCAACATCCTCGGCGGATTGGATGTGCCGACCTCGGGTGAAGTCGTGTACCAGGATCACAATCTGACCTCGGCCAGCGACGCACAGCTCACCGAGTATCGCCGGACTCACGTGGGATTCGTCTTTCAGTTCTACAACTTGATCCCGAGTCTGACGGCGCGCGAAAACGTGATGCTCGTTACCGATATCGTCGAGCATCCCATGACGGCGGAACAGGCGCTCGGGATGGTTGGCCTCGACCATCGCCTGGATCACTTTCCGGCGCAGCTCTCAGGGGGCGAGCAGCAGCGCGTAGCGATCGCGCGCGCTATCGTCAAGCGGCCGGACGTTTTGCTGTGCGACGAGCCGACGGGAGCGCTTGACATCACGACAGGCATCATCGTCCTCGAGGCGCTCGAACGCGTCAACCGCGAGCTCGGCACGGCGACCGTCGTCATCACGCACAACGCCGCCATCGCGGGCATGGCCGATCGGGTCGTTCGCCTTGCGGACGGCCACGTGGCCGGCGTCCAACGGAACGCCGCCAAGATTTCGGCGCGGGAGCTCCAATGGTGACGATGCCTGCGACGCTTCACGCGCTGGATCGGAAGCTGATTCGCGATCTGTGGGCGATGAAGGGACAGTCGCTGGCGATCGCCACGGTGATCGCGGCGGGCGTCGCGATGTTCGTCATGTATCTGTCGAACTTCGATTCGCTCCAGCGAACGCGCACCGCTTACTATGACTCCGCGCGATTTGGCGATGTCTTCGCATCCCTGAAACGCGCGCCTTCCAGCCTCGAGCCTCGCCTCGCCTCGCTGCCCGGCGTCGAGGCCGTCGCCACACGCGTGATCGCCGACGTGACGCTCGACGTCCCGGGGATGGCAGAGCCGGCCACCGGGCGACTGATCTCACTACCCGATCGCGGGCGTCCGTCGCTGAACGACGTGTTCCTGCGGAGGGGACGATGGGTCGATGCGGCGCGTCCCGACGAGGCGCTCGCGAGCGAGGTGTTTTGCGACGCCCACGGCTTCAATCCCGGCGACCGCGTCGCCGCGATCATCAACGGACGGCGCCGGTGGCTCACGATCGTCGGGATCGCGTTGTCGCCGGAGTACGTCTACACCATCCGTCCTGGCGCGATCTTCCCGGACAAGCGGCAATTCGGAATCTTCTGGATGAGCCGACGCGCGCTCGCATCTGCATTCAACATGGAGGGCGGTTTCAACGACGTGTCCGTCGCGACCGCCCGGGGAGCCAATACCGCCGACGTCATCTCCGGGCTCGACGGGCTGCTCGAAGCCTACGGCGGCTTCGGCGCAATCCCACGGTCCGTGCAGACGTCCGCGTGGATGCTCGACAACGAACTCCGGCAACTCCAGACCTTTGGCTTCATCACGCCCGCGATCTTCCTCGGCGTCGCGGCCTTTATCCTGAACGTCGCGCTGGCGCGCGCGTTGTCTCTGCAGCGTTCGCAAATCGCTGCCCTCAAAGCGCTCGGATACTCGAATCGCGAGCTGGCCTGGCACTACATCAAGTGGGCGCTCGCGATCGCCGGTTCTGGCGCGCTGGCTGGCGTCATAGCCGGGGCCTGGCTCGGCTCGAGCATGATCGGGTTGTACAACGAGTTCTTCCGGTTCCCCGCCCTCGATTTTCATCTGTCAGTCAACGTCGCGGTTCTGTCGGTGCTCGTCAGCCTTGCCGTTGCGGCGGTGGGCGCGCAGTCAGCGGTGGGGCGCGCGGTGCGTATTCCGCCGGCAGAAGCGATGCGTCCGGAGGCACCCGCCCGATATCGGCGTAGTGTCGTGGAACGTGCGTGGCGACGCGTGCACATGACGCCAGCGACGCAGATGATTCTGCGCAATCTCGAACGCCAGCCCGTCCGGTCGGCGATGTCGGTGATCGGCATCGCGTTCGCGGTGGCCGTGCTGTTCGTCGGGATGGCGTTCATCGATGTCATGAACGTGCTGCTCAACGAGCAGTTCGTCATGGGCATGCGTCAGGATGCGATGGTGACGTTCGTCGAGCCGCGGTCGCCTCGCGCCATGTCCTCTGTCGAACATCTGCCTGGCGTCATGGACGTCGAGCCGATTCGGAGCGTGCCAGTCCGTCTGCGAGCCGGGCATCGATCGCGCACGCTCGCGATCACCGGACTGCCGCAGGCGCCGCGCCTCAACCGCATCGTCAGCCGAAACGGTCGCGTGATGTCGCTCCCCGCTGACGGACTCGTGATCTCGGCGATGCTCGGCCGGATTCTCGACGTGTCGCCCGGCGATCTGATCCAGGTTGAGGTGCTCGAAGGGATGCGGTTCGTGCGGCAAGTGCCGGTCGTGACGCTCGTCGACGACAGCGTCGGGCTTCAGGCCTACATGCGAATCGACGCGCTTCAGGCCATGCTCCACGAAGGCGGGGTGATCACGGGTGCCGCCGTCACACTCGATCCGGCGGCGATTGACCGTTTCTACACGTCCGTGAAAGCACTGCCCGCGATCGCCGGTGTCGCCCTGACGGCGGTCACCCTCCAGAATTTTCGCGAGACGATGGCGGAGAACATGTTCCTCCAGATCTTTCTCAACGTGATGTTCGCGGGGATCATCGCGTTCGGCGTGGTCTACAACTCGGCGCGCGTCTCCCTGTCCGAGCGGGAGCGCGAACTGGCGAGCCTGCGCGTCCTGGGGTTCACCCGCGCTGAAATTTCGCTGATCCTTCTTGGCGAACTGGCCGTGCTCACGCTCCTCGCGCTGCCGGTCGGCGCCGTCATTGGATACGTGCTGGGCCAGGTCATCATGACGGCCTTCAACAACGAGGTGTACCGGCTGTCCTTCGTGACCTCGCCGGCGACGATCGCCTGGTCGTTTCTGATCGTCATCGCGGCCGCTGGTGTGTCGGGCCTCCTCGTCAGGCGGCGCCTCGATCGCCTCGATCTGGTGGCGGTACTCAAGACGCGGGAGTGATGCCAATGTTCCGCCTGCTCGCCAATCGTCGCGTTCTTGGTGCTGCCGCTGTCATCGGCGGCCTGCTCGCGGTCGTCATGTGGCCGACGACGATTCCGGTCGATATCGCCGTTGTTTCGTCCGGACCGCTGACCGTGACGGTCGACGAGGAAGGCGTGACGCGCGTGCGCGATCGGTTCATCGTTTCTGCTCCGGTGTCCGGACGTGTGCTTCGAATCGAGCTGGACCCGGGCGACCGCGTCAAACGCGGC
>DASSGK010000038.1:0-7964 GCA_035693505.1 Vicinamibacterales bacterium
AACAGCTGTGGCGCAGGGCTTGAGCCCTGCGTCTTCGCCGCTCTTTATGGTTGGAATCGCACGCTTTGCCAGAGCGCCGGTGCGTCGTAGACGCGGCCTTCCCGAATCGTCCAGCGCACGCTGCGGATATTGCGAATGGCGTCGAGGGGGTTGGCGTTGAGCACGACCATGTCGGCGCGCTTTCCGCGCTCGATCGTGCCAACATCCGCGTCCATCTTCATGGCCCGAGCGGAAACGACCGTCGCCGCCTGAAGGGCCTCCATCGGTGTCAAACCGGCTTCGACATACAACTCGATCTCGCGGTGCACGCTGTACCCCGGAATGCCCTCGTCGGTCCCTGCGACGATCGGGACACCGGCATCGTGGAGCGCCTTCACGATCCGCAGGCCGCGTTCGAGGCGCGTGCGCGCGGTGGCGGCGTCGATTCCGGCGGCGCCGGCATTGGAGAACACCCGGTTGAGCGGCGCCGGAATCTTCAGCACGCCCGGTTGAAACGCGGAGATGGGCGTGCCGGCGGCGTGCCCCAGGAGCTCGTTCCACGACTGCGTGGGATCGATCACCGTCTTGTGATCCCTGAGGAACGCGATCGTCTTCTGCACGTCATCCGAGGCGGCTTCACCACGGATCGGGAGATGCGCCACGTGATCCATGCCCGCGGCCGCGGCCTGCTCGATCGTCATCCCATTGGGCACATGGCCGGTCACCGTCATCCCCAGCCGATGAGCCTCCGCGCAGATCGCTTCGACGATCGGCGGCGTCACGAGGCTGTAGATCTTGATCTGCTGAAATCCGGCGTCGTGATATTTCGCGACCGCCTGTTTCGCTTCTTCAGGCGTCGCGGCGTAGTAGACGCCGAACGCGTTCGGGCCTCCGCCGTCGATCAGCCCGGCGGCAAGGATCCGCGGACCGAGCGCGCGTCCCGACGCAATCGCATCGCGCAGCGGGACGACGAACTCGAACTCGTTCCCCATGTCGCGGACGGTCGTCACGCCCGCGGCCAGATAGGCCGGCGCCCACTCGATCTGGGTGACATGCGTGTGCATGTCCCAGAGCCCGGGCAGGATCGTCTTGCCGTCCACGGCGACCGTCGGAACGCCGGCGGGAATCGTGACGGCGGCTCGCGGACCGACATCGTCGATTCGCCCGTCGCGCACGACGATGACGCCGTCGGGTATCGGGGCGCGGCCCGTGCCGTCGACAATCGTCGCGCCGGTCATCGCGTAGGTGCCGCTCTTCAGCGGCGCGACGCGGCGCGTGATGCCCTCGAGGTCCGCGATCCGATCGCGCGTGGATCGCTGCACGAAGCCGACCAGCTCTGATTCGAGATCCTCGCGCACGGCCTCGAAGCTCAGGCCGCCGGCGCGCGTGATGGCCGCGGCGAGCGTATCGTGCTGGTCGAGCCAGACGGTCTCGCGGCCCCACACGACGCCGTCGATGACGTACCGGTTCAGCTGAATCGTCTCTCCGCCGATCCGAACGGCTTCCCGGCCGCGCGCTTCGATGTACACGTCGTTGACGGGAAGACCTGGAACGGTGTGCAGCACCCGCGGCTCACCATGCAGCTTCCAGTACCGCAACAGCATCATCTGCGCGGCGAACGGCGCGTAGCCGTCGACCGTGTAGAACGGCCCCGTCAGCGGCACTCGCGATTCGGCGCCGTCGGCCTTTACGATCGCGTTGCCGTTCTCGATGCGCACGTCCGAATCGACATTGACGAAGCGATAGCTCTTGCCGGTGGCCTTGAACGAGACCGGCGTGAAGTCGGTCTTCGCGTGCAGCGTGGACGCGAGCTGAACGCGGCCGCCGCGATCAGTGAAATCGAAATCGGAGGTCAGCGTGAGCGCGTCGCCGTCCCTGGCGAGCTCGTAGCGCTCGTAGCCAATCGGTTTCTGCACGTAGTGAAGCCGCAGGGTTCCGCGCTCGGTCGCGCCGGTGTCCGGATGGAAAAACGTGATGGTCGTGGCTGCCAGGAACGCCGCAAAAATGAGTCGCACGGTCGAAATCATCGCACACTATGATGAACGCCATGCCCTACCCGGTCTCGACCACCCTCGAGCCGCAGTTGTCGAATCGCAATCGATTGACGACCGCGTTCCGGCTGATCCTGGCGATCCCGCATCTCATCCTGGTAGGCGGCGTCGGCGCCGGATTCGCGTTCTACAACAACGGCGGCCGGCATGCGTCAACGCTTGGCGGTGAAACCGGGCTGCTCGGAAGCGTGGCCGCGATCTTCGCGATCATCAGCTGGTTCACGATTCTGTTCATCGGCGAGCACTTCCGTCCGATCCGCGACTACACACGCTTCTACCTGCGCTGGAGGGTGCGCGCGCTCGCCTATTTCATGCTGCTTTCGGATCGCTATCCCCCGTTCGGCGATGGGGCCTATCCCGCGGCGCTGGTGTTCGACGAGCCGGAGAAGCGGCGCGACCGCGTGAGCGTCGGCTTCCGGCTCATTCTCGCGATCCCGCATTTCATCGTCCTGTTCTTCGTCATGTGCATCTGGTGGGTGACCACGGTCATCGCGTGGTTTCTCATTCTCCTGACCACTCGATACCCGCGCGGGCTGTACGACTTCGGCGCCGGCGCGCTGCGATGGCTCATCCGGGTGGAAGCCTATCTGCTCCTGATGATCGACGACTATCCACCGTTTTCGCTGAGTTGAGTTTGCAGGGCTGAAGCCCTGCACTACACCTTCGGGTGTGGCGCATTACAGCTTCGGTGGCCACTACAGCTTCGGATGTGGCGCAGGCCTTCAGGCCTGCGAAAGACAACCCTGACGGTCGTCCGGATCGTCTAAGCCCACTCGAGGGGATTCGTGTCCACATTTCTACAGGATCTGCGTTTTGCGCTGCGCGGACTGGTCAAGCAGCGCGGGTTTACGCTCGTCGCTTTGCTGACGCTTGCGCTCGGCATCGGCGCCAACTCGGCGATCTTCGGCATCGTGAACGCCGTGCTGCTGAGGCCGCTCCCGTACCAGGATCCGGATCGCGTCGTCCTGTTGTGGAGTCACTGGACCAACTGGTCGAAGACGTGGGTGTCGCAGGGCGAGCTCGTCGACTACCAGGAGCAGGCGCGAACGCTCGAGCACGTGGCCGCCTTCGACTCGACGTCGTTCAACCTGACCGGCGGCGGCGATCCTCTTCGGGTGCGCGCTGCGCAGGTGCAACCGGAAATCTTCGCGGCCCTCGGCGCGAGGCCAATCGCTGGACGGCTGTTCACCGCCGACGAAGATCGGCCCGGCCACGAACATGTCGTGATGCTGACCGAGGGGCTGTGGCGGTCTCAGTTCGGATCCGATCCCACAGTGGTTGGACGCGCAATTCAGCTCGACGCCGAGCCTTACACCGTCGTGGGCGTGTTGCCGGCGGAGCTGCGGCTGCCGCTCGACTACGCGAACCGGACCTTCACGCAGATCTGGGTGCCTCTGGCTCTGGGCCCGAACGATCCGCAGGCGAGAGGCAATCACGGATTGAACGCCCTCGGCCGTCTGCGCCGCGGCGCGTCGCTTCGCCAGGCGCAGGCCGAGATTGACACGATCACGAACAGCTTCTTCGAGCGCTACCCGAACGCGTACGACCGGGAGTTCGGTCTCACGCTGATTCCCGCGCCGCGTGAAGTGTTCGGCGAGGTACGTCCGGCGCTGCTGGTTCTCCTGATGGCGGTCGGGGCCGTGCTGCTCATTGCGTGCGCCAACGTGGCGAACCTGCTGCTCGCCCGGTCGGAAGCACGCCAGAAGGAGCTGGCGATTCGAGCGGTCCTCGGCGCGGGCCGTGGCCGCATCGTGCGCCAGATGCTCACCGAGTCGATCGTGCTCTCCGCGCTCGGCGGCGCCGCCGGTATCGCCCTCGCGTACGGGCTGACGCAGGGTCTGATTGCGCTCGATCCGCTCAAGATTCCCCGCGTGCAGGACATCGCGATCGATGGCCGCGTGCTCGCGTTCACCGCCGCGATCGCGTTCGTCACCGGGATCCTCTTCGGCATCGTGCCAGCCATTCAGTCGTCCAGGACCGATCTCCAGCCGGTCTTGAAGGAAGGTGGACGGGATTCGCGCGTCGCCACTGGGTGGCTGCGACGTGTCCTGGTCGTCGGCGAAATGGCAGCCTCGGTCGTCCTGGTCGCCGCGGCGCTGCTGCTCGCGCGCAGTTTCGCCCGCCTGCTCGACGTCGACGCCGGCTTCAATCCTGCGCACGTCCTCACGCTTCGCACATCGCTGCCCGCCCAGAGCTATGCAGAGCCCGCGTCGATGGTGCGCGCGTACGCCGAGGTCGGCCGGCGTCTGCGTGAATCACCCGGCGTGCAGGCGGCCGGAGCCGTCACCGGGCTTCCGCTGGCCAGCACTCGAGGCGACTGGGGCATCCGCATCGAAGGGCGGCCGACTGGCGACGAACGGACCATCGCTGCCGACTGGCAGGTCGTCACCCCGGGCTACTTCGAGGCAATCGGCACACCGCTGCGAGAGGGACGGACCTTCACCGACCTCGACGCGTCGACGACGCTGCCCGTCATCGTCGTGAACGAGACGATGGCGAAGAAGTACTGGCCGGGCGCGAGCGCGGTTGGACGCCGGATGATGATGGGCGGCAACGGCGTCTGGCTCACCGTCGTCGGCGTCGTCGCCGACGTGCGCCATCGCGGCCTCGACCTGCTGCCGCGGCCGGAGATGTACCGGCCGCACACGCAGTTCAGGTACGGCGGAACCAACGCGCCCGCGGTGTCGACCATGACGTGGGTCATCCGGACCGCGGGCGATCCCCGAACGGCGATCGGCTACGCACGCCAGGCGATCCATTCCGTGGACGCCAGCCTCGGCATCTCCGACGTCAGCACGATGGAGCAGGTGCTCGCCGACTCGACGTCCGATCGGCGGCTCAACATGCTGCTGTTCGCGCTGCTCGGCGGCCTTGCGCTGGCGCTCGCGGCTGTCGGCGTTTACGGTGTCGTGGCGTACTCGGTCACTCAGCGCACGCACGAAATAGGCGTGCGCATGGCGATCGGCGCCAGGCCATCCGACGTCGTCCGCATGGTGCTCGGCGAAGGCGGCCGGCTGGCCATCGCCGGAGTCGTCATCGGAACCGCGATGGCGATCGCCGTGGCGCGGCTGATCCGCGGCCTGCTGTTCGAGGTCAGCGCCACCGATCCTCTGACGTTAACGGGCGTCGCGGTCGGACTGCTCGGGATCGCGTTACTCGCCAGCTACATTCCGGCCCGCCGCGCGACGCGCGTCGATCCGATGATCGCCCTGCGCGGAGAGTGATCCGCAGAGGCGCATGGCTAAAGCCATGCGCCACAAGAGAGATTCCCGACTCCGCACACTTGTTGGGCAGGGCTTCAGCCGCCTAATGTGGCGCAGGGCTTCCGCCTTCGCTAGAGTTACGGCGGACCGCCGAAGCCTTGGCGGAGGCCGTCAGCCCTGCGTGACACCGTCCGCCAGGTCGCTATTTGAGCGAGATGCCGGCCGCGATGATCAGGAGACTCGTGTGGGGCGTCCCCGGAAGTGTCGTGAACGGCGGCACCGTAAGGGTGTACGCAAAACCGGGGCTGATCGAATAGAAGCGAACGTCGAAGCTGAAGGCGAGATGCGGCTTGACGAACCATCGCGCGCCGCCGCCGTAGTTGAACGTCTTCAGCCGGTCGCTGTTGCCTGGATAGTCACCCAGAGCTTCGGTCGACAGCGACAACGTCGACGCTCCGAGGCCGGCGCTCAAGTAGCTCCACCCCGACCCATTCCCGAAGTTCAGCGACAGCTGAGGCGAGAGCGATGTCAGATGTTCTTCCGATTGGAGGAGTGGTCTGCCTAGCGTGGCGGAGACGGCTTCCGGCAAAGGGGTCTTGCTGGAGTGCCCTATTGCGAGCTCGCCTCCGATGCCGATCGTGATGACACGCGTATGCACGGGATAGATGTGCAAGCCGAATTGCGCGCCAAGGCCGGTGCCCGGCAGCTCGGCGACGTCCATATTGCGGCTGTTCGCGAGCCCCGTATCGTCCGAAGGAAACCGCGGAAAGGACCCGTGCACGTCGACGACCACCCACGGAATCGGCGGCGCAGGATCCTGTGCAAGAGCCGGATGCGACAACGAAGCGAAAACCAGGACGAGATACGTGACGGCCGAGCGCATGTGCATGCGCATTGTACTCATTGCAACGGAACCGCTGTGAGACGCGTCCTGAGCAGCTGTTGTAGATCGTCAATCACGATGAGTCGCGACAGGTCGCGAGCGCGCCGCGCACGCGCGTCTTCGACGGCGCATTCCGCCGGCGCAGCGATCGAACGGCTCACGAGATCGTAACAAGAGGTATCGGCGTTGCCGGCGCGGAACAGGTGCTTCGCGTCGAGCCAGTCGCCGTACGGGCGCGGCACCGGCCGATCGCCGGCGGCGCCGAGCAGGTTCCGCCCGAGGTACGGCAGCGACGACGGATCGATCCCGAGCAGCGCGAGGATCGTCGGCGCAAAATCAGTCTGCCCAGCCGGCATGCTGCGGTTCCCGATCAGATCCTGTCCCGCCTCTCCTGCCTGTCCTGCCCCTCCTGCCTGTCCTGCCCCTCCCGTCTCTCCAGCCATTCCTGCCCGTTCTGCCCCTCCTGCCCGTACGAAGAGAGGAATCCGATCGTTGAGCGCCCACGCCGCGTCGTCGGTACCGATCCCGATCGTTCGAGCGAGCGAAGGATCCCGGGTGAACCCGGCATCGTGATCGCCGAACACGACAATCAAACTGCTGTCGAGCAATCCATCGCGCGCCAGCGCGTCCTTGAAGTCGGCGAGAGCCTGATCGAAGAAGTGCATCGTGTGCAGATAGTTGCCAAACGAGGTCCCTTCCAGCGCCCCGAGCTTGAGGACCTTGTGCGGGCTGGGAAACGACTCGAACGGGTGATGCAGGGACAGCGTGATCAGCCATGCGCCGAACGGATGCGGCAGCTGCTCGAGGCGAGGCACCATCTGCTGGAGAAAGTCGTGATCGTTCAGACCCCATCCGATCTGCTCGGTCATCTGGAAATCGGGCTCGAAGAGGCTCCGCTGAAATCCGTAGGCCGGGTGCATCACCTGCCGGTTCCAGAATCCCCCCTCGAATGGCACGGCCGACAGCGTGGTGTAGCCGTGTTCGGTGAGGATGCCCGGCAGCGCCGTGTAGTGATTTCCCGGCATGCGGAAGGCGACCGCTCCATGATCGAGCGGCAGAAGCGACGTCATCGTCGTGAATTCCGCGTCCGACGTGCGGCCCTCGCTCGTCTGATCGGTGACATTGGTAAAGCGCAGGCTGTCGCTCGTCCACCGTTTCAGGTGCGGCATCACGTCCTGGCCGCCGACGGCGTAGTCGACCACGAAATCCTGCAGCGATTCCACCTGCACGACGATCAGGTTCCTGCCGCGGGCGGCTCCGAACGTCTCGCCGCCCGCACGCAGGGGCGCTCGTTCCTGGAACCACGCGACGGATTCGTCGATTTCCGCAGGCGTCGCCGGACGACGCAACCAGCGGCTGCGCGCGTAGTTCCACGCGTCGTACGCGTGGTAGCCGAAGGGACCGAGCTGTTCGACGACGGCGCGTGCGCGAAACATCTGATCCAGCGGCGTGGACGCCAGCACGCGCGGGACAGATAGGAAAGTGGCGCTGACAAGCAGGACACCCACGACCGCGGCCACGACAAGCGATTCACGGGCGCGGGAAGTTGTCGGCGGTGGCGCCGGCTCGCGCGACAGCCGCGCGGCGAGCGAGATAGCGATCGGCCAGTCGGCGACCAGCCACACCAGGCCAGGTGTGAACAGGCTGCCAATCGATCCCCAGACGTGACCGGTTTGGTGCGCGGCCAGCATCGCCGGTGTCGACAGCACATCGCCGAAGAACCGGTAGTAGATGACGTCGGCAAGAATCAGCAGCGAACAGAAGATGCCGATGCCGGCAAGCACCCATGGCCGGATGTACCGGGGAAGAACGAGAAGGCCCGCCAGCGGCACAACGACCGCAACCGCG
>DASSGK010000039.1:0-13124 GCA_035693505.1 Vicinamibacterales bacterium
CTCGGCGACCGCAACGCCGGCGTCGTCCTGCGCCTGCGTCTGCGCTTCGAGCGTCGCCCGCACCGCCGCGGACTCGGCCTCCGCAGTGGCGACGCGTGCGAGATCGATGACGAGGCGCTCCAGCGCGGGCGGATTCGGCAGCGCCAGGGCGGTTTCGAGCGCCGCGAGCCGCGTCTCGAGCTCCGCCCGCAACGTATCGAGCTCATGCCGGGCGTTGGCCAGGAGAGACTGCCGGATGGCCTGTTGCGACGATCCACTGGTAGTAACGAGCCGGAAATTGGTCATTGGGCTGAACGCAGGACCGATTATAGTTTTGGTCTGTGCCGGTGAATGACAATGCCTGGGACCAGCAGGCGAACCTGGTCTCCGCGGCGCATGCCACCGCGAGTTGGGCCCGGGCCCGCCGCGCACAGTGGGCGAACGCTCCAGCGCCGGTTGCCCCCATCGAGACCGCGCCGGTCACTGAATTCGACTTCGTTGCCGAACCCGCGGCAACGCCGCCGCCAGTAGAACACGTCCAGCCTCCAGCCGTTCACGCGCTTCCTACTGTTTTTCGAGCGCCCGAGGTGCACGCGACAGACTCGGGAGCCTCTGCCGCTGCTCGCACGCCGGCGGGCTCAGCGCCGCTCAAGCCCTGGTTGATCCGCGGGGGAATCGCCGCCGCGGTCCTGGCAGGCGTGGTGGTCGGCGGACGCTACCTGTGGGACAGCCTGCCGTCGTTCCCGTCGAAGACTGCCACGACAGCGGCGAAGGCGCAGACCGAGAAGGCCGACGCAAAGGCCGCGAAGCCCGACGCCAAGGCGGAGAAGGCTGACCCAAAAGCCGAGAAGGCCGCCGCCCCCCGCACGGGTCCTGGAACACTGCAGGTGACAACGACGCCGCCGGGCGCACAGGTCATCGTGGACGGAAAGGCGCGCGGCGTGACGCCGCTGACCCTCACGGATCTGAATGCCGGCCGTCACGAAGTCTTCGTGAAAGGCGAAGGCGGCACCGTGCAACGGACCATCTCCATCGCCCCGAACCAGACCGCCACGATCGACGAAGCCATCTTCTCCGGCTTCGTCACGGTGTACGCGCCTTTCGATGTGACGATCACCGAAGCCGGACGCGTGCTCCGCGCCGACGATCGGCACCAGGTCATGCTGCCTTCGGGCGCGCACGAGCTTCGTTTTTCGAATCGAGCGCTCGCCTACGATGTAACGCGCAAAGTCGACGTGAAGCCTGGCGAGGCCACGAATCTGCAGCTCGCGCCGGAGCCGTCCTCAATCACCGTGACGGCGACGAGCCCGGCCGAAGTGTGGCTCGATGGAACACGCCTGGGCGATACGCCGGTCAACAACGCCCCGGTCTCGATCGGCGAGCACGACATCGTCGTCCGGCGTCAGCCCGGCGGCGAGCGCCGTTTCACGATCACCGTCGGCGCCAAGCCGTACACACTGAACGTCGAGTTCTAAACTCGCGTCGGTCGCCCGCCGGAATCGCAGGGCTGAAGCCCTGCGCCACTAGTGAGCAGCCGGAAGCCTGTTGTGACGCACGACTTCAGTCTGTTGTGGCGCACGGCTTCAGCCGTGCGGCCTTACCTGGATTGACCGGTACCTGTCGCGCGCGTACCATCGTGCGCATGATGAAAAGGGATCTTCAGCAGGCCGTCGCGCGTCGCTCGTTTCTCTCCCGGATCGGGGGCGGCATCGCGGCGCTCGGCGCCTGGGGCGCCGGATCCGCGGTCGCTGCCGCGGAGACGCAGGCGCCGGCTCCCGCTCCCGCCGAGACCGGGCACTGGCAGCCGACACGCCATGCGATCGACGACTGGCTCGATCAGCTGCCGGGGAAACACCGGCTGGCCTTCGACACGATGACGCCGGACCGGCTGGAGGACGCGATTCAGTTCGCCGGCAATTTCTACGCGGCCAACAAGGGCGCTTACAGCCTGGAGAGCAGCGATCTCGCGGTCGTGATCGTCATGCGCCACCGCTCGGCGCCGTTTGCGTACAGCGACGCGATCTGGGCGAAGTACGGTGGGACCCTTTCTCGACGGGCCGAGTTCACCGATCCGAAGACCAAGGAAGCGCCCAACGTGAACTACTTCACGCCGACGGTCACGGACTCGACGGCGCGGCAGCGCGGCATCGCCAGCCTGATCAAGCTCGGTGTGCGGTTCGCGATCTGCGATCTCTCCACGCACGCCATCGCGGGCCTCATCGCGCGCGACCACGGCATCACGGCTGACGCCGCCTACAAGGAAATCACATCCAACCTGATCGGCAACGGCCGCCTCGTGCCGGCCGGCATCGTCGCCGTCAACCGCGCGCAGGAACGCGGGTACGCGCTCGCGTGAAGGCGACGTAGCGCGAAGCCTTTAGGCGAGCGTGCGCGCTCGGCTGAAGCCTTCGCGCTACACAAAACGTGTCAGCCCCGCCGGTAGTTCGGAGACGAGTCGCGAATCAGCATCGACAGCAGCAGGCTCGTCACGCTGACGACGATCGCGCCCCAGAACGCCGCCCAGAATCCGGTGACGTGAAAACCGAGGCCGAGCGACGCCGACAGCGAGCTCGTGAGCCACAGCATCAGCCCGTTGACGACGAGCAGGAACAATCCCAGCGTGACGAGGATCAGCGGGAAGGTCAGGACCTGCATCACCGGCCGGATGAAGGCGTTGACCACGCCGAACACCAGGGCGACGCCGAGAAACGGCAACGTTCCGCCGTCAAAGGTCACTCCGGGCACGAGCCGGGTCGCCACCCACAGCGCCGCGGCGTTGACCAGCAGTCGGATCAGGAACCGCATGAAGGTATTATTCCTCTTCCGGCAGAACCTGACCCATGTTTCAACGGACTGACGACCTCCGAATCCGAAATGTCCGGCCCCTGATTCCCCCGGCGATCCTGCTCGAGGAGATCCCGATCAGCGAGCGGGCGTCGAATGTCGTCTCGGACTCTCGCGCCGCCATCGCGAGGGTCATCGAAGGCACCGACCCGCGGCTCGTGGTCGTCGTCGGGCCCTGTTCGATTCACGATACCAGGGCGGCGCTGGAGTATGCCTCCCGGCTCAAGCCGATCGCCGACCGCCTCGCGGACCACCTGATCGTCGTGATGCGGACGTATTTCGAGAAGCCGCGGACGGTCGTCGGGTGGAAAGGGCTGATCAACGATCCCGATCTCGACGAGAGCTTTCATATCAACAAGGGACTTCGGCTCGCGCGTCAGCTGCTGCTCGACGTGAACGATCTCGGGCTGCCGACCGGATCGGAATTCCTCGACACGCAGATCCCGCAGCACATCGCCGACCTGACGTCATGGGTCGCCATCGGCGCGCGCACCGCGGAGAGCCAGGTGCACCGCGAACTCGCGTCCGGCCTTTCGATGCCGGTCGGCTTCAAGAACAGCACCGATGGGAGTACGCAGATCGCCGTCGACGCCGTCCTGACCGCGCGCTCGGCGCACTGGTTTCCGTCGGTGACCAAGCAGGGGGTTTCCGCAATCTTCCAGACCGTCGGCAACGACGGGTGCCACGTGATTCTGCGAGGCGGGACGCGCACCGGACCCAACTACGACGAGGAGCACGTGGCCAAGGTCGGCGCGCGCCTCGCCGCCAAAGGCCTGAGAGAAAGCGTGATGGTCGACTGTTCACATGGCAACAGCCTGAAGGATCACGAAAAGCAGGCGTTGGTCGCCGCATCGATCTGCGAGCAGCTGACGAACGGCTCCCGGCGCATTTTCGGCGCGATGCTCGAGAGCAACCTCGTCGACGGCCGGCAGGACTATGTGCCGGGAAAACCCGCGGTCTACGGACAGAGCATCACCGACGCCTGTCTGTCGCTCGAGCGTACCGAACCGCTGCTCGAACAGCTGGCGCAGGCTCAGCGGTCGCGCGGACAGATCGCTTGATTCGACCGCGGCCCGAGCCCATACTGACGCCGCTGCAATGCACAGCCATGGCTGATGGCTGATGGCTGATGGCTAATGGCATAGGGTCGATGATGCGAACCGACCGCCATACTCCATATGCCATCAGCCCTTAGCCGTCAGCCATATGTGAAGGAGGACTCATGAAACGTCTCGTCATCGCGCTCGTCGCGTTGCTCGGTGCGGCATCGGCCTACGCGCAGGCGCCCGTTCCGGAAATCCCGTTCGACGGCAACATCAACTTCCTGAAGCTGCCGCCGGACATGAACGTCGGCGAGGTCTCTGGAGTTGCCGTGAACTCGAAAGGCGACGTCGCTATCTTCACCCGCTCCAACAGCGCGGGCGGACCGGCGTATGGCGCAACGGCGTCGCAGGTTCTTCTGTTCGACAAGACCGGAAAGTTCATCCGCGAGATCGGCAAGGGTCTCTACGCCTGGTCGTACGCGCACGCGATCCGGTTCGACAAGGACGACAACCTCTGGGCCATCGACAAGGGCTCGGACATGATCGTCCGCATCAATCCGGAAGGACACGTCACGATGGTCTTCGGCCGGAAGAAGGAAGCGTCCGACGATGCCGAGCCGTGGAAGCGCGTGACGCCGCCGCTCGCGCCGATTCCCGGGCAGTTCCGTCAGCCGACCGACGTCGCCTGGGACACCGAAGGGAACATCTACATCAGCGACGGCTACATCAACTCGCGCGTGGCGAAGTTCACCAAGGACGGCGACTGGGTCGCGTCGATCGGCGAACCGGGGCGCACGAAGATCGGCGAGCTCAACACGCCGCACACGATCTCGTACGACGCGAAGGGCAACATCTACGTCGGCGATCGCGGCAACCGCCGCATCCAGGTGATCGATCCGAAGACGAACACGCTGGTGCGCGAGATCAAGATCGACGTGCCCGTGCCGCCGGACGCGAAGCCGTGGATGGGCGCGACGCCGACGGCCGAGGGCGCCGCCGCGCAAGCCGGCGCGCCGTGGGCGATTTGCGTCACGCCGCCCAACGCACAAGGACAGCAGTTCCTCTACAGCTCGGACGCCTTCCCGGGCCGCGTCTACAAGCTCTCCGTCCCGGACGGCAAGGTGCTGGGCTGGCTCGGCAAGTCGGGACATCAGGCCAAGCAGTTCGGCTGGATTCACGAGATCGCGTGCCCGAGCGAGAACGAACTCTACGTCGCCGAGCTCCTCAACTGGCGTCTGCAGAAGCTGACGTTGAAGCCCGCGGGAACGAAGAGCACCGCGGCTGGTCAATAACAGTCCATGGCTGAGGGCTGAGGGCTAATGGCATATGGAGCATGGCGAATGGGTGGACACCATCAACCCTCTGCCATGAGCCATCAGCCATCAGCCATTGACAAGGAGGTCCCCGTGAAACGTCTTCTGATCGCCGTGATCGCCCTCCTCGCAGCGGCGCCGCAGGCGCAGCAGGCAGTGCCCGAGATTCCGTTCGACTCGGCGCCGAACTTTCTGAAGCTGCCGCCCGACATGAATCTGGGGGAGGCATCGGGCGTTGCCGTCAATTCGAAGGGTGACGTCGCGGTGTTCACCCGCTCGAACAGCGCCGGCGGTCCCGCGTACGGTGCCACGGCGTCGCAGATCCTGCTCTTCGACAAGACCGGCAAGTTCCTGCGGGAGATCGGCAAGGGCCTCTACGCCTGGTCGTACGCGCACGCCATCCGCTTCGACAAGGACGACAACCTCTGGGCCGTCGACAAAGGCTCGGACATGATCGTCCGCATCAATCCGGAAGGACACGTCACGATGGTCTTCGGCCGGAAGAAAGAAGCGTCGGACGAGGCCGAACCGTGGACGCGCGTGAACCCGCCGCGGCCGCCGGTCAACGGCCAGTTCCGCCAGCCGACCGACGTCGCGTGGGACACGGACGGCAACATCTACATCAGCGACGGCTACATCAACTCGCGCGTCGCGAAGTTCACGAAGGACGGCGACTGGGTCGCGTCACTCGGAGAGCCGGGTGGCGGCAAGCTGGGCAACCTCAACACGCCCCACACGATCTCATACGACGCGAAGGGCAACATCTACGTCGGCGACCGCGGTAACCGCCGCATCCAGGTCATCGATCCGAAGACGAACGCCTTCGTCCGCGAGATCAAGATCGATGCGCCGGTGCCGGCCGACGCGCAGCCATGGATGGGTGCAAAGCCCGACGTCGCGCGCCTGCTGGCGGCCGACGCGCCGCCCGGAGCCGCCACGATGGCGCCCGGCGCGCCGTGGGCGATTTGCGTCACACCACCCAACGCGCAGGGTCAGCAGTTCATCTACAGTTCCGACGCGTTCCCCGGCCGCGTCTACAAGCTGTCGCTCGACGGCAAGCTGCTCGGCATGCTGGGCAAGTCGGGGCATCAGATGAAGCAGTTCGGCTGGATCCACGAGATCGCCTGTCCCAGCGAAAACGAGATCTTCGTGGCGGAGCTGCTCAACTGGCGCGTTCAGAAGCTGACGTTGAAGCCCGCCGGCATGAAAGGCACTGGGGCGGCTCAGTAGGCTGGAAGGGCGGGACAGGCAGGAGGGGCGGGATAGGCGGACCGATTTTCCTGCCCATCCAGCCCGTCCTGCCGATCCAAGCCCTCAGCCCTTAGCCCTGCGCCCTTAGCCCTGCCCCCTCAGCCCTGGACGAAGCCCCTACCAGATCCCAACCTGCCCCCGCACCGACTCGATCAGTTTCGCCGGATCGAAGCCAACCCCTTGCTTGAACACGGTGTCGACCTTGCGGATGTCCGCTATCGTGGCGGCGGGATTGCCCGCGATCAGCACGAGGTCCGCTTGTTTCCCGATCGCGATCGATCCGATCTTCGCGTCGCGGCCGAGATATTTCGCGCCGTTCAAGGTGGCGATTGAAATCGCTTCCACCGGAGTGAAGCCTTCCTCGACCAGCAGTTCGACCTGCCGCTGATCCGCGTAGCCTGGCACGACTCCGCCGGCGCCGGTGGGATCGGTACCTGCGATCAGCAGCCCGCCGGCCTTCACGAATGCACGCTCGAGTCGCATCGCCTTCGCGAACAGCGTCGCGTACACCGACTGGGTGTTCTGGTTGGCGCGCTCGTGCGCGCGCTCGAAGTTGCTCTTCAGCTGCGGCGTCAGCACGTCGAGTCCCGGCGGCATCGGGCGTCCGGGTGTGAAGGTCTCGAACACCGTCAGCGTCGATGTCAGGGCGACGTGCTTGTCCACGAGCTTCTTCACGAGCGTCTTGAACGGCTCGCCGTTCTCGTCGAGCGCCGCGATCGTCTGCTGCCCGCGCGCCTGGCCCGGGCAGATATCTGGCTGCTTGTCCGTGACAAAATCGGTGGCCGCGAAGAAGCCGTGCTCGAGGTTGTCGATTCCCAGATCGGCGGCTTCGCCATACGTTACCGAGCACAGGTGACCGGTGATCTTGAGACCGCGCTTGTGCGCTTCGTCGATCGCGCCTTTGAGCGACGCGCGCGAGATCTGCATGTAGGCCTTGACCGAGGTCGATCCCTGCTCCTGCCAGTACTGCACGTGCGTGCGCGCCTGGTTCGGGCTCTCGACCGCGTGCATCTGCAGGAACGTGTTGGGGCCGTTGACGTAGGGAGCAGTCGCGTCGATGTACGGACCCGGCATCTCGCCGGCCGCGATCCGCCGCGACAGGTTGATGTCCATGATCCCGTTCACGTTCCCCGCCGTCCTCATCGTCGTGACACCGCCCGCGAGGTAGAGGCGCGAGAAGCTGACACCGAGCTGTCCGTACACGCCGGGGCCGGTCGTGTAGTAGAGGTGCTCGTGCATCATGACGAGGCCCGGCACGACGCTCTTTCCCGTGCCGTCGATCACCGTGGCGTTCGATGGTGCCGCGACAGCGGCAGCGTTTCCCATGGCCGCGATGTTGCCGTCGCGGATCACGATCGTCTGATCGTCGCGCGCGGGTCCGCCCGTGCCGTCGATCACGCGCACGTGGGTGAGCGCTATCACCGGTGCCTGCACCTTGATGTACGCGGCGAGAGGATTCGCGGGCACCGGCTGTTGAGCGATTGCAGGCCTGCCGCCTCCGCTCCCCTGGAGCTTAGGCGTGCCGCGCCGAAGCGCGTCAGCCTCGAGCGCGCGCGAAGGCGGGAAGGCCTGCACTACGAGTACAAGGCCGACAGCGGAAGTAGCGCAGGCCTTTAGGCCTGCGAGTAGCCACACCCGCCTCTCCTTCCCATCCCGCCCTTCCCGCCTCTCCTGCCCATCCCGCCCTGTCATGCGACGACCGCCGCGGCGATCGAGCCGAGATCGTCCTTTCCGTGTCCGTTCGCGATCGCCTCGTCCATCGCCTTGGCGATGCTGGGCAGCACGGTCATCGGCTGGCCGGCGGCGGCCTCGAGCATCAGGCGCATGTCCTTTCTCGCCATCGCCAGCTCGAAGGTGGCGGTGAAATCACGGCGCGCCATCTTCTCGCCGCGTGCCTTGATGACTCCGGCCGGCTGAAACTTCGTGAAGACGGTGAGCGCGTCCGCCGCTGAGATGCCGAGCCCCTTCGCCATGGCGAAGACGTCTGTGACGCCGGCAGCAATCACGAACAACATCGAGTTGCCGAAGATCTTGTACGACGCGGCGAGATCGCCGCGCTCTCCGAGGTACCAGACTTCGCCCGTCATCGCTTCGAGCGCGTCGAGCACGGAGTCGTAGATCGCTTGAGGACCCGACGCGAGCATGATACCGATCGAGTCCCGAGCCATCTGCGGCGACATGAAGACCGGCGCGTGCAGGTACTTCACGCCGGCGGCGTTCAACCGTTCCACGCGCACCTTCGTCGCCCGCGGAGCGGCCGTCGTGTGATCGATGACGATCGCCTCCTTCCCGAGCTGCGGCCTGAACGCCTCCACGATCTGCTCGACGACGTCATCGTCGGGCAGGGTCATGTGGATGCGCTCGGCGCCTGCAACCGCGTCGGCCGGTGTGGCCGCCACCTTCGCGCCGAACGCTTCCAGGGCGCGCGCCTTCGATTCGGTCCGGTTCCAGACCGTGACGCTGTCACCCCGGCGTAACATCCCTTCCACCATCGCCCCGCCCAACAATCCGGTCCCCAGAAACGCCACACTCGCCATCGCCGACCTCCCGTTAGAATCTACTCCAGTGCGTCGCCATGTGGCGCAGGCCTTCAGGCCTGCGATCGGTCTCGTCTTCGTTGTACTGCTCCTCGGTACGGGTCCGGCTAAAGCCGGACACTACCTGTTGGGAATCGATCCGAACCTTTTCAAGATCGATCCATCGACCGTCGCCGCGCAGCCGCGTGTGCTGCGCTGGGCTGGCGATCCCGAGGGAGGCGCGCCCTTCGTCGAGGCCGACCCGTCGCACCCCGACTCGTTGACCGGCTTCGACGTCGAGATTGCGGGCTTGCTCGCCGCCGGCATCGGCCGGACGCCGGAATTCCTGAACATTCAGTTCACCTCGATCGATCAGAGCATTGCCCGCGGCGACGCGGAGATTGGATTGAGCGGCATCGAAGACACGCCCACCCGGCGCGCGACGATGTCGGTCACGCTGCCCTACTATGAGTTTCGCGAGGTCTTGAGCGTCCGCGACGCCGATGTGGACCGCCTGCGATCGCTCGCGGATCTGCGCGGCAAAAAAGTCGGGACGCTGGCCGGCACGATCGCCTACGACATCCTGCTGCGTGCCGAGCGCGAGCAGGGTTTGACCGTCGTGTCGTACGAAGACGATGTGCACCCGTACAGCGATCTCGTGATTGGACGGCTGGACGCCGTGCTGCTCGACAACGTCCTGGCTGAGCGTCGTCATCGCGCGATGAAGGGGTTTACGATTCAGCCGCAGACGGTCGCCATCGGCCACTACGTGGGCGTCCTGTCCGCGCAGAACGGACCGCTGCGCGACACCCTGAACGAAATCCTCCGCGCGGCGATGCGAGACGGACGGCTGGAGCGCATTCTCAGGACATGGTCGGTGTGGAATGACGACCAGCCGGCGTTGTACGACCGGCTGCTTCGCGGCGAACCGGTTCCGGCCGTCGTCGGCCTGGACGCATCGGCCAGCACGGCGACCATGAGCAAATGGGACGCGGCGCGCCGGTACTTCCCCTCGCTGCTTCGCGCCTCTGTCGTCACGATCCTCCTGTCGTGCTTGTCGATGGCGCTGGCGGTCACCATCGGTGTGCTGATTGCGAGCGGGCGCGTGTACGGCGGAAGAATCGCGCGCGTCGCGCTGACAGGGTATGTCGAGCTGATTAGGGGCACGCCCATCCTGCTGCAGCTCTTCGTGCTCTACTACGGCCTCGCGTCGGCGATTCGTCTGCCGGCGTTCGTCGCCGCGCTCCTGGGTCTCGCGCTGAACTACGCGGCGTACGAGAGCGAGATCTACCGGTCGGCGCTCGAAGCGATCCCCATAGGTCAGCTCGAGGCCGCGCGCACGCTGGGCCTGAGCGAACGCCAGGTGTTGACGCTGGTGCGCGGACCTCAGGCGTTCCGGCTGGCGCTCGCCCCGATGACCAACGATTTCGTCGCGCTGCTGAAGGATTCGTCGCTCGTGTCGGTGCTCACCGTGCTCGAGCTCACCAAGCAGACGCAGATCTTCGCCACCAATCTGGGGAGCTGGGTGATTCCCGGCACGCTGTGCGCCGGGCTGTATCTGGCCATGTCTCTGCCGCTCGCGGCCGTCGCCCGCCGGCTCGAAGCGCGATGGAAGGCACCGCAGATGTAGCAGGCCTTGCCTGCCCGACGCCATGGCTGACACCGTTCTCGACATCACCGGCCTGCAGGTACTCCGCGGATCGCGGACGATTCTGTCCGACGTCACCCTCTCGATCGCACGAGGCGACATCGTGGCGGTCATGGGCCCGTCGGGATCGGGCAAGACGACGATTCTCCGTGCGGTCGCCGGCCTCGAACCATTTCAATCCGGGCGGATCGCCGTCGACGGCGTGGCGCTGAACGGCGGCGGCGGCACGACGAAGTCAACGATGCGCGAGCTGCGCCGCAAGGTGGGCATGGTGTTCCAGTTCCACTGCCTGTTCGAACATCTGTCGGCGATCGAGAACGTGTGCCTGGCGCCCGTGCATGCGCACGGTGTCTCGCCGGAGGCGGCGCGCTCCCGCGGTCTGGAACTGCTTCGCGCGTTCGGCGTGGATCATCGGGCGGCGGCGCTGCCGCGGCAGTTGTCGGGTGGTGAAGCACAGCGGGTCGCCATCGCGAGGGCACTCGCCGTCGATCCGCCGCTCCTGTTGATGGACGAGCCGACGGCCTCGCTCGATCCGGAGCGCCGCGCCGAGCTCGGCGCCCTGCTTCAAGGATTGCAGCGCCAGCAGCGCACGCTCGTCCTGACGACGCACGACGAGGACTTCGCTCACGACTTCGCGACGCGAATCCTCCGTCTCCGCGACGGACGAATCGTCTCGCCCAGCTAGTTCCCGGTAGTGTCCGGCTTTAGCCGGACTTGCGCGATCCGCTGTCTCGCGCAGGCCTGAAGGCCTGCACTACTTCTGAATCAAAACTCGCGTCAAGGTGTCGGCTTCTTGTCGCTCGCAGCCGCGGTGTTCAGAGCCGCGAGTTCCGCCTTGATCGTGGCGGCGCGCTTCCGCTCTTTGCGGCTGGACACGGGCAGCTGGGCGCTGGCGTAGAACGCGTTGATGTTTTTCTTCAGCGCAGAGGTGACGCCTGTGAGGTGTTGATCGTTCAGCCGGTGCAGCAACTCGTCGTACGTCTCGTCGGCCAGGGCGTACTCGCCGTGCGCGCTTGGCTTGCCGGTATCGAAATCGGTGTTGGGCAGATCCAGGCGTCCTCGTCCCAGGGCGTCCAACGCCGCGCGGTAGCGTTCGCGCGTGTCCTTGAAGCTCGCCAGAAACAGGGCTTCGGCCTCCTTCGTCGGCACCTGGAACTTGAGCGGCCGCAGCGGACCGACCTTCGGCAGCAGCTTGTAGAGAAACGCGAGGAACCTCGCCAGCAGCCCCGGCTTCTGGTACTCGGTGCCGTAGGCCTGCTCGTACTCCTGGCGTGAGAGGTTGAACACAAATCGCTCTTCTGCCGCGCCGGGATTCAGCTGCTGGATCTCGTCCTGTTTGTCGCGCCAGGCGATGCGCGTGATCTGCGGAATCGTCTCGCTGATCGCGTGTCGATACGAGGCGAACGCCAGATCCTCGGTACCGAACACGTCCTTCATTTCGAGGCCGTACGTGGCGAGGAACGCGCGTTCGAGGAGAGGCTTGGAGACTTCGAAACCGACGAAGGCGCGATACATGTCCGACACGTATGCGCCGCTCGCGGCCTGGACGACGTCGAAGGAGAATTCGACGAGCACGTGCGTCGCAGGCGATTCCGCGTACGTGACCGAGTCGCCGTATTTCGTGCGGAGCTTCGGGTACATCAAGCCGACCGCGCGGTTGACCCCTTCGGGATGCCCCACGTTGTCGGCCGCGTAGTGAGCGAGCGCGCCCAGTGCGAAGGCGTACTCGTTGATGTCGCGGGATTCGTGAATGAGCGTCTCGACGAAGTCACCCGTCCGCACGTAGTGGACCAGGTTGCTGAAGAAGTGGCTGCCGAACGGGTAGTAGCCCAGATCCTGAATCACGGCGCCGCCATAGGCGTAGGCGCGGGCGCGGGCTACCTCGTCTGAGGTCGCGCGCGGAAACCGGCGCGCCAGCAGCGGACGCACGCTGGTGTTCCAGAGCGCGTCGATGTTGGCCTCATGAGCAAGGATCGAGTACGCGCCCGCATCGCGAGGTGCGAACAAGAGAGCAAGAAGAAGGACGACGGTGAATCTCATTCAGCTGAATTCGCGTTATCCATGCCAGCGCGCCTTCGTACCGCGCACGTCGACGTGCACGAAGGGGGGATGGGTTGAGGTCGAGGGATAGAAGCCCATGCCGCCTTGAAACGGCGCCAGTTCTTTGACCGAGAGCATCCGCTCTACCTCGTCATACAGCGTCTTCGAATCCTGCTCGTCGATGCGTCCGTCGCGGTTGAGATCCGCCATCCGGCCGGTCTTCTTCGGATCGACGTAGAGGTCGGCAGCGCTGCCCCACTGGTGCGCGCTGAACTCGACGTCGCCGATCGCGCGGTTGTAGTACGGCGTACGAAACGCGCTCATTACGTGCAGGGTGTCGACCTCGAACCCCATCGCGTTGACGCGTTCGAGGATGGCCTCCAGCTTCAGCGGCAGCCGCTCCTTGAACAGCACGTACTTCGGGAAGTCGCGCGTCGTGTCCTCCTTGCAGAGAAACTGTTCGAGCGTGAAATGCGGAGATAGCTTCGTC
>DASSGK010000040.1:0-2508 GCA_035693505.1 Vicinamibacterales bacterium
CTGAAGCCGGACGTCCCGCTCTCCGCGGCGCAGGCGCAGATGGATACGATCATGTCGGGTCTGCGCACCGAGTTTCCTCAGTTCGACGCCGGATGGGGCGCGACGCTGGTGCCGCTTCAGCGCGAGATGACGGGCGAGCTCCGTCCCGCGCTGCTCGTGCTCACCGGCGCAGTGGGCTTCGTCCTCCTGATCGCCTGCGCCAACGTCGCGAATCTGCTCCTCGCCCGCGGCGCAACACGACAGCGTGAGATCGCTATCCGCAAGGCGCTCGGCGCCGCTCGTGCACGCGTTGTCCGGCAGCTGCTCACCGAGAGCGTCGTCCTGTGCCTGCTCGGCGGCGGCCTCGGCCTGCTGGTGGCGCAGTGGGGCCTGAGCCTTCTCCTCGCCATCAGCCCGACGAGCCTGGCCGATCTCGGACCGGTGCATCTGAGTTACCCCGTCCTTGCCTTCACCGCGGCCGTCTCACTCACGACCGCGCTGGTGTGCGGTCTCGCGCCGGCGTTCGAAGGCTCTCGCGGCAACGTACAGGAAGCGCTCAAGGACGGTGGACGACAGATCGGCGCGAGCATCCGTCACAGACGCATCAGACAGCTGTTCGTCGTCGGCGAGATCGCGCTCGCCGTCGTTCTTCTCGTCGGCGCCGGACTCATGATCCGCAGCTTCGGCGCCCTGCGCGCAGTCAATCCCGGCTACAACGCTCACCACGTGCTGACCGCCCGCGTCACGGTGCCGACCCGCCGGTATTCGGACGATGCCAAGCGGATTGCGTTTTTTGCAGGCCTGACCGCAAAGCTGCGCGCGCTTCCCGGCGTGGAGAGCGCCGGCGCGGTCAGCTTTCTCCCGCTCGCCGGCCCGGGCGCGGCCACCGACGTCGCGATCGTCGGACAGCCGCCGGCGCTCCCGGGCCAGGGCCTGGGGACTTCGGTCAGCGTGTGCGACAACGGTTACTTCTCCTCCATGAAGATCCCGCTGCTCCGCGGCCGGCTGTTCACCGAACGCGAGATGACGGAGAAATCCAACGTCGTCATCGTCAACGACACACTGGCGCGGCGCTTCTTCCCGAATGAGAACCCGCTGGGCAAGAGCCTCGTCATCGCGATGAACCTGCCGAACGTGCCGACGGAGATTATCGGCGTCGTCGGCGACGCGAAGTTCAGCGACATCGCCGCCGAGATCGGCCCGATGACCTATTGGCCGCACCCGCAGCTCGCCTACAGCGCCATGACGTTAACGGTGCGGACCGCTGCAGACCCGACGAGCCTCGCGCCGCTCGTCGAGCGGGTGGTCCACGAGGTCGATCGGGATCAACCGGTCGCCGACGTGCGGACGATGGATCAATGGGTGGCGCGCAACTTGTCGCAGGCGAAGTTCAGCTCGACCCTGCTCGCCACGTTCGCCGGGCTGGCGTTGGCACTGGCGGGCATCGGCATCTACGGCGTGATGTCGTACACCGTCAGCCAGCGCACGTCGGAAATCGGGATCCGTCTCGCGCTCGGCGCCGAAGCGCGCGACATCCTGGCGATGGTAGTCGGGAGTGCCGCGCGGCTGGCGCTGGTCGGTCTGGCGATCGGCGTCGCGCTGTCGCTTGCGCTCGGCCGTACCCTCGCGAGCCTGCTGTACGAGACCGCGGGAACCGATTCGATCACCTTCGCCGGCGTGGTCGCCGTCCTCGGGGCCGTGGCGATCGCGGCCAGCTACTTCCCGGCGAGGCGAGCGTCGCGGATTCCGCCAGTCGAGGCGCTGAGGGCCCAATGATCGAGCGGCTGATGCAGGATCTTCGGTACGCCGGACGCACGTTCAGGCGGTCGCCAGGATTTCTGCTCCTCACGATTCTCACGATTGGCGTCGGCGTCGGCGCGAACGCCGCGATCTTCAGCATCGTCAACGCCGTGCTGTTGCGGCCGCTGCCCTTCGGTCATCCCGATCAGCTCGTGCTCGTCAACGACTCCGACCGCCGGACGCGGCAGAGCAACGGCGACGCGACGCCGGCGAATTTTCTCGACTGGCGCGTCAGACAGCGCAGCCTCACCGCGCTCGCCGGCTTCCGTCAAAGCGCGCTCGCGTTGACCGGGGGGGATCGCCCCGAGAGCGTCGCCGGCGCGATCGTCAACGCGAACTTCTTCGACGTGCTCGACGTGAAACCGGCGCTGGGCCGCACGTTCGCCGACGGCGACGAAGGCCCCGGCGCCCGGCGCGTGGTCGTGCTGACCGACGGCCTCTGGCGTCAGCGCTTCGGCGCACGGGTTGATGCGATCGGTCAGACGCTGCGCATCAACGACGAGCCGCACACGATCGTGGGCGTCATGCCGCCGGGCATCGACTATCCGGACAAAGCGCGCGCCTGGGTGCCAGCGCATTGGCGCGTGCCGGACGATCCATTGCGCGCGCGAGTCGATCCATCGGCGGATCGCGACCACGGCTATTTCTCGGTCGTCGCGCGGCTGAAACCGTCGCAGACCCTCGAGAGCGCACAGGCCGATATGGATACGGTGGCCGCGTCGCTCGAGC
>DASSGK010000041.1:0-3571 GCA_035693505.1 Vicinamibacterales bacterium
TTGCGATTCTGCTTGCCGGTCTGGCGAGCGTCGGCACAGCGTGCGCGGCCACGGTTTGCGTAGCCACGTCCGACGAACTGACCGCCGCGCTGGCCGCTGCGCAGGCCGAGAAGACCTCGAGTCACGAAATCCGTATTCACACCGGCCATTACATCGCTCCGCCCGGTGGCTGGCACGTGGACGTCCATCAAACCGGGACCATCGTCATCTCCGGCGGTTTTCAGGACGGCAATTGTCAGACCCAGACGCAGTCGCCGGACGCGTCGCTGACCCGTCTGGATGGAAATCAGGCTGTGCGGCCGTTGACGATCGCTACGTCGTTCGACCAGGATGTGCCGTTCAATGGCGGCCAGATCGCGATTTCGGGGCTCACTTTCGAGAACGGGTCGGGCGACAGCGTCGCCGGCCTGAAAATCAGCGACAGTGGTCCGATCTATAACGGCAGCATCCTGATCGAGCGCAACGTCTTCCGCGACAACGTCGCTGCGGTCTACCAGCAGGACAACAGCGCCGGCGCGCTGCTCGCTGCGACCGACGGTCCGGATTTCAGCGGCAACGTCTTCATGATCGTTCGCGACAACCTGTTCGCCGGCAACCGCGCGCCGGAAGGCGCCGCAGCGCTGCTGTTCTCGAACAACTCGATCGACGTGAACGACAACACATTCACCGACAATCAGACGACCGGGATCCGGACAAACGAGCCGCCGCTGGCCGTGCACACTCCGGTCGCGATCTTCACGCTGGCACAGATCATTTACAGCAACAACATCTTCTGGGGGAACAATCCCGAGAACGTCGACGGTACGTTCGACCTCAGGGCCGACAGCACCGTCAGAGCGGAGCTTGCCGCCGATCTGTTCAACAACGACACCCAGACTCTGCACGGAACGCCGAGGAATCAGGACGGCAACACGGCGGTCGATCCGGGTTTTGTCGACGCCGCGCACGGCGATTTCCGCCTGATCCCCAACTCGCCGCTGGTCGATGCAGGCAAGGACGATCCCGACGGTGGTTTCGCGACCGTCGCACTGCATGGCGTCGCGACGGCCGTCGATCTGCAGGGCGAGTACCGCGTCCAGGGTCTGCATCACGATATCGGCGCCTATGAGAGCGGCACCATCTTTCAGAACGGTTTCGACTGAGCCGCGAGATCAGTTGGGCGGGAGCAGCGAAGCGAATCCCGACAGGCGCGCAATTTGAAGCGGAGCGGCGCCGACACGCCAAGGAACAGCATAGGCGAACGCCGCCGCGGCCATGCCGGCGGAATCGCGCAAGAACGCGCGGCGATCGCGACACGCGCCCTCTTCTATTGCCGTGGCAGCGGTCCCGGCGAGTTTGGCCTGCTCGACAATCACCCTACGTGCCCAGAATGTGGGATGCGGTGAACGGAAGTGAACCGCATCGTTCGCGATCGATGCGGTCCGCCTTTGGCTTACCGCATCCTACGTGCTGTATGGCGTTCGCGAGGCGATAACCGCCGGGCAGGCCAACCGGTTGAGTCCGTTGACCCGTCGTCGGCTTGGCTATAAGGTATCGTTGTCCGTCGCGCGGGGGTGCGGCGGATCGATGGGGTCGCCCCTTCCGAAGCGGGCGGGGACAAATTGCAACGGCGATTGTGCGGACTGGGGAATGCGATGCGAACGCTCGCGCAAGTCTGTTTTCTGATCGGATCGTTGGCCGGGGTGATCTCGCCGGGTTTCGCCCAGGCGCCGCCCGTGAGCTGCATAGTCAACGCGGCGGTTCCGCCGACCGTCCGATCCGAAGGCCTCACGGAACGGGCAGGGGACTTCATCGTACAGTGCGTCGGCGTGTCGCAATCTCCGGTGACCGGCACGGTGCAGGTTTTTTTCAACACGAACTTCACGAGTCGTCTGACGTCAGGCGCGACCAGCGAGGCACTGCTGCTCGTCGACGAGCCCGCGCCGGGCACCCAGACCGCCGGCGTGAATCTGTTTCAGGGCACCGTTTCCGGCCCGAATGCCCTGACGTTTTCGAACGTCCCGTTGTTTCCAGCGGCAGCCGAGACGGCCTCGAGAATCCTGCGCCTGACCAATCTGCGCCTCGACGCGAGCGCCTTGTCCGGCAGCCCGGCGCAACTGATCGCGTCGGTAAGCATCAACAGCAGTCCATCCCTGCCCTTGAACAATCCGGTGCAGACGGTCGCCTTCACCGGGCCTGCTTTGACGTTTTCCCCAGCCGGTTCGGGCCAATGTCTCGTTGCAACCGGCACGCTCAACTTCAGCGAATCGTATCCATTGCAGTTCAAGGTGGTCGGAACGGGATTCAGCTTGCCGGGTCTCGTCGTCAACGACGAATCGGGATTCGTGCCCGATCCGGCGATCGCGGGTGTCGGACTCGCCGATACCGGTACCCGGTTGTCGGCGACTTTTTCGGGGCTTCCGGCCGGCGCCAGCATTTCGGTGCCGGCGACCGCGAGCAACGGCTCCCTTGTGCTCGCCGCGATCAGTCCCGCGGGTGGCGGCAGCGTGCAGGCCACGAACGGCAAGGCGACCGTCGTCTATGAGGTAACGGCGACCTCGTACCTTGCGAGCGAATCGGTGTCGATCCCGTTCACCGCGTCCGGGATCACCGGAAATCTGGTCGTCGAAGGCAGCTTCGCTCCGGTCAGCACGATTGCCGCCGCCAGCGATTCCGCGCCGATCCCGCGATTTGCGGATCGCGGCACGCGCGCGACGGTCGCGGTCGCCGCCTGTGCAGCGCCAACGCCCGCCCCGGCGACGAACGCCTACGGTCTCGCACTGCTCCTGCTCATACTGGTTCTGATCGCTGCGTTGCGTCTCCGCGCGGCCCGCTGACACGCGGGGTCGGATGACTGGTCGCCAGGTCCCCTGCGGGCCTGGCGGGCGAGGGGTCGTCAGAGCTTCGCCGACAACTCCCTGATCTCCCGATTGAGGATCCGGTCATTGTCGGAGTAGTCGATCGGCACGTCGATCAAGTGGACGCCCGGGGTATCGAGGCACTTCTGCAGTGTCGGCGCGAACTCGGCAGCCGACGACGGACGATGGCCTTGCGCGCCATAGCTCTGCGCATAGGCGACGAAGTCCGGGTTGCCCATGTCCATGCCGAAGTTGGCGAAGTGCATGTGCGCCTGCTTCCACTTGATCATGCCGTAGGCGTTGTCACGCAGGAGCAGCACGGTGAGGTCGAGTTTCAGGCGCACCGCGGTTTCGATTTCCTGCGAGTTCATCATGAAGCCGCCGTCGCCGGCGACAGCGACGACCTTGCGGTCCGGATGCACGATCTTCGCGCCGATCGCCGAGGGCAGGCCGGCGCCCATCGTCGCCAGCGCGTTGTCGAGCAGCAGCGTGTTCGGCTGGCGGCAGCGGTAATAGCGCGCGAACCAGATCTTGTACATGCCGTTGTCGAGGCACAGGATGCCGTCGTCCGGCACGACCTTGCGCACGTCGGCGACGAGGCGCTGCGGATAGATCGGCCAGCGCGCGTCGTCCCTGCCTTCGGCCAGATGCGCGTCGTGATGCTTGCGCACATTGTCGAAGTAGCCGAAGTCCCAGTGCTTCTGCTTGCCGACGACTTCCTTCAGGCGCCAGAT
>DASSGK010000042.1:0-4344 GCA_035693505.1 Vicinamibacterales bacterium
GCGTGCTGGGATTGCAGATACCGGTTCAGCCAGCCGTCGGCCGTGCTCTTCACGCCGGGCGTCGCGCTCTCCATGTAGTCCTGCGCGTCGAAATGCGAGCGCGTGCTGTCCGGCGAGCCGCACGCGTGGACGATCGCGAGCTGGCGGGCATCCCAGAGCGGCTTCAACGACTGGAGCCGCGGATTGAAGCCGAAGAAGCCGTCGAGATCGATCGCCGCGCCGTCGCCGCCGTTCGGCCGCGGAATCGCGATGCTCGGCCGCGCGCGGTAGTATTCGCTCTCACCGTGTGGAACGACGACGCTGAGGCCGTCGACGGCGCCGCGCTGGAAGATGGCGATCAGCTGCTTCGATCGTCCGGACGCGGCGATCGCCGTCCGCGCCATGAACGACGGCGCGAAGCCAAGGCTGACGAATGCGAATGCGCCGTTCTTCAGAAATACGCGCCGGGACAACATCACAGTCACCCTCTCTGAGATTTCAGATTTAAGAGTTCAGATTTCGGATTGAATTTCAGATTCTGGAATCTGAAGTCTGAAATCTGAATTCTTAAATCTCATCGTCTTTGAAATTCCGGCGCACCGAGTGTGAGCGCCATCATCTTTGCCGGGTCCGTCGCGCGGGCGATCGTCGCGCGCGTGGTCTCTGAGACGTCTCCCGCGAGGCGCACCTCGGTGGACGGATCGACCCACGTGCCTTTCACCTGACCCGACGCGAGCCGCAGCGCCAGGTTCATCCGGCTCACGAGCGCTCCCGTGTTCACCCAGGCGTCGCCGGTGTCCTTGTATCCCGTCGGCGGCTGGCACATATAGAGCGGCATGCCGAGCTGCTGCACTTCGCGGACGAGCGGGCGCGCGTCCTGCACGTCGGCGCCCGTTGCGCGTAAGGCGCTGGCGACGAACTCGAACGGCGTCTTCACCTTCGCACCGTAGGCGTCCTTGGAGAGAAACTCCGGCGATGTGAGGATCGCGCGCGTGACTTCGCGCAGGTCGCCATCGGTTTCGCGGAACCGCGCGGCCACGCGCTCGACAAGCGCCGGCGGAGGTGTATCGCTGACGAAGCGCCGCGCCAGTTTCGTCGCGATGAACGTCGCCGTCGATGGATGCTTCGCCAGGATGTCGAGCACCTGCTCGCCGTCCGACTCGCCTCCGCCCGCTTTAATCACATGGCCGAGGACCACTTTCTGCCCCAGGTCGTGAATGCGCGGGTTGAACTCGAAGCCGCCCCCCTGCCGTGGACGCTCGATCGTCCAGCCTGTGAACGCGCGCGCCACTTCGGTGACGTCCTTCTGCGTGTAGCCGCCGTCGACGCCGATCGTGTGGAGCTCCATCAGCTCGCGGCCGTAGTTTTCGTTCAAGCCTCGCGGGGCATTCTTCCCCTGCGCTTGAGGCCGCGGCGCCGGCGGCATCAGCACGCGCCCACCGAATGGCCCGCGAACGACGCGCGGCCGGCTCGCGTTTTCCGGCGCGTGCGGTCCATTCGGATCGGCGCTCATCCAGTTGTCGAGATAGAAGAGCATCGCGGGGCTCTTCGCGGTAGCGCCGAGCAGATCGCGGAACTTGCCGAGCACGCGGGGACGAATCACGTCGCGCTCGTACTCGGTCAGCATGAAACGATCGGCGCCTTTGCGCGCGTCCACGTTGAAGTGGTTGAACCAGAAATCCGTGAGCACTTCCTGGAGCTGCCGCTCGCTGTAGACCGCGCGCAGCAGCTTCTGCTCCGAGAGCTCCGCCATCACGTTGTTCGCGCGCTGCTGCAGCGGATCGGGCGGCTGTTTCGCATCACTCGATGCCGTGTCGTTGTTGTTCGCGTTGGCTTTCTTCTGCTGGCGCGCCTGAATCTGCGGCAGCTCGTACTGCTCCGCGATCTGCCGCGAGCTCAGCCCGATCGTCGTCAGCCCCGCCAGCCGCGATGCCATTGGTGCATCGCTGAGCCGTTCCGGACGAAGCTGTTCGTCGATATAGCGCTGGATGCCCTGGGTGCGCACACGCTCGAGGTCGCCGGGCCGAGGGCCGAAAGCCGTCCGGCTGAGCACGTGGACGATTGCAGAATCGTCCTTCGGAAACGTGGCCGCGGCGGGCGACAGCGCAAGAATTGCCACCACCAGCGTGACGAGTGACTTCATTGGTGGGTTAGACCGGTGGCGCCGGCGGACGTTACAAGAACTGCCATACAATCGGCGGATCGGATGGCAAAACTGGTCAACGCTGACGGCTCGATCGCCGACCGTATCCTGGACGACACATATCCCCTCTGGAACGACGGCTTGACGCGTCATGCTTACGGACGTTTCTACGCCGCTCAGATCGCCACACCGTGGGGGCGCAAACATCTCCAGCGATATGCCTTAGTCGAGGGCGACGAGGTGCTGGCGAGTGCAAAACTGTACCGCTTCGATGCGGTGCAGGACGGCCAGCCGACCCAGGTCGCCGGCCTTGGCGCCGTGTTCACCACGCCGGCTGCGCGAGGCCGGGGTGCGGCGCGCGAGCTCATCGACCGGTTGCTCGAGCGAGCAGCGTCGGATGGCGCCGATCTCGCGCTCCTGTTCTCGGAGATCGGCCCGGAGTACTACGCGCGGTTGGGATTTGAAGCGATCGCAACGATGGATCTTCAGCTGCGCGTGACTGAGTCCACTCGCTACGGCGCCCCGATGACGATGGTGCGAGGCGGCGACGATCGGGATCTGGCGGACATCGTCGCTCAGGGCGTGACGCGCGCTGAGCCGTACCGTTTTCACCTGACGCGCGATCGCGATCTCGTGTACTTCGCGATCGCCAAGAAGCGTTTATTCGCGGGCCTCAGCCCATCGGGCGTGCGAACAGTTCAATTTTTCATCGCTGAAGAAGGCGCGTCCGCAGTCGCCTACGTCGTCATCAGCGTGCAGGGAGACGTCTGGACGATCGAAGAAATGGGCGACCGCGATCCCGCAGGCGCGCGCGTCGGCGCCATCCTCCAGACGCTGATCGCCCGCGAGCCGGCCGAGAAGCGGCCGTCCATCCGCGCGTGGCTGCCGCAGGGATTCCTTCCGCCGCAGCTGACGATCATTGGGGAGAAACCATCCGCGGAAGTGATGATGACTCGTCCACTCACCGCTGCGGCGCGCACGTCGCAGGCGCTTCGAACGCAGGACGTGATGTACTGGCGCGGGGACCTCTTCTGAGATTTCAGATTTAAGGTTTCAGATTTCAGATTGATGGCAGATTTCAGATTCAGATTGATCGCAGATTTCAGATTGGTGGCATGCGTCTGGCTGTCGAAGCGAGCATGCCCAATCCCAAGGCCGACGAATTGAAAGCGCGAACGAAACGCTTTGCTCTTGAGACTCTGTCGTTTAGACGCACTCTACCCGCCACCGACGAAGGGACCGATATAGGACGCCAGTTGTTGCGATCAGCAACCGCAGTTGCGGCGAACTACCGTGCCGCCTGCAGGTCGCGCTCCGATGCCGAGTTCGCAGCACGTATTGGCGTCGTGCTGGAGGAAGCAGACGAATCGGCGTTCTGGCTGGAAGTGGTAACTGAAGGCGCCATCTCCAAACAGTCGCGGGCGTTCGAACTGTTGGACGAAGCGAACCAGCTGACGGCGATCTTTGCTGCATCCAGCATCACCGCCCGCCGCCGCTCCCATCTGACATGAATCTGAAATCAATCTGAAATCAATCTGAAATCTGAATTCCTAAATCTGAAATCTCAAGGGACGACGATCTTGAGATCCACCGTTCGCGTGTCTCCTTCGCGAACCGTGATCGCCGTCGCCCTGACCTTGACGCTGTCGAGAAAGTCCGGATCGTTGATCTGATTCGGATCCACCTTGTCGAGCGCGATGATGTAGTAGTCGGACGGCGTGAGCCCGCCCATCTTGAACCGCCCGTCCTGATCCGGACGGCCGATGGCCTGATAGCGTCCGTTGATCTTCCATTTCTCGCGATCCTGTGCGAACGCGATCGCGGTGTAGTCCTTCACCGTCTCGCCGCGCGAATTCGTCACCAGGCCGGTGATCGAGGTCACCCTGTTGGTGATCTCGATTTCAATGCCCGAGATGTCTTCGTTCGGCTTGAAGTCGATGCCCGTGTCCGTGATGTCGATTCCGTTCAGGCGAATCGATCGAATCGTCCATCCAACCGCACCTCCCATGTTGATGCGCGTCCGGCCGGGCGCCGCCTTCAACTCGAACGTGCCATCGTCGCCCATGCGCGTGGGCCCCACGCCCATCGGCATCACGCCTGGCTCCATCGGCATCGGAAAGAGCATCAGTCCCTGGGGAAGAGTGGCTGCGGCCGCCGGATCCATGAGGATGCGGCCGGTTGCCGACGATGGCTTCGCGGCGACGAGCTGCAGATCGTTGATG
>DASSGK010000043.1:0-3094 GCA_035693505.1 Vicinamibacterales bacterium
AAGTAGTGCAGGCCTTCAGGCCTGCCGGCCGCAATCAGTCAGTGCCGCAACGGTACGGCGTGGTGGCCAATCGTGTGGCGCCGCTTCGGCGAATCGGGCATGAGCAGGAGAAGCGCGCCCGCGACGATGGCCAGCGGCGGAGCCCAGAACGCCGCCAGGAAGAACATTTCGAGAAGCTGATTCGACATCGGTCCTCCTTCACGATTTCGAAGGTAGAGCGCAACTGACGTGCCATCGGCAGTCAGTGCCGGATTCCTAGAGGACCTGATCGGCTGGTGACGAAATGGCGGACGCAGAAGCGTGGGATCGCGGAATATTCCCCGGCGACACGGGGAAAAAGTCGCAGGGCTGAAGCCCTGCGCCACAAACAGACCGCAACAGCGCTGAAGCCCTCCGCTACAAGGAACGCGGGAGGACTGAAACGCCGTCAGACTGGCTTGGCGAGCTTGAACTTCTCCACGCGATAGCGGATCTGGTCGCGGTTCAGGCCGAGCAGCGCGGCCGCCTTTGTCTGGTTCCAGCCGCTTCGCTCGAGCGCCTGCACGACGAGGGACCGTTCGAGCTGTTCGAGATCGATCCCCGATGCCGGCAAATCCACCTGCTCGGTCAGCCTGGCGGAGCTCGCCGCGGCGACCGGAAAATCGCCTAGCGTCAGCGTCTGCCCGTCGGCAAGCAGCATCGCGCGCTCGACGACGTTGCGGAGCTCCCGGACGTTGCCGGGCCAGCCATAGGCTTTCAGGGCGTCCATCGCCCGCGCGTCCACGCCGCGCACGTGCTTGCGGAATTCGCTGTTGTAGGTGTCGACGTAGTAGTTGACGAGCAGCGGCAGATCGCCGGCCCGCGCGCGCAGCGGCGGCAGCTCGATCGGCAGGACATTCAGCCGGTAGTAGAGATCCTCGCGAAAGCGTCCTTCCTTCACCTCGGTTTCGAGCTTGCGGTTGGTCGCGGCCACGACGCGCACATCCACCCTGATGTCCGCCGATCCGCCGACGCGCTTGAAGGACTTCTCTTCCAGGAACCGCAGCATCTTGGCCTGCAGACCTGGCACCATCTCGCCGATTTCGTCGAGGAAGACGGTTCCGCCGTCGGCCGATTCGAGCAGGCCGCGCTTTTGCCGATCGGCGCCGGTGAAAGCGCCGCGTTCGTGGCCGAACAGTTCGCTTTCCAGCAACGCTTCCGGCAGCGCCGAACAGGTGATGTTCATGAACGGCTTGGCCGCCCGATCGCTGCCATAGTGGAGGACCTTGGCGGCGAGATCCTTCCCGGTGCCGCTCTCTCCGGTCAGCAGCACCGTCGAGGCCGGGCTCGCCGCGATCTTCTGAAGCAGCACGCGGACGCCGACCATCACGTCGCTCTCGCCGACCACTCGATCGATGCTGTAGGGCTGCGCCTGGCTGGCGCGGAGCGCGCGCACCTCCCGGCGCAGCTGCGTCGTCTCGAGCGCCTTGGCGACGAGCAGCGCGATCTCGTCCACGTTGAACGGCTTGTTGGCGTAGTGATAGGCGCCCTGCTTCATCGCTTCCACGGCGTTGTCGACGCTCGAATACGCGGTGAGCAGGATGACGAGCGTGTCGGGATCGGTTTCCTTGACCTGCTTGAGGACCGTGAGGCCGTCGGCGTCCGGCAGGCGGAAGTCGAGCAGCACGAGATCGGCGCCTTCCCGATGTCGGTCGATCGCCTCCGCGGCGGTTTGGGCTTCGAGAATCCGATAGCCCTCGCGGCCCAGGCGTTCGGCCAGCGACCAGCGAATCAGCGGCTCGTCATCGACAATGAGCACGGTTGGCGCGCGCATCGCGTTCAGTATACGGTGGCCGCTCGCGGACGGGCGTCAGGCGTGTCCCGCTGTGCGGGCACGCTGCACGAGATCCGCGACATCGCTCATCTCCATCGGCTTGTCGACGACACAGACGGCGCCGAGCCGCACGGCTTCGGCGGCGATCTCCGGCGTGCCGTAGGCGGTCATCAACACGACGCGGCTGCGTGGGGAAGCGCCGTGAATGGCGGCGAGCAGCTGGAGGCCGTTCACGTCCGGCAGCCGATAATCGAGCATGACGACGTCGACCTGGCAGAACGGATCACCAAGCAGCGCGAGGGCGCTTTTCCCGTCGCCCGCTTCGACGACACGGTAGCCGTGCGACGAGAGCATCTCGGCCAACGACCAGCGGATGAGCGACTCGTCGTCGACGATCAACACCCCGACGGGTGCGGGATCTTTCCCGGTCCGCGGAATATTCCGCACCGGCATCCCGCAGACCAGCGGCGACTCGCTGCTCGAACGCGCTGAATCGGCTAGGATACCCGGCATACCGGCCATCCGTATCAAGACTCGCGCCACATGATCGACGCTCCGCACGTCAAACAGCGCTCGTCGCGAGTGATCCGCCGGGGTCTGATTGCGGCTGCGGCCGTGCTCGCCCTCGTCATCTTTGTCCTCGATCTGGCGAGCGTCGTGGAGTTCGCCATCAGCCCGCTGTACGTGATCCCGCTGCTGCTCGGCACGCTGACGGGGCCGCCGCGGATCGCGTACATCGGCGGGGCCGCGGCGTCGGTGCTCGTTGCCGCGGGCGCGCTGGAGATGCCGCTCAGCCTGATGCCATGGTTCACCGTCGCGAACCGCGCGGTCGCCCTCGGCGTCGTCTGGACCACCGTGTTCGCGATCGTGCGCACGCGGGAGGCGTCGCTCCGCCTCGAGGAGCGGACCCGCGATCTCGCGGACGTCAACTACGCGCTCGAGAAGTCCGCGATCGTGGCGGTGACCGACGTTCGCGGCGTCATCACGTACGTCAACGACAAGTTCTGCGAGATCTCGAAATACTCGCGCGAAGAACTGCTCGGCCAGGATCACCGGATCCTGAACTCCGGCTACCACCCCAAGGCATTCATCCGCGAACTATGGACGACCATCGCCAACGGTCACATCTGGCGCGGTGAGCTCCGGAACAAGGCCAAGGATGGGTCGCTCTACTGGGTGGACACGACGATCGTGCCGTTCCTGAACGATGCCGGGAAGCCGTATCAGTACACGGCGATCCGCTACGAGATCACGGCACGCAAGGATTCCGAAAAACGTCTGCAGGAGCAGGCCGCGCTGGCG
>DASSGK010000044.1:0-11155 GCA_035693505.1 Vicinamibacterales bacterium
GCCCGGTCAGCTCCTCGAGCGATTCGAGCACGGCTCGGTACTTGAACGCGAGGCTCTCGAGAATCGCGCGGGCGTAGGCGACGGGCGCGTCCGGCTCGGGCTGACCGGTCATCCGGCAGTAGCCCGCGATCGCCGCCGGCATGTCGGTCGGGTTCAGGAACGGCGGATAGTCGGGATCGATGAGCGATCGGAAAGCCCGGCGCTCGTCGGCGGCGCCGGCGACCAGCGCGTCGTACGGCACGTCGAAGCCTTCTGACTTCCAGTGCTGACGGCACGACTGAAGCAGCCAAAGTCCTGCGATGTTTTTCAACAAGCGAGTCGTCCCGCAGACCCCGCCTTCATTCGTGAAATTGAGCGCAAGGCCCCTCGAGGTGATGAGCGGCTCGTTCAACTCGGTCCCGAGCAGCGACCATGTGCCCGAGCTCAGGAACGCAGTGCTGCCGGACGCCGCCACCGAGGCCACGGCCGATGCCGTGTCGTGGCACGCGGGAGCGACGACCGGCGTTCCCGCGAACGTCGAGAGGACGCTCGCCTGCATCGCGCCGATCGTCGTTCCCGGCTCGACCAGGGGCTGGACCAGGCGGGTCGGCAGCCCGATCTGCTCCAGCATGTGGGTGGCCCACGTCCGCGTCCTCGCGTCGATGCACTGAGTCGTGGTCGCCACCGTGTATTCCGACGTCAGCCGCCCCGTGAGCCAGTAGTTGAACAGATCGGGAATGGTGACGAGCGCCCGCGCGGCGTCCACGAGATCCGGCGTCGCGCGACAGGCGGCGAAGAGCTGATAGATCGTGTTGAACGGCAGGAACTGGATGCCCGTGACCGCGTAGATGCTGTCGCGGCTCACGTGTTCGAAGACCGCCTCCATCGCGCCGCTGGTGCGCCGGTCGCGGTAATGATAGGGATTCTCGAGCAGGTTTCCGCGCTCGCCGATGAGCGCGTAGTCGACGCCCCAGCTGTCGACGCCGATGCTCTCGAGCCGCGCGCCGCCAAGGCTCTCGAGCGCGGAGCGCATCTCGCGCCACAGATGGAGCACGTCCCACTGCAGCGATCCGTTCAGGCGGACCGGCTCATTCGCGAAGCGGTGCACTTCGCGCAGGCCGAGAATCCCGCGGTCCAGCGTGCCGGCCATCGCCCGGCCGCTCTCGGCGCCGAGATCGAAGGCGAGGAAGCGAGCGCTCACAATCTCACAGCGGCTTCAGCCAGATGTTGCGAAATTCCACGGTCATCGGTGGACCCATGTGCATCTGAAATCCGATCAGCCCGCCAAGCTGACGATTGGCGAGATCGTCGTCCACGACCATGCTCGTGACGGCGCCGTTGAGAATCTGGACGATCGTGTTCCCGCGCGCGATCAGGTGCACCTGATTCCAGTCGCCGGTCTTGATGAGCGCCTTCAGCTCGTCCGGCGTCTGCTGCAGGTTCCCGACTACACGCGGCGGACCGCCGTTCGGGATATAGGTCGCCTGGCCGCGCATCGCGAGAAACCCGCGGCCCCGTTCCTCGTAAATCTGACCGGTGTATTGATTGTCGGCGTCGATGTCCGCCTGGTACCCCTTCATCACCCACTTGCCGATCTCGGGGCCCGGCGGCAGCTGCACGCTGCGAATCTGGATACCGCTGTTGGTTGCGCTGAGCCGATACTCGACCTTCAACTCGAAATCTTTCGGCGCCCCGCCCCGCCAGATGAGGAAGGTGTTCTGCTTGACCGGATTCTGGGTCGTGCTCTGACCGGTCAACGCGCCGTTGGCAACCCGCCAGAACGCCGGATCGCCGTCCCAGTTCTTCATGGACGACCCGTCGAAGATCGACTCGAATCCCGCGTGGTCCGCCATCGCGAGCGGTGCGGGCTGGCCAGGCTGTCCGGCAGACCCGCGGCCCTGGGACGCCGGCGGGGATTGCGCCGCCAGGGCGGCACTCATGACGACGACGCCGGCGACGAGATGCTTCATGATTGGCCTACAGTGTCTTGAGGTAGATGTGTCGGAACACGACGCGCGACGCGTCGGGTTGCCCTTCGAGCTGCACACCAAGCAGCCCTTCGAAGGCGCGCACGCTCGTGTCGTCGTCGATCAGAATCGCCATGACGTGGCCGTTCAGCACGTGAATCAACGTGTTGCCGCGGGCGATCAGATGCACTTGATTCCAGTCGCCGATCTTCATGTATCCCTTGAGCTCGTCGGAATCACCGAGCTTGCTCAAGAGCCGAGGCTTCTGCCCGTTGACCGTGTGCACGACGTCGCCGCGCCAGGCGATGATCCCGCGGCCGGTGAAGCCTTCGTACAGCTGGCCGGTGAAGCGGCCGACGAAGTCGAGATCGAACTGGTAGCCGCCGAGCAGCCACTTGCTCTGCGGACGCGGAGGCGGGCCGCCGGGCCGTCCGCCTCCGGGCGCCGCCTGCCCTGGCGGCGGAAGACCCCTGCCGGGTGATGGCTCGAAGCTGCGGTACTGGATGCCGCTGTTCGTGCCCGGTCCATCGAGCCGGGCTTCGAGCTTCAACTCGAAGTCCTTCACCTTGCCGCCGCGCCAGATCAAATGGGTCTGTGGATTGGGCAGCGGCTTCTGCGGCGTCCCCTCCGCGATCAGGTCGTCGCCCTCGACACGCCACACGGTCGTGTCGCCATCCCAGTTCTTCAGCGTCCCGTCGAAGATCGATTGCCAGCCGTCGTGATTGTCGAACTCAATCGGTTCGGGATGGGTAAACCCGCCGCCGCGCCCCTGACCCGCAGGTTGGGCACCAGCGGCAGGGCCGCCGCGTTGAGGTGGTTGCGCCAGAAGTACAGCGGAGGCGGCGACCACTCCCGCCAGCGCGAGACGACCTGTCAACATCTGCGCTCCATGCCTACGTCGCCTTCGCGTGCGACGCGGGCGCTTGCCATTGCCGGGTCTTCGCGGACTGGAGCACGGCGTCCGTCACGCAGTCGGTGGCGAGGCCGTCGCGAAACGTCGGCGCGGTCTCGTTCTTGTTCCCGATGCCGGTCAGGAAGTCCGCGAACTGATGAATAAACGTGTGCTCGTATCCGATCTGCAGCCCCGGCACCCACCAATGCTTCATGTACGGATGGTCGCTGTCGGTGATGTGAATGCTGCGCCAGCCGCGAAGGCGTCCTTCGTCGCGATGATCGAACCACTGCAGCCGATGCAGATCGTGCAGGTCCCAGCGCGCCGACGCGTCCGCGCCGTTGATCTCGAGCGTGTAGAGCGCCTTGTGACCGCGCGCATAGCGCGTCGCCTCGAACAGCGCCAGCGAACCGTTCTCGAACCGTCCCAGGAACGCGCTCGCATCGTCGATCCCGACGGGCGTCATCTTGCCGGTGAGCGTGTGCGTGCGCTGCTTGACGAAGGTCTCAGTCATCGCGGTCACTTCCGCAATCGAGCCGTTCAGCCAGAGTGCCGTGTCGATGCAGTGGGCCAGCAGATCGCCCGTCACACCGCTGCCGGCGACGCCGGCATCGAGCCGCCAGAGCCCTTCGCCGCCCTGCGGCAGGTCCTGCGAAATCGTCCAGTCCTGCAGAAATTGCGCGCGGTAGTGATAGATGCGTCCGAGCCGGCCCTCGTCGATCAACGCCTTCAACAGCATGACGGCCGGCACGCGGCGGTAGTTGTACCAGACCATGTTGGCGACGCCGGCCGCTTCGACCGCGGCCACCATCGCCTGCGCTTCGGCCGCGGTGCGTCCGAGCGGTTTCTCGCACATCACCATCTTCCCGGCACGCGCGGCCGCGATGGCGATCTCCGCATGGGTATCGTTGGGGCTCGCGATGTCGACCAGATCGATGTCCGCGCGCTCGACCACGGCGCGCCAGTCGGTTTCCGCCGACTGATAGCCCCACGTATCGGCGAACGCGCGCACACGATCGGCGTTGCGAGCGACCACGGCGCGAAGGACCGGCTCGAACGGTAAATCGAAGAAGCGCGGCGCCTGTCGGAACGCGTTGCTGTGCGTCCTGCCCATGAAACCGTAGCCGACGAGCGCGATGTTGAGCGGTCTCCTGGCCATGGTCAGTCCCAGCCGTGGGCGTTGCGAACCGCGATCATCGTGGCGAGCACCGAGGTCCAGGTTTCCGGCCGCATCATCGTCTCGTTCGGAAACATGCAGCCGTCCCAGCAGATGTGCGCAAACGCGCGCGTCGGTTCGCCGCTGTCGTCGCGCATCCAGAAACCGGCGTGGCGGGCTACATCGAGCTTGCCGTTCGGATCGTCGGGCAGACAATGACGTCCGGTCTTGTCGTGCGAACCCGAGCCCTTCACGGTGGCGTCGTTCTGGGCGACGTGAAAATCGATCGTCCATGGCCTCAACGATCGCGTCATCGTCTTCAGCGCCGAGTCGAGCGCGTCGGCGCTCTTCCAATCGAATGGGTCGGGCAGCAGGCGATCCTCGGGCGCGTTGTACCCGAGCGTGAACAGCAGCGTGTGCGCCATGTCGGCCTGGAAACCGAGCGTCTTCGGCCGGCCGACGGCTTCCAGCAACTCGACGTTGTGTTTCCAGCTGTGCATGCCGCCCCAGCAGATCTCCCCTTCCGCCGCAAGGCGCTCGCCGAACCCTTCCGCGACCGTGCACGCCTCGCGGAACGTGTCGGCGATTCTCTTCGTGTTGCCCTGCGGATCCTTTGCCCACTCCGACGGACTCACCGCCGAATCGATGCGAATCACGCCCGACCGGCGGATTCCGACTTCACGAAGCGTTTTCCCGATCTCGCAGGCTTTGCGGACCTGGGTCACGAACTTCTGCCGCTCGGTGGCGTCGCCCATCGCCGAGCCACCGCCCGTCGGCGGCCAGACCGGCGCGACGAGCGAACCGACCGCCAGCTGCCTGGCGCGAATGCGGTCGGCGAGGCGCTTCACCTCGTCCGGCCTCGAGTCGATGCTGACATGCGGGTCGAAGAGAAACAGATCGACGCCGTCGAACTTCACACCCCCGACCGAGGCATTCGCGGTGAGATCGAGCATCGTATCGAGATCGATCGGCGGCTCGGAATCCGGTCCCTTGCCAACGAGACCCGGCCACATGGCGTTGTGAAGAGCGGGGAATGTGTGCATCAGCCTTAATTCTTAATTCTTAATTCCTACCCGGCGCGTCTGGATTGCCCGGACCAAAGTGCTTGAGGATCACGAGCGGATCCGAGTCGCTCGCGTTCTCGATGCGAACGCCGGCGCGTGCGGCTTCATCGGTCACGAACAGCTCGTCCTCCGTCATCTGTCCGAATCGAATCATCGACGGCGTGGAGACGTGATGCGGGCCGAAAGTGCCGTGACCCTGCGTGAGGATCAGCCCGTAGGCCGCCGCATCGCGAACGGTCACGGTCCGGCGCGGAAGAACCGTCAGTTCCTTTGCGGAGTAGTACGGCGTGCCGTAGCACACCCACAACTCGCGATAGCCCTCCGCCTCGGTCTCCTCGACCGGCCTGACTGGCGTCGGGAAGACGCGGTTCCGCTTCGCGAACGCCGGGTCGACGTTCGCGTCCCAGTCCAGCATCGACACGATGTAGTCGAGATCGCGATGGTGCTCCGGCGGCACGTCCTTGGTGAGCAGGCTCCAGTCGATGATGCGCCCATCCACCTCGGACTGGAACATGGCGAAGACGTCGCTGTTCACCTGCGGCTCGTAGGTGACGAGCGAGCCCGGCGCGTGGAGGATGCCCGGATTGACCTGCCAGCCGGTGCCGGGCTGGAGTCTGAAGGCCCGCGACAGAAAGAGAATCCCGTTGTCGCCCTTGTTCCAGTTCTCGAGGCACCGCCGCACGTCGCCCTTCTCCGTCCCCGGCTCGAGTCCCATGAATGTGTAGGGGAAATCGTTGTCGAGTTGGTTGTACTGCGGCGGAAAATAGTACGCCTCTGGTTTCCCGCGCCTGCCGACGCGTGCCGCATCAGCGTCGTTCTGATGCATGTGATGCGGAATCGGCCCCATGTTGTCGAAGAACTTGCAGAGCAGATTCCAGCCGCCTTCGCGCTGCATCACGGACGATCCGATCAGCAGATCGCCGGCCGCGTCCACCGCCTCCTTGAGCAGCAGGCGGTTGCCGTTCTTGAGCCTGACGTAGCTCAGCCCCTCGTCGGGCGGCGTGCCGGGTCCGTTATCCGCGTTCGTGGTGGACGAGAACCAGCGCTCGTTGATGCCACCGCGATGGGCGCCGAGCGCGTACAGATCGTCGGGGTGCAGCTTGAGGCGACGGCCGGGCAGCATGAACGTGCGCGGCACCCAGGCGGGCTCGAGCCTCAAGACACCGGAGCCGGCATCGATCGCGGCTTGCACTGTGGAGCGATTGACCATGCGTGGGGCCTCCGCGACCGGATCGAGACGCTGCGCGAGACGATACTCGGGGTGCCCCGGCGGCGGCAAGCGGCGCGCAGCGGCGTCCGCCCATTTCACTCTGAAAGATCGCGTCGTGATCGCGCGGAGACAGCTATTTCGCCAAGAACCGGTCCAATTGACGCGTGATCCCGTTCCGCGCCGAGGTGGTCACACCACTCCGATCGAGAGCGGGCGTTGCGCGATGCAAAACGAGCCGGCGCGCGGCTAGAAGGTGATCCTCGTCTTCTGCGCGTCGACCTTCGCGGCGTCGAGACCCGGCACTTTCTTCAGGTCATCGAGGGTCTTGAAATCGCCGTTCGCCTGACGATAGGCGACGATCGCCTCCGCAATACCGGCCGGCACGTCGAGCGCGCCCTCGAGATCCCTGGCGGCGGCCTTGTTGATTCTGATCGGCGAGAAGTGAACCGCCAGGTACGTGAGAATCTGATCGAATTCCGTGTCGCTCGCCTCGGCGCCGAACCGCGCCATCTGATCGATGACGTCGGCCCATTCCTGCCGCGTGCGGAAACTCTGAATCACGCTTTCCGCGGAGTGACAGTTGCTGCACACCTTCATCAGCGCCGCTTTACCGGTACCTTCGGGAAACGGATCCTGCGCGGTTGAGGTGGGCGCCGCCGTTTGTGGCGCCGCGATCGTCAACGCGGCGAGCGAGCTGCCGGAAAGCAGCACCGCAAGGACAAGGCGCATCATGGCCGCATGATACTCACGAAGCGCGCCGATCGCGAAACGCGTCCGCGAATATCGCAGCGCGTGAGGCTGCGGACGCTGACGCGCGGATCCTCGTCGCGGCATAATGACTCGCATGATGAGCGCGACGTCTTACTACGGCCGGCGCGCGGCGTCGATCGAAAACGACGATCTCCGCGTGACGGTCCTCGAAGAAGGAGGCCACATCGCAGAGATCCTGGACAAGCGCACCGCGGTCAATCCGCTGTGGACGCCACCGTGGCCATCGATTGAACCATCGACGTACGACGTCGCGGTGCATCAGGCCTACGGAGCCGGCGTGGACGCGAAGCTCCTCGCGGGCATCATGGGACACAACCTGTGCCTCGACATCTTCGGCGGGCCGTCCGCTGAAGAGGCGGCGGCAGGTCTGACTCCTCACGGCGAAGCGTCGGTCGCGGCGTACGAAATCGAGACCGACGGGACGGCGCTGTCGATGCGCGCCTGCCTGCCGCTCGCGGGTCTCCAATTCGAACGCCGCATCGAGCTTCGCGGCCGCGGCGTCAGGATCCAGGAGACGGTTGAGAACATCAGCTCGAGCGATCGCCCCGTCGGCTGGACGCAGCACGTCACGCTGGGACCGCCGTTCCTCCGAAAGGGACTCACCCAGTTCCGCGCATCCGCGACGCGGTCCCAGGTGATCGAGCACGGCTTCGGCGCGGACGACTATCTGGTCGCCGGCTCGGTATACGACTGGCCGTTCGCGCCGCGCATCGACGGCGGCATCGCCGACCTTCGGCGGTTCACCAGCGCAGCGGCATCCAGCGCCTACACCGCGCAACTCATGGACCCGGCGCTCGTCGACGCCTTCTTCGTCGCCTTCTGCCCGGCCACGCGGCTCGCGTTCGGCTACGTCTGGGCGCGCCACGATTTCCCATGGCTCGGCATCTGGGAAGAAAACCATAGCCGTCAGGCCGCGCCGTGGAACGGCCGCGCGTTGACCTGCGGCATGGAGTTCGGCGTGTCGCCGATGCCGGAAACGCGCCGCGCGATGATCGATCGCGGCCGGCTCTTCGATGTACCGACTTACCGGTGGATCCCGGCGAAAGGCCGGGTGGACGTGGAGTACTGCGCGCTGTTCCTCGACGCGGAGGCCATTCCCGAACGTCTGGTGCGGCCTTAGCATCGCAGGCCTGAAGGCCTGCGCCACATCGTCAGCTCCAGCCCCTCCTGCCTGTCCCGCCTGTCCTGCCTGCACCGCTGGTCCCGTGGCACTTCAACGCTGCGTGTGCACCTGCTTGAACTTCGCCGCGAGCGCTTCGGTCTGCCGGGCCAGGATGCCGGTGTCGTTGCCCACGCCGACAAACTGACAACCGATCTCGAGCCAGTGCCTGGCATCGGCTTCGATCGGCGCGAGGATGCCGGCGCACTTTCCCGTCGCGCGAATGCGAAGAATCGCGCGATCGATCTCGCGGCGGACATCGGGATGGCCGCTGTCGCCGAGGTGGCCCATGCTGGCGGCCAGATCGCTCGGCCCGATGAAGAGGCCGTCCACTCCGTCGACGGCGGCTATCGCTTCGATGCCCGCGATCGCCTGCGGCGTTTCGATCTGGACGATGACGCAGATTTCGTCGTGAGCGCGATGGAGGTAGTCCTTCGCCCGCCCGTAGTGATTCGCCCTGATCGTCGTCGCCACTCCGCGAATGCCGTCAGGTGGGTAGCGCGTCGCCGCAACTGCCAGGCGCGCCTCCTCGACGCTCTGAACGAAGGGCACAAGCAGGCTCTGCACGCCGATGTCGAGCAGGCGCTTGAACAACACCGCGTCGTTCCAGTACGGCCGGACGACGGCGCTCGCGCCGCTCCCCTGCATCGCCTGAAGGTGGTGGTGCACGCTGCTCACGTCATTCGGCGCGTGCTCCGTGTCGAGCAGCACCCAGTCGAAACCGGATCCGGCCACGACCTCGGCCGCCACCGGGCTGGCAAGCGTGCTCCACAAGCCGATCTGAGGCCGGCCTTCGCGCAGTGCGCGCTTCAGCCGATTGACAGGCACGTCCATGTCAGGCTGTCCTGAGCGAGCCGATGCTCTGCCGCGAACGTCGCGTCATGCCGGTCCGGCACCCTGCGTGTTCACATAGACGGCATAGAGCGACTGGCTCGCGGTCATGAACAGCCGGTTGCGCTTCGGTCCGCCGAAGCAGATATTCGCGCAGACCTCCGGCAGCCGGATCCGCCCGATCAGTTTTCCTTGCGGCGTCCACACGGTGACTCCGTTGTACCCAACGGCGCGGCCGGCGTTGCTCGCGCACCAGAGGTTGCCGTCGCGATCGCAGCGCACGCCATCGGGTCCGCATTTCACGCCGTCGATCATGAAGTCCGAGAACCGCCTGGGATTGGACACCGAGCCGTCGGCGCTCACATCCATGACGAACATGTCGCCGTTGCCGCCAGGACCGGTGTCGCCGGGTCCTTTCCCGGTGCTGACGACGTAGAGGTTTTTGTAGTCGGGAGAGAACGCGAGACCGTTGGGATCTGGAACCTGCTGTTCGCTGACGACCTGCGTCACCTTTCCGCTTCTGTCCACTCGATAGACGGCCGTCGGCAGCTCGCGTGGTCCGGGCTGGCCTTCGTACAAGCTCCTGCCGTACGGAGGATCGGTGAACCAGATGCTTCCATCACGGTGCACCACGACGTCGTTTGGCGAGTTGAGATGCTTGCCGTTGTAGGCGTCGGCAATCACCGTCGTCGTGCCGTCGTGTTCGTAGCGGACGACCCGCCGCGCGTAGTGCTCGCACGAGAGCTGGCGGCCTTCGGCATCGAACGTGTTGCCGTTGGAGTTGTTCGACGGGTGACGGAAGACGGTCACACGCCCATCGTCCTCGAGCCATCGCAGCTGACGGTTGTTCGGAATGTCGCTCCAGACGAGATACTGTCCCTGCACCGACCACGCCGGTCCCTCGCACCAGAGACCGCCGGTCCACAGCCGCACGATCGACGAGTTGGCCAGGACGTAACCGTTGAACGACCGATCGACGGTGACGATGTCCGGATCGGTGAAGTAGGTCGTCGGCGGTGCATTGGGACCGAAGTCGCGAGGAGGAACCGTGACGGTGCTCGGCGGACCGGGCGTCTGAGGTGCCTGCGACGTTTGAGCGGCGGCCAACCCTTGCAGTCCGACGACGGCGCCAGCCGCGCCAATCGCTTCAACGAACCTGCGGCGTGTGAGCATAGATGCCATCCTGTATGACGGCGACCGCACGGCCGGCGCGGCCGTCGACGGCCGGGTCGCGGCCGTGCTGCACGGCGTCCACGAAATCTTCCACGAGCGGCACATGCACGTTCGCGGCTGGGGGATGAGACTCGACGAGCTCCTTGCCGTCAACAACCAGAACGAGATCGCCTGAGTTGAGCGAGGTGGCGCGAATCGTTCCACGGGTGCCATGAATCTCGAGGGTATCAAGTCGCGTCGCCGCCGCGTTGGTCGCCGCCACCATCGCGCACGCGCCTGTCTCGAATTGCAGCAGCGCAGCGGCGGTGTCTTCCACCTCCCGCTCGAGTGCAGCCCTCGTCACGACGCCCGCGACTGACGCGACCGGGCCGAGCAGATGGAGCAACACCTCGATGCGGTGACAGCCGAAGTCGGCCATCGGACCGCCGCCGGACTGCGACTGCTGCACGAGCCAGTAGCGCGGGGCTCCCGGCGCCGGATCGAATGGTTCAGAGGCCACCATCTGCGCGAACACGGGCGATCCGATCGCGCCGGCCGCGATGAGTTGCCGGATCCGAATGACCACCGGATAGAAGTGACGGTAGTAGGCGATCCCGAGCCTGACGTTGGCGCTGCGGCATGCGTCGATCATCCGATCGCATTCCGCCACGGTCATCGCCATCGGCTTCTCACAGAGCACGTGCTTGCCAGCTTCCGCAGCGGCAATGGTCTGTTCGGCGTGCAGGTAAACCGGCGTTGCCACGTAGACCGCATCGACCTCATCGTCCTGGACGAGGTCTCGCCAGTGGGCGTAGCTTCGACGCGCGCCAACCTCGCGAGCGAACGCGTCCACGAGGCTGGCGTTCGCCCGGCTGACTGCCACGAGCTCGCACCCGCGGCCGGATCGCAGCGCCTCACCGACGCGTTTGCGGACGATGTCGCCCGCACCGATTAATCCCCAACGCACAACCGGG
>DASSGK010000045.1:0-2972 GCA_035693505.1 Vicinamibacterales bacterium
CTCGCGCCAGGAACTGATCGACGGCGTCCACGACAACCTCAGAAATCTCGGGCTCGACACGCTCGACGTCGTCAATCTGCGGGTCGGCGGCATCCAGAAGCCATCCGAGGGATCGATCGAAGCACCGCTGACGGCGCTCGCCGAACTGCAGCGTCAGGGGCTCATCCGCCACATCGGGTTGAGCAACGTTACGCCGACGCAGCTCGCACAAGGCCAGACGATCACCAGCATCGTGTGCGTGCAGAACTTCTACAACATGGCACACAGAGACGACGACGGCTTCATCGATGCGCTCGCGACCCAGCGGATCGCATACGTGCCGTTTTTTCCGCTCGGCGGGTTTACGCCGTTGCAGTCGTCGATACTCGACTCCGCGGCGGCGTCGTTGCAGGCTACTCCGATGCAGCTCGCGCTTGCGTGGCTGCTCCAGCGCTCGCCCAACATCCTGCTCATCCCCGGCACTTCGTCCGTCGCACATCTCCGGGAGAACCTCAACGCGTCGAGCCTCGAGATTCCTCGAACGGTCCTCGACGATCTCGAATCAGTCGGACGATGAACGACGTCCTCGGTCAATTCGTTCTACGGCCATCGCTCGTAGATGCGAAAGCTGCACTGCCATCCTCATGCGCTTCGTGCCGAATGTGCATATGAAGGCCGCGGAGAGGTGAATACCATCGACGACTGATAGAAGACCCTCTGGTTGGGCCAAGGGATGAGGCAGCGCCAGAGGGTGGGGCCGTATGGCGCATTCGATCGGTCGTCGTCTGCCAATCACTTGGAACAGGCTCGAATCGATCGATCGCCGGCGCGGCAGTACCAGTAGAAACAGGAGGGCCAGCAATGAGTCGGATACCGTGGTCGTCATCTGTCGCCGCCGCGGCGAGCTTCGGCGTCGTGGCGGGACTGGTGATGGCGAGCTGGAACACGACGTCGCCGACGCTCTCGGCGGCAGAGATGCCGCGGCCTTCAGCCGTGCCGGGCAAGAAACCATCGACGACGTCAGCCGGCACGAGGCTGCTGACGACGACGTCAGCGCTCGCGCCAGCAGTCGTTGCCCAACAGGCGGCGGCCGGCGCGAAGACCAACATCCTCGTCATCTTCGGCGACGATGTGGGTCAGACGAACATCAGCGCGTATTCCTTTGGCGTCGTCGGCTATCGCACGCCGAACATCGATCGCATCGCCAAAGAAGGGATGATGTTCACGGACTACTACGCCGAGAACAGCTGCACCGCAGGTCGCTCGACCTTCATCACTGGCGAAGTGGGATTCCGAACCGGCCTGCTGAAGGTTGGAATTCCGGGCGCCGCACAGGGGCTGCAGAAGGCGAACATCACGATTGCCGAGGCCCTCAAGCCGCTCGGATATGCCACGGGGCAGTTCGGGAAGAACCATCTCGGCGATCGAGACGAGTATCTGCCGACCGCTCATGGCTTCGATGAATTCTTCGGCAACCTCTATCACCTGAACGCCGAAGAGGAGCCCGAACGTCCTTACTATCCAAAGAACGATGCCGGATTCGTGAAGCAGGGACCGCGCGGAGTCCTCCACACATTCGCCGACGGCCGGATTCAGGACACCGGGCCTCTGAATCGCAAGCGGATGGAGACCGTCGACGACGAGACCACCCAGGCGGCGATCGATTTCATGACGCGGCAGAAGAATGCCGGCACGCCGTTCTTCACCTGGATGAACTTCACCCGCATGCACGCCTTCACGCACGTTCGACCGTCGATGCAGGGACAGAGCGGGATGCCCGGCAACGAGTATGCCGACGGCATGATCGAGATGGATGGCAACGTCGGCAAGCTCCTCAAGACGGTGGACGATCTCGGGATTGCCAACAACACGCTCGTCATCTACACGACCGACAACGGGCCGAACCAGTTCTCCTGGCCGGACGCCGCCACCACGCCGTTCAGAAGCGAGAAGGACACGAACTGGGAGGGCGCCTTCCGCGTGCCGGCGCTGATCCGATGGCCCGGCCACGTCAAGCCCGGAACCGTGTCGAACGACATGGTCTCGGGTCTCGACTGGTTCCCCACACTACTGGCCGCGGCGGGAGACACGACCATCAAGGATCGGTTGCTGAAGGGGTGGGCTGCGAAGCCTGGAGGTCCAACGTACAAGGTTCACCTCGACGGCTACAACCTCGTCCCGTATCTGGAGGGGAAAGAGGAGCACTCACCCCGCCACGAGTTCTACTACTTCAACGACGATGCGGAACTGGTCGCCGTGCGCATGGACAACTGGAAGATGGTGTTCTGCGAGCAGCGTCAACCGGGCGGCTTCCAGGTGTGGTCGAACCCGTTCACGTGCCTGCGCGTGCCCAAGGTGTTCAACCTCCGGATGGACCCGTATGAACGCGCCGACATCGTGTCCGATCAGTACTACGATTGGACTGCGAAGAACGCGTACATGGTCCAGTACACCCTGTACAGGGTTCAACCGTTCCTCGCGAGCCTGAAGGAGTATCCGCCGTCACAGCGTGTCGGCAGTTTCTCCATCGACCAGATGATGGAAGCGCTGACGAGGTCGCTCGGATCGTCATCCAAGGACTAGATCAACGCGCAGCCGAGGGTGAGGGACCCCGCATTGCCCGCACCCTCGGCTCGATCATCCTCGGACGTTATTCCAATCTGTCATCATGACGCCGTGAGCCGGGTCTGGCCGGGCGCGCTCCTGTTTCTCTCGGGCGGCGCCGCTCTCGTCTATCAGCTCCTCTGGGTCAAACAGCTCTCGCTCGTCGTTGGCGTCGACGTGTACGCGATCACGATTGCGATCAGCGCGTTCTTCGTGGGTCTCGCGCTCGGCGGAGCCGTCTTCGGCCGAATCGCGGATCGAAGTGAGCGGCCTTTGCGCATCTACGGCGCGCTCGAGGCCGCGACGGCGCTATCGTCGCTCGGCGCGACGCTCGCCCTGGCGCATTCGGCGTCACTGTTCGCGGCGTTCGAGGCGCGTGTCGGCGTCGC
>DASSGK010000046.1:0-3493 GCA_035693505.1 Vicinamibacterales bacterium
TCGAGCATGTCGGCGGTGACCGCGGCCAGTCCCTCCTTGCCGGCCGGATCCGACGCGGCGCCGCGGCGAATCAGCAGGGTGAAGGCGACGAGCGGGACTTGCGTGTGGTGCACCGTCCAGACGCGCAGGCCGTTGGGCAGCGTCGACTTCTCGATGGCCGGGAACGGAAACGGACGCGTGGGGCCGGGCACCGGCAGCTGGGCCCGATCGACCGGCGCTGTCTGGCCTGAGACACCGTGAGGCGCCTGCCCTGAGCTGCGTCGAAGGGTCACGAGACCGCCGCCGTCGTTGAATCGCGCACGGCGAGCGACGTGCGGCCGTGGGGCACGATGCTGAGTGTGACGCGCCTCGCCGGATCCAGGAAGCGCTTGACGGCCGCCTGGAGCGACGCCTTCGTGCAGACCTGGTAGCGCGCCAGGTCGCGCGGGAAGTAGGACGGATCCTTCAGGAAGACGTTGTAGGCGTTGAGCTGATCCGACTTGCCGCCGAAGCCGCCGACGGTCTGCAGCCGGAACATGAACTGCGCCTCCGCCTGCACGCGGCCGCGCTCGATCTCTTCGTCGGTCGGACCCTCGGCCGCCAGACGGGCGATCTCTTCGAGGATCACGGGCTCGATTTCGGCGAGCGTGTGCGACGGCGCCGCGGTGGCCGTGATCTGCGCGTAGCCCATCATCTCGCGCGAGTTCTGCGATGCCGAGACGTCCGTGGCCAGCCGTTCATCGAACACGAGCCTCCGGTACAGGCGTGAGGTCTTGCCGTTGGCCAGCAGATCCGTCGCCAGGTCGAGATCCGCGTCGCCGTCCGCGAACATGGCCGGAGTGTGCCACGCAAGGTACAGCCGTGGAAGCTCGACGCGATCCTCGAAGTGGATCCGCGAATCCCCGGCCATCGATGCATCGACATGGATCGGATCGACCGGCTCGCCCGGATCGATCTCGCCGAAATAGCGATCGACGAGCACGAGCGCCTGCTCGGGATCGATGTCGCCCGCGAGCGCGATCGAGGCATTGGCCGGGTGATAGTACCGGCGAAAGAACGCACGGACCTCGTCGAGCTTGGCGGCCTGCAAATCGGCGATGTCCCCGATCGTCGTCCAGTGATACGGGTGGTGCGGCGGAAAGAGCGCCGCCAGGAGCGCCATCGGCGCGAGGCCGTACGGACGATTCTCGTAGTTCTGCCGCCGCTCGTTGAGGACGACGTCGCGCTGATTCGTGAACTTGGCGTCGGTCAGGGCCGGGAGCAGATAGCCCATGCGGTCCGACTCCATCCAGAGCGCGAGCTCGAGCGCGCCCGCCGGAACCACTTCCCAGTAGTTCGTGCGGTCGGCGTTGGTCGAACCGTTGAGCGTGGCGCCGGCGCCCTGAAGCGGCTGGAAGAAGCCGTGGTCGTGGTGCTGCGATCCCTCGAACATCAGATGCTCGAAGAGATGCGCGAACCCGGTGCGGCCGGGCTGCTCGTTCTTCGATCCGACGTGATACCAGATGTTCACAGCCACAATCGGGCAGGCGTGGTCCTCGTGCAGCAGGACATCGAGGCCGTTGTCCAACGTGTGCTGTGTGGAGGGAATGTTCACCGGAAGCTGCCGCAGGTCTGCATGCTCTTGCCGAAGTAGGGATTGTGGATCGTGGCGTCGGTCTGAAGCCACGGCTTCTGAACCATCGGACACATCGCCACCTTCACGCCTTCCGGCGCCGTCAGGTGCAGGCCCTTCATGTAGGTGTCGATCGCTTCGCTCAGCGTGCCGAACTTCGATCGCGCGTCGTCGATCTCAGTCGCCGCCGCCAGCTGAACGGCGGCCGTATCGATTTTCATCGCCGGAGCGCCCAGCGACGTCGCCGCCGTCGCGATGTCTCCGGCGTTCGCCTTGACGCCATCCATCGAGTCATCGGCGAGCGCCGACTGAATCTTCAAGTACGGATCGAGGACGGCGCGGCTCATCTCGGTGCCGGCCTTCGGCGTCTTGTCGGTGGCCGGCGCCGGCGCGCACGCGGTTGCCAGGAGAAGAACCAGCCCTACGCCCCGAGCCCTAAGCCCTGCGTGTCTATTCATTTCACCACCGTCAGCTGAATCGTCGGCCGGTTGTAGCTCGCAATCGACACCTGCGCCGCGGTGCGTTCCGCCGCCGCCATGAACGCTTTTCCTGACGGCGACTCCGGCTCGCTAATCATCAACGGGACGCCGGCGTCGCTGCCCTCGCGGATCGGCTGGTAAATCGGGATGCGGCCCAGAAACGGAATGCCGAAATCGGCGGCCATCTGCTCGCCGCCGCCGTGCCCGAAGATGTCGGCCTCGTGCTGGCAGTTGCCGCAGACGAAGTAGCTCATGTTCTCGACGATGCCGAGCGGCGGGATGTTCAGCTTCTTGTACATCGCGATGGCGCGCTTCGTATCGGCGAGCGACACCTGCTGGGGCGTGGTCACCACGATGGCGCCGGCGACCGGAACGGTCTGGCTGAGGCTGAGCGCCACATCGCCCGTGCCGGGCGGAAGATCGATCACGAGATAGTCGAGATTGGCCCAGGCTACTTCGCGGAAGAACTGCTGGAGCGCGCCGTGGAGCATCGGACCGCGCCAGATGATCGGCGCGTCATCTCCCGTGAGAAATCCCATGGAGATGACCTGCAGCCCGAATTTTTCCGCCGGCACGATCTTTTTGCCGTCCGTGGTGAGCTGCGTCTTCATGCCGAGCATGATCGGCACGTTCGGCCCGTAGATATCGGCGTCGATGATGCCGACGCGTCCGCCGCATTTCGAGAGCGCGATGGCGAGGTTCACCGCGACCGTCGTTTTGCCGACGCCGCCCTTGCCCGCGCCGACGGCAATCACGTTCTTCACGCCGGGAACCGACTGACGCGCGCCGTCAGATCCGACCGCCTCACGCACGCGCGCGCTCATCCGGACGTCGACGCTGCTGACGCCGGCCACCTGCATCACCGCCGCGCGTGCCTGATCCCGCAGCTGATCCTTCACCGGACACGCGGGCGTCGTCAGCTCGATCGTAAACGCGACCCGGCCCTCATCAATGGAGAGATCCTTGATGAAGCCGAGGCTCACGATGTCTTTCTGGAGATCGGGATCGCGAACGACCTTCAACGCGTCGAGAACAGAGGCCTGCTCAACTGCCATGGTTTCAAGAGTATCGTACTACTCACGGTGGAATGGCTAAGGGCTGATGGCTGATGGCTAAGGGTTCATGGCTCAGGCTCACCCTCGACCCTCTGCCATGAGCCATCAGCCATCAGCCATCAGCCATTGACGGTGAACAGCCGCTTCCCGTCTTCTCTCAGCAGCACGTACAGCGCGTAGATGCCGAGCGCGGTCCCGTACGGCAGCAGCAGGAGATCGACCGAGCCCAGCATCAGCGCCCACAAGCGCGACCATGGCGTAAGGCGTTTGAGTGGCAGTCCGACGATGATGTGCGCCGCGCCCCACACGATGGCGATGAACGCCAGCGTCGTGAACGCGGCGGCCGTGATCCCGGCCGCGACCTGGCC
>DASSGK010000047.1:0-3612 GCA_035693505.1 Vicinamibacterales bacterium
CTCCCGCCGCCGCCGAACCCGCGACCCCCGCGCCGGCTCCATGAGCGCGCCGAGCCCGCTACTCGAATTCTTCAAACGCGGCGAGGTTGCGCGCGACGTTCGGCTGCTTGCCGCGCAGGGCGGCTTCGCGCCGCGGGCCGACGAGCAGCTTGCGATTCTCGTGCATCTGCTCGAGGATCCCGATCCGGAAATCAGGCAAACCGCCGACGAGACGCTGAACAACATTCCGGTGGCGGCGCTGGCCGCCTTCCTGGCCAGACCAGACATTTCGATCGGCTTGCGGGAGTTCTTTGCCGACCGCGGAATCTTTCCCGACGTTGACGTCACGATCGACTTCGATCAACCGCTCATCGACACCGGCGAAGAGGACGATCCCGATTTCAGCAACGACACCATGGATCGGGAAACGGTCACACAGAAGCTGCAGAAGATGAACTTCACGCAGCGGCTGAAGGCGGCCGTGAAGGGCAGCAAGGAAATGCGGATGGTGCTCGTGCGGGACACCAACCGGATGATTGCCGCCGCCGTCATGAGCAGCCCGAAGATGACCGAGCAGGAGGTCGAGGCAGTTGCCGGCATGGGCAGCGTGTCGGAAGACGTCCTCCGCATCATCGCGAACAACCGCGGCTGGATGAAGAATTACAAAATCGCGCTGCGTCTGGTGAAGAATCCGAAGACGCCGGTGGCGATCAGCATGAACCTGCTCGGCCGCGTCATGGAACGCGACATGGTGGGGCTGGCGACGGATCGCAATGTCCCCGAGCCGCTGCGGATTGCCGCGCGCAAGAAAGTCCTCGTCGCCCGCACATAGGTTCGTCGTGTCCGCCTTTAGGCGGACGATTAACTGCGCCCAACTTCCACGCGATCGTGCTCAGCCCTAAGCCCTGAAGTGAGCCGAAAGGCTCGCGGCTTTCGCATTCCCCGGCAGGAGGGACTGATGAAACCGACCGCACGCGCTGCCATTGCATTGACGCTCGCCTTGCTCGTCGCCCGATCTGCGCCCGCGCAAACGCTCACGTACCCCGCCGATCACACTTCAGGGGCGATCATCGAATCGTTTTCGCCGACGCCTGCAGCTACCGTCATTCGCGGCGGCGATTCTCTGATCAACCGAGACCAAGGTCTGACCACGAATCCACCGTCGTCCGTGCGTCAACCAGGGCGGCGAACGCGGCTGATCGTCGCGATTGCGTTTGTCGGAGGTTTTGGTGCACTGGCGCTGTTGTTGTGCGGACATGGAGGGTGCGGACGATGACCTGCCTCCGCGCTGCAATTGCCACGACAGTCGCGCTGGCGGTGGCCTTGCCGGTTGCCGCGGAATCCAAGATGAGACGCGGCAAACTTGGGGAATTGGTCGTCGTGACCCGTTGCGACGGCACGCAGCTCACCGGCGACATCGGAACGTGGGCCGGAAGCGACGGTTTTTACGTGAAGCCGCCTGACTCTTCCGCAGTGTTGATGAGAGTGTCAGACATCCGAACGATGATCGCGGCGTCGAATGGCGAATCGCTCGACGTGCCGTATCGCCGCCAGAGGAGCAAGCCGCTCATTCTCGGCGTTGCGATAGCTGTTGGAGTGTTGATCCTGGCGGCAGCCGGTCGCGGTCTTGCGAAAAGCTGACAGGAGTTCAGCGACGCCGCTTTTTCCGCTGCCAGTCCTTGCGCATCTGCGCCAGGCCCTCCATGTAGACCGCCGCGCGTTCGCGCTCCTCCTCGCTGTGCATCGACTTGAGAAGGTCGAGCGCCTTTTCGAGGTCCTGCTGGATGGTCTTCGCAGTGGTCTTGAAATACAGCCGGCGGATCTCCGCCAGCTTGTCGTCTGAGCTGAGCATGGGCAGCTTCATCGACGATCACTGGTCCTTGGTGCCTGGACCTTACTCAAAGCGTAATCCCTCCGATTCGATCGCGAAGTCGAGCACCTGCGCCTCGCCGGTCGACAGCGCGCCCTCAATCGCGTCCCGCTTGTCAGGCGGACCGTAGCAGAAGAGACACCCACCGCCGCCAGCGCCGCAGACCTTGGCGGCCGTTGCGCCGGCCGCCTTCGCACGGGCAATGAGGTTGTCGATCATCGGCGTCGAGACGCCCGGGGCCAGGCGTTTGCGGTTGTCCCACTCCGTGGCGATCTGCCGGCCGACCTCGTCCCAATCCTGCCGGGCGAGCGCTTGCCGCATGGCGACCGCCGTGTCGCGAATGCGCTCGAAGCAATCGAAGATGTGGGCGTCGCCGTCGATGTGCTTCTTCGTGATTTCCCAGTTGTTCGTGCCCGAGTTCCGCGGGGCACCGGTGTAGGCGAGCACGATGCGCCGCTCGAGCTCGCGCGGGTCGACGTCGATCGCGACCCGCTGAATGACGTCGGTGCGCAGTTCGACGGCCGCGACGCCGCCGTACAGCGCCGGACGGTAGTCCTGGACGCCAGTGGGCACGCGGATCGTCTGGCACTCGACGTTCATGGCCGTCTGGAGCAGGAGCTCCGCGTCCATCGACGCGCCGGTGAACTTGGCGAGCGCGCCGCAGACGGCAATCGCGAGCGCGGACGAGCCCGCGATGCCCGCTCCCGCCGGCGACTGGCCTTCCGTCACGAGCGTGGCATTCGCCAGACGGTAATGGCGCGCCAGCAGCGCGAGCAGCGGCAGCTCGCCGCGCGGATTCAGATCCTGCCAGCGCGCCGCCGACTGCTGCCGGTTCGTGTCGATCGACCGCAGCTCGACGCGTCCGTCGGTGCGCGGCTCGATTTCGGCACGCGCCCGCAGGCTGATTGCGGCGTTGACCGTGCAGGCGCCTTCGTGTTCCAGGTAGAGCGGCCAGATGTCGATGGTGCCGCCGGCGAGATCGATTCGCGTGGGCGCGGACACGGCAATGCGATTTGACACCGGGAAATTATAGAATCGTTCCCGCATGCCGTCAGGCTCGCTACGCCGCCAGATCGGCCGGCTGCTCATTGCCGGCTTCGGCGGACATCAGGTGCCCGTCGAACTCGCGTCCCTCGCGCGTGAGTTCAGTCTTGGCGGCGTCATCCTCTTCGCGCGCAACGTCGTCGAGCCGGAGCAGGTCGCGGAGCTGTGTTACGAGTCCGCGCGTCTGGTTCCGGATCTGCCGCTCTGGGTCAGCGTCGATCAAGAGGGCGGCCGCGTCGCCCGATTGAAGTCTCCGTTCACCGAGTGGCCGCCGATGGCGACGCTCGGTCGGAGCGGCGACGTGAAGCTGGCCGAGCGTTTTGCGCGCGCACTGGCAGCGGAGTTGAAATCGGTAGGGATCACGCTCGACTACGCGCCAGTCCTCGACATCCTCACCAACCCGAAGAACCCCGTCATCGGCGATCGCGCGCTCGCCGACAAGGCCGAGGACGTCGGCCGCCTGGGCGCCGCGATCATCCGCACGCTGCAGGGCGAAGGCGTCGCTGCCTGCGGCAAGCATTTCCCCGGCCACGGCGACACGAGTGTCGATTCGCATCTCGAGCTCCCACTCGTCGAGCACCCGCCCGATCGCCTGCGAGCCGTGGAGTTCGCGCCGTTCCGGGCCGCCGTGCAGGCGGACGTCGCCACCATCATGACCGCCCACGTGTTCGCCCCCGCGCTCGACGAACAGCGGCCTGCGACGCTGTCGCGCCACGTCG
>DASSGK010000048.1:0-13227 GCA_035693505.1 Vicinamibacterales bacterium
AGCAGCACGGACCGGCGGAGCGCCGCAGAACAAGAAGGAAAAGGCCGCGGACACGCCGAAGAAGAAAGCTGCTTCGAAACCCTCGACACTGAAGAGAAAGAGCGCCGCGAACAAGAAATGATTTCAGGACGCATCGTCCTGTGTCTCGGTCTGGCCGCCGTCGCGGCCGGGACCACATCGCGTTCCGCTCGTGCACGGCAGGACGTCACGACCACTCGCCAGGTCGATCTCACCATTACCCAGGGCACGTCGATGGCGGCGGCCGCGTCGCCTGACGGCCAATCCATCGCGATCGATCTGCTCGGCGGCATCTGGATCCTTCCTGCCCGCGGCGGCGACGCGAAACGGATCACACCGGAACTGCTCGAGGCGCGGCAGCCCGCATGGTCGCCCGACAGCCATTCGATCGCGTTCCAGGGATACGAGGACGGCGCCTGGCACATCTATGCGATCGGAGCGGATGGCGGCGAGGCCAGGACGATCACGAGCGGCACGTTCGACGATCGCGAGCCCGCCTGGTCGAACGACGGTTCCCGCATCGCGTTCTCGTCGGATCGGTTCGGCGGCATCAGCACGATTTGGACGGTCGAGGTCTCGACGGGCGAGACCCGTCGAATCAGCACGCACGACGGGTGGATGCCAGCCTGGTTACCCGGCGATCGCGAGCTGATGTTCGTCTCCGCCGACGCCGCGGACGCGGGGCGCGGACGCGAGGCATCGCCTGGATTGTGGGCGGTGGCCGTCGATGGGCGCGAGCGTCACATCGTGACCGATGTCGCGGGCGAAGGCGTTCCTGTCGCGGGCGCGTGGAATCGATCCGGCGAACATCTGGTCTACATCGCCGGCGGCGCGCTGTACGTCGACAATCGGCGGCTGATAGACGGCGCTGACGTCTTTCCGTTCAAGCCGCAATGGCTGAACTCGAACGAGCTTCTGTATACCGCGAACGGACAGATCTGGCGCGCATCGGCCGGCGCACGTGGTGGACCGGCCGGCTCCCGACGAGGGCCTGCGGGCGCGCAGATCGTTCCGTTCTCGGCAAAGGTCTCGCTGCATCGCAGCTCGTACACCATCGCGCATCGCGCGCTCGAACCGGCGGATTCGCAGAGGCTGAGCGGCATTGCCAATCCTGTCGTCGCTCCGGACGGCAGGGCGATCGCCTTCACGGCGATGGGCGACCTCTGGATGCTCCCGGCCGGCCAGCAGCCGGTCCAGCTGACGAACGATTCCGCGATGGACATCGACCCCGCGTGGTCGCCTGACAGCACGCGGATCGCGTTCGCCAGCGATCGCGGCGGGAAAATGGATCTCTGGGTGCGCGACCTTCGCGACAACAGCGTCGCGCAGCTGACCGAAGAACGCGGCGCCGTGTCAGGTCCCGCCTGGTCGCCGGATGGCAATCACATCGCCTTCGTGATCGATCACCGCGTGCTTGCGACGATCGATCTGCGGCACGATGCGCATCGCTTCTCGAGCGGCACGTCGGCGCATGGCGAGCTGGGCCGGCCCACCTGGTCTTCCGACAGCTTTACGATTGCCGTCGGCGCACTGCTGCCGTACTCGAACCGCTACCGCGAGGGACTGAACCAGCTCCTGCTCTACTCGTCGAACAGCAGTGCGATCTCCTCGTCGGTGATCTTCCCGGAACACTCCGCGGGCAATCGCCAGGACACGGGGCCGGTGTGGTCCCCGGACGGTTTCCACATGGCGTTTGTGACCGAGGGCAAGCTGTGGGTCGCGCCGGTGGACGAGCGTGGCGGCGCGACGGGGCCGCTAGTGGCGATCGCCACCGATGGGGCTGAGTCGCCGAGCTGGGAGGGCGATTCGAGACACATCGTCTACCAGACGCCGCGGGGGTTGCGGCGCATCCTCGCCGACGGCGGCGTGCCCGATCCGATTCCGCTCGACCTCACCTGGCGCAACGGCGCAACTCCCGAGCGCATCGTCGTCCATGCCGGACACGTGCTCGACAGCGCGCTCGAAGCGATGCGCGGCCAGACCGACATCGTCATCGAATCGGGTGTCATCCGCCGCATCGAGACCCATCGTGACGACCTGCACACGGGAGCGGTCGTCGACGCGTCGAACGAGTACGTCATCCCCGGCCTGATCGAGATGCATGCGCACCTCGACGATGGGTATGGTGAGAACTTCGGGCGGGTGTGGCTGGCGTACGGCATCACCAGCCTGCGCATCCCGTCGATCAACCCGTACGCGGGACTGGAACAGCGCGAAGCGTTCGACGCCGGCCGGCGTTGGGGACCGCGTGTCTTTCTGGCCGGCGATCCATTCGACGGCGTGCGTCTGTACTACCCCGGCGGTGTCGCCGTCACTTCAGACGAGCAGATGGATCGAGAGCTCGAGCGCGCGAGCGCGCTCGGCGTTGATTTCTTCAAGACGTACGTTCGGCTTCCCGACAGGCTGCAAAAGCGGGTCGTCGAGTTCGCGCATAACAACAACAGGCCGGTGACGTCCCACGAGCTGTACCCGGCGGTGGCGTACGGCATCGACGGCATCGAGCATCTGAGTGGGACGAGCCGGCGCGGATATTCGCCGAAGCTCAGCGCGACCGGCCGTGCGTATCAGGACGTGATCGATCTGATCGCGAAGTCCGGCGTGACACTGACCCCGACGATCGGCATCATGGGCGCTTTTGCCGCCCGCGAGTCGGGCGACAAGACGCTGCTCTTCGATCCCCGTCTCTCGTTGTTTCCGCTGTCCACCGTCGCACAACTGACCGACATGGCGGCGGCGGTCCGCGATCCCGCGCGCGATCGCGCCATCGCGCCGTACGAGGCGACGCTGAGAGCCATCGTCGCGGGAGGAGGGACGATTCTCGCCGGCACCGACTCGCCAATCGTGCCGTACGGATTGGGACTGCACGTGGAGCTCGAATCCTACGTACACGCGGGATTGACTCCGTTCCAGGCCCTGCAGACGGCGACGGCCAACGCGGCGCAGGCGCTCGGCCTCGCCACCGAGCTTGGAAGCGTCGAACCCGGCAGGCTCGCCGATCTGACCTTTCTCGGCAGCGATCCGTTGATGGATATTCGGAACACCAGGGACGTGAAACGCGTGATGCGCGGTGGCCGCATCTTCACGGTGAACGAGCTGATCAAACGATAAGAAGAAACCGCAGAGACCGCGCAGACCGCCAAGATATATTTCTCTGCGGTCTTTGCGATCTCTGCGGTTCCTTCCTATCCGTCTACGAGGAGTCGTTTCGACAGCACGCTCCAGACGGCGTACGCCAGGCGAAGGCGATCGTGGCGGGCAATCTCGCCGGTCCAGAACTCTCCACCAACCAGCTCGCAGTGAGCGGGCAGGCTACCCGGTGACAGCGGCTCTTTGTGCTCCTGGGCGTAGCGGCTCAGCACCTGTGGCGATGGCCACTTCATGTTCGTGATCACGACGTCGACCTTGCGGCCCGTCGCTTCCTCGATCCGCGCCACCGCATCGGCCGCGGTGAAGCCGAGCATGCCGCGCCCTTCGGTCAGCAGGTTCGCGATGAGAATAATCGGCCCTTTCATCTCCGCCAGCGCGTCGGAGACGCCGCGAACGAGAAAGATCGGCATGAGGCTCGTGTAGAAGCTGCCGGGGCCGATGATCACGGCGTCGAACTGACTGACGGCTTTCGCCACCAGCGGATGAATCGACACCGGAGGCTCGAGCCAGATCCGGCGCACGAACCGCCCCGACGTCTGGCCCGCATCCACTTCCACTTCACCGCGCGTCGCCGACCCGTCTCCGTACTCGGCGCAGACGGAGGCCTGCTGCACGCTGACCGGCCAGACACGGCCGGTGCACCCGAGCAGCGCGCGCAGACCGTCGATCGCGTCCAGAAAATCGCCGCTGTAGCGCTGCATCATCGACAGCAGGAGATTCCCGCCGGTGTGGCCGCCGAGTTTCGCGTGCTCGAGCGTCGGCAGCCGCGCGAGCAGCACGCGACGCGCCTCGCGGGCGTTGCGCGCGAGAGCGAGCGCGCACTTCAGGATGTCGCCTGGCGGCAGCACGCCGAGCTCGTCACGCAGCTGACCCGAGCTGCCGCCGCTGTCGAACATGGTAACGACGGCGTTGAGGTGCAGCCACGGATTCTGTTTCAGGCCGCCAAGCAGGCTCGGCAGACCGGTGCCGCCGCCGAAGCAGCCGATGTTGAACTGGCGCAGGCGCATCCGCGTCATTGTAGTCTGTGGGTCCCGAACGCGCAGGATGGACTACGCTGTTCTTTCGATGCCCACGCTTCGCCTCATCGCGTGGAACTGTCATCACGGTTCGATCGCCGCGCGATTCGAGGAACTGGCTTCATGCGCTCCGGCCGTCGTGTTCCTCCAGGAGTGCAGCCCCATCGTTGAACCCGCCTCGCCGTCGCCATGCGTGACCCGGCGCGTGAATGTCCGCAAAGCCATCGCGCTGGGATCCCTCGGTACCGCTTACGAGGTGCGCCGTCTCAGAGCGCGGCGCAATCGCGGGCAGGCGGTCGTCGCCGCCGCGGTGAGCGGGCCCGTGTCGTTCACGGCGCTTGGAATCTGGTCGCGCGGACCGCGTTATGCGGACGATGTGATGCGGACGCTTGAGGCGTACGAGCGGCTGCTGCGTTCGGGTCCGGCAGTCGTCATGGGCGATTTGAACAGCGGAACAAACCTCGCGCGAGACGTGACGGCGCCGAGCAAAGGACACGCACGCATCGTGTCGGCACTCGCCGACCTCGGCCTCGTCAGCGCGTATCACGCCTTTCACCAGATCGACCATGGCCGCGAGCATCATGCGACCTACCGGCATCAGCGCAATCCGTCGAAGCCGTGGCACATCGACTTCTGCTTCGTGCCGAAGGGCTGGAAGGTCGTCGACGTCGAAGTGCTCGACGGAAAGGCCTGGGCCGCAAGAAGCGACCACTTGCCGCTGAAGGTCGATGTACAGGTCGTACAATGAAAAGCATGGCCTCCTCCGACGCCGTCAAAATGCTGGAGCGCGAGCTCCGCGACCTGTTTGGCGCACGCTTCCAGTCGCTCGTCATCTATGGGCAGCGCAAGCATGCCCACGCTGCGGGGCACGCCGGCCACGCCGCGGGGCATGGACACGAGGCGCCGCCCACGCACACGCTCGCCGTCGTCGATTCGATGACCCCGGACGATCTGCGCGCCTGCGCGGTCCGCGTCAACGCGTGGCATGACGCCGGGCTGGCGACGCCGCTGCTCATCGCGGATCACGAGTTCGCGCAGTCGCTCGATGCCTTTCCCCTCGAGTTCGGCGCCATCCTGGCCGATCATTCAGTCGTTGCGGGCGCCAACCCGTTCGAATCGTTGACGGTCGATCCCGCCGACCTGCGACGAGCGTGCGAGGTGCAGGCGCGCAGCCATCTGCTGCACTTGCGCGAAGGCTTCCTCGAAACCGGCGGACGAGCCGACGCGCTCTCCGTGCTCATCGTGAGATCAGCAGCTGCCTTCGCGGCGCTGGTCGTCAGCATCGCGCGACTCGAAGGACACGAGACGGACGACACCGCGTCGGCGGCGCGGCATCTCGAGCGGACGCTCGGCACGCCGAACAGCGCCGTCGCCGAAATCGCGAAGCTCGCCGGCGCCCACGACATCTCGTCAGCCGACGCCGAACGCCTCTTCAGGCCGTACCTCGACGCCGTCGAGCGCATCGTCAGTTATGTGGACGGGTGGAACGCGCAGTGAGAGCATCGCTGACCAGGGCTAAGGGCTCAGGGCTCAGGGCTGCTTCGCCGACGTCAAGCGTTCAGCCCTCAGCGCTCAGCCCTTGGCTTGCGGCGCTCGCTGCGGCGCTACTGCTGTTGTGGATTCCTGCCCGCGCCGCGGATCCGCTGCCCGAATTGACCGCGCCGGTCAACGACTTTGCCAAAGTGGTCGATGCAGACAGTGCGAGCGCGATCGATCGAATGATTCGTACTCTGCAAGCCGCGACCGGCGACGTTGTCGTGGTGGCGACGGTACCCACGATCGAGCCGTACGGCGACATCCGCGAATACGCCGTCAAGATGTTCGCGAACAATGGTAAAGGGATCGGCCAGAAGGACAAGAAAAACGGGCTGCTGATCCTGCTGGCGCTGAAGGAGCGGCGCCTGTGGGTTGAGGTGGGCTACGACCTCGAGCAGTTTGTCACCGATGGCTTCGCCGGAGAAACCAGCCGCGAGGTGATGAGCCCCTATTTCCGGAACGGCCAGTACGGCCAGGGGTTGCGCGCAGGCACCGAGCGGATCATCGGCCGCATCGCCCAGGGGCGCGGGGTGACGCTCGAAGGCGTGCGGGTGCCGCAGCAGAGCTCACGTCGAGGAGGCTCCTCCATCCCCGGATGGCTCCCGATCGCCATTTTCATCGTCATATTGATCATCAGCCGCATCGGCGGGGGCGGCGGTCGCCGCAGCCGGTTCGGCGGCGGCGGATGGTCGAGCGGCATCGGCCCGTTCGGCGGTGGATTCGGCGGCGGCTTCGGCGGATTCGGGGGCGGCTACGGTGGAGGCGGCGGGGGCGGTGGCTTCGGCGGAGGCTTTGGTGGATTCGGGGGCGGGAGCAGCGGCGGCGGTGGCGGCGGCTCCAGTTGGTAGAATGAGCATATGACGATCACGCGCAGAGCTCTGGTGCAGGTGGTGGCGCTGGCCGTGGCAACGATCCCGTTGACCGGCTGTTCGTACAACACGTTCGTCAGCCAGGAGCAGGCGATCAAGGCGCAATGGGCGCAGGTCGAGAACCAGCTCCAGCGGCGGAACGACCTGATTCCCAACCTCGTCGAGACGACGAAAGGCTTCGCGCAGCACGAGGAGGCGGTCTACAAGGACATCGCCGACGCGCGCTCGAAACTGCTCGCGGCGAAGTCTCCGGACGAAACCATCGCGGCCGCCAATCAACAGACCTCCGCTCTTGGACGGCTGCTGGCCGTCGTCGAGAACTATCCGCAGCTCAAATCGAACGAGCAGTTCAATCGCCTGATGGACGAGCTCGCGGGCACGGAAAATCGTCTCGCCGTCGAACGCATGCGCTACAACGAGGCCGTGCAGGCGTACAACACGTCGCGCGGACAGTTCCCGTCGAACCTGACGGCCAAGATGTTCGGCTTCAAGGAATACCCGTTCTTCCAGGCGCCGGCCGACGCGAAGCAGGTGCCCAAGGTCAACTTCGGCAAGCCGACGCCCTGACGGCGGGTCCGTGACGCCCCAGGTTCTCCTGCCATGGGAACGGCTGCTATGGAGCAGCCGTCCCTGGCGCCTCGCGCGGCTGCTCTCCGGCGAGCAGTACCTGCTCACAGACTTTCGGCTCCTGCACATCACACGATCAATCACGTCCGAGCTCGCGCTCGATGACGTCGGCGAGATTCTTCGAACGGAATCGCCGGCCGATCGCGTGCTCGGCACGTCGACCATCGCGGTTCATCCCGTACGCGGCGGCGCGCCACTGATCCTGACGGCGGTTCGCCGCGGCGCACAGCTCGCGGCGCTGCTGGAATTGCTGTCCGGCGATCCGCGCGCGCCGCGCGAAGCGGACGCCGTTCGCGCCGCGCTCACCTGGGAGCCGCGTCCGCCGTCGCTCGACCTGCGGGGAGCGCTCGCGGGGTTCCTCGGCGTGCTGATCGCCATCATCGCCGTCGTCGTCAGCCTGCACGGCAAAACGGTCGCCGTCACCTTCGCGTCCGACGATGCGCTGGCGCCGAACGGCGAGAAACGCAGCGAAGCCGACATCATCGCCTTCATGGAAGCCGACGTGATGCCGTGGGCGCGCGTCACCCTTGGACGCCTCAAGGGAGGTCCGGATCGGGTGACGTGCGAAACATGCCATGGCGCGCAGGCGTCGGATCGGCGATGGCGGATGCCGGCGGTCGCGGCGCTGCCGCAGCCGGACGTTCGCGACCGCGGATGGGAAATCTACAAGACGAATATCGACGCACAGATGCGCAATGCGATCTACGGCTACCTGGCCGGCTCGGACAATCAGGCCAAGGCCGGATATATGCGTGAGGTAGTTGTACCCGGGATGTCTCGCCTGCTCCACCGCCCGTCGTACGATTTCACGCAATCTTACGAATACAATCGCTCGCGCCGCGCGCTGGGCTGCTATCATTGTCATCAAGTCCAGTGACTCGCGATCCTGAACGATCCGGTTCGTTCTCGGTGGTGCCGTCCCGACGGCTCTTGAGCTCGTGGAGTGCGCACGACTGGTGCGGCGGGGTTCGTGTCGACGATCTGTCGGCCCTCGAACGCCTCGTGGTCAAGACCGCCAACAGCACGTACGAGATTGTCCTGGTCGCACCTGAGCGGGCCGAAGTCCTCGTGCGCGGCGGCGCGTTCTTTCCGGTCTTTGCGCGCGCCCGCCTCGCGGGCTCTTCGCTCGGCGGCAGCTTCCTGAAACTCCGAAGCGTGCACATCGGGTTCCGTCTCGAGTTCGCCACCGACCGCGGCTTCATCGTCACGAGCCCCGTCAGCGGCGTCAGCATCGCCGCACCGGTCGCCGATTCCAACGACATCATGTAGATGTCGCGCCGGTGGGGACTTCACCGCCTCGCGCTCGTACTGGCGCTGGCACTGGGCTGTGTCGTCGGCGCGTCACCGCGCCAGGACGGCAAGCCCCCAATCCTCCTCCTCCTCTCGTTCGACGGCTGGCGATGGGACTACATCGACCAGCTGCCGGCGCCGAATCTCAAAGCGCTGGCGGCACGCGGCGTGCGGGCGAGGGCGTTGATCCCGGCATTTCCCGTCCTCACCTTTCCCAACCACTACACGATCGTCACCGGCCTGTATCCCGAGCACCACGGCGTCATCGCGAATAACATGCGCGACGCCTCGATGCCTGAGCGCTTCACGCAGTCGTCGGAGACGGCGAAAGACGCGCGATGGTGGGGCGGCGAGCCGATCTGGGTGACGGCGATTCGCCAGGGCCGACGCGCCGATACCATGTTCTGGCCCGGTACCGAGGCGGCGATTCACGGCGTGCGGCCGACGTCCTGGATGCCGTACGACAAGAAATTCGGCACGCGCGATCGCGTCGCTCAGGCGTTGACATGGCTGGCGCTGCCCGAGGCGGATCGGCCGTCATTCGTCAGCCTGTATTTCGACGAGGTCGACACGGCCGGCCACGACTTCGGGCCGTTGTCGCCGGAGCTCGCGACCGCGGCCTCGCACCTCGACGACGCGCTCGGACAGCTCGTCGACGGCGTGCATCGCCTTGGACTCGACGATCGCACGTCGATCGTGATCGTCTCCGATCACGGGATGACGCCGACCTCCTACGATCGCGTCATCTACCTCGATGCGATGCTCGACATCAACACGATCGAGATTCTCGAGTACGGCAGCACGCTGATGATCAATCCTCGCGATGGCGACGTCGACGCTCTGTACGGCCGGTTGCATGGCAGGCATCCGAAGCTGGCGATCTACAGACGCGAGGACATTCCGGCCCGCCTGCATTTTCGCGACAACGCCCGCATTCCGGCGATCGTCGGAGTGCCGGACGATGGCTGGAGCGTGACCACCGGCCAGCGCCTGGCGACCGAGGAACTGCACGTCGGCGCGCACGGCTACGAGCCAGCCACGCCGAACATGGGCGCGTTGTTCGTCGCCGCCGGCCCGGCGCTCCGGAACGGCCTCGTCGTGGCGCCGTTCGAGAACATCCACGTCTACGATCTGCTCTGCCGGATTCTCCAGATCACGCCGGAGAAGAACGATGGCCGCGCGGAGGTCACGCGCGGTTTCATGCGATAGGCGCGGCGTTTCGCAGGCCTGCGCCACTTTCGACTCACTTGTAGTGCAGGGCTTCAGCCCTGCAACCAAACCTACTTCGGACTCAGCACCAGCGTCGTCTCCGCATGCGCATTCACCGCACTATCGGTGAATGCGAGCGGGATCGATGCGCCCTCCGACCAGAGCTTCGCGAGGTCGGCAAAATGCCCGCTCTCCGGTGAGCCCGACTGCCCCGGTGCGGCCATCGCCGTCGATCGATCCCAGTCAGCGGGATCGGCGGTGATCGCGAACGCATCGGCGGCGGCCTTCGCACGAGAGCGGACGATCACGTTGAACCGCCGCCGCGCCGCATCGGTCACGGCCAACGGATGCGCGAACAGCACCGGTTCGTCCGCCGGCCGCTCGCGTTCGTGTAAGGCGTCGGCAAGCGCGTCCACGATCGCCGCGCGCTGCGCGGTCAGCGAGTCACGGGACGATCGGCTCGATGTTAGTTTTCGAAGGAGCGCGTCAGCGCGATCGGGATGGAGTCGTATCGACTCGAGAAGAATCCTCGCAGTGCGCACCGCAGCATTCACTTGGGGCGTCGCCTTCGTCTCGGGCTCGGCCCAGCCGGACCACTCCGTGGCACCCGTCCATCCCGCGACGGGCAGCCCGCCGCTCCATCCCTTCCGAACCGGCACGAGACCGGCGATCGCCGATCCGCGCACGCCGCCAGTGTCGACGTAGGTCATGCGGCGCGCTGGCAGCTTCCAGCGTCCGAGCGCCTCTCGAAACTCCGGCCATGACGAGGCGCGGTCCAGGGCAAGGGCGCCGAGCTCGGACGCGGTGCCCGGTTCGGCGCCCGACCATCGAAGCGCGAATGCCAGGTGGCCTTCGCGATCCGAGGTGACAACAACGCCATGTCGAGTGGTCATCCGATCGAAATCGACTGGCGTCTTGCGTCCGCGGACGGCGATCCAGCTCTGGCTCGTCTCGATGTCGACCCAGCGCCCCGCGTCCTCGACCTGATGATCGTTGGCCGGATTCAGCTTCTCAAGGTAAACGTCCTGCGTATCGGCATCGAACGGTTCGGCCGTCCACGAGATGCGGTCGTTGTGACCGGCGGCGACGCCCGGACGCCACGGCGCCGTTGCGCCGATCACGTTCCAGCCCGGCGCGTTCAGGTGAACGAGGTAGTTGAGCGACGGGTTGTCAAACGAGACGCAGAGCTGAAGCCCTGCGCCACACTGCATCGCCGGCGTTGGAAACGATGAACTGACGCCCGGTGTCTGCGTGTCTTGAGCTGACGGCAGTCTGACCGTACCTGGGATAACGGGAGCCGCGAGGCCGAGGAAGAACGGCGGCGTTCCCGCACGGCGGATGGCCTCGGCGACCAGATCCGGAACGACGCCAGGCTCGACGACGACAGGTCCATCGAGTCCGCGATCGCCGGGTAGCAGAAGGCGCGCGCGCGGAAGGCCGACGGCCGCGACCAGTCGCGCGCGAAACACCTCGTCGAGCGCATCACCGCTGGCCGTAAAGGCCTCGGTGCGATTCAACAGGTCGTCAGCCGACCACTCTTCGGGCTTCCACCCGGCGAGCACAAACTCCTCCGGCGGCCGATCGCGGGCAAGCTGCACCCAGGCATTCACGCCTCGGACGAACGCGCGCGCAATCGCGATGGCGTCCGGTCCATAGCTGTTCCAGTCGGCGGACACGTCGCCGCGGTATTGCATGCGGCGCGTCATCGCGTCGCGCTCGATGAAGTTCGGCCCGAGCACCTCGGACAACCGGCCTTGCGCGGAGCGCCGCCACAGATCCATCTGAAACAGCCGATCCTGCGCCTGCACGAAGCCCTGCGCGAAGAACAAGTCGTCCGCATTCTGCGCGTAGATGTGCGGCACGCCCCACGTGTCGCGGACGACGCGCACAGGCGCGCCGAGACCTTCGATGGTCATCGTGCCCGACACCTGTGCGACGAGAGGCGGCAGGCGTGGTGCGGCGCGGCGACAATCAGAGGAGACACAGAGCGAGCAAAGGACACAGAGCAAGAAAAGCCACCGAGACACCGAGACACCGAGAGAAAAACCAAAAGGCCTTTGCTCTGTGTCGCTGTGTCTCTGTGGCTGATCCTGTCTCTGTGTGCTCAACTCCGCCAGCGTCTTCGATACACTCTCCCCATGGCGATCAAAGACGCACTGCTCGCTGACTACGATCATGAGATCGGCACGACGCGCCGGCTGCTCGAGCGGGTGCCCGACGACAAGCTGGCGTGGAGGCCGCATGACAAGTCGAGATCCATGGGCGATCTGGCGACGCACGTCAGCCGGATTCCGAGCTGGGGCGGCATCATCCTCAACGGTCAATCATTCGATCTGAGCGATGCTCCGCCCGAAGAGGCCGCCCTTCCGTCCCGCGGTGCGATCCTGGCGTCCTTCAACGAGACGAGTGCGCGCACCCGCGCCAGCATGGACAAGATCGACGGCGAGTACAACGCGCTGTGGACCCTCAAGCGCAGCGGACAGCAGGTCTTCTCGGTGCCGCGCGTGGCGGCGTTTCGAAGCTTCGTCCTGCACCACATCATCCATCATCGGGGTCAATTGAGCGTCTATCTTCGGCTGAACGACATCCTCGTCCCGGCCATCTATGGCCCATCGGCGGACGAAGGCTCGTGAGTATACAATCCACGCCATCATGCGCCCACGCTTAGCCGTTTCGTCGTTGGCGATCGCCATCGCGGTCAGCGCCGCCATGCCGCGCGCGCAGAGTTCGGTACCGCCGTCGGCGCCCGGCAAGAAGAATCCCCTCCTCAAGCTCGCCGAGCCGTGGCCGGACGCCGACACGCTCAAGGCCAATCGCATCGAGGCCGAGAACCGCCCGTTGTTCCGGAAGACGGAGCCGCTGGAATTCACGCTGACCGCGGCGTTCCGCGTGATCAACAAGGATCACAACCCCGAGAGCAAGGTGCGCTATCCCGGCGTCCTGACCGTCGCCGCATCGGACGGTACCCCGAGGGACATTCCGGTGAAGTTGAGCGCGCGCGGTCACTTCCGCCGCATGTCACGCAACTGCAGCGACGTGCCGCTGCGCGTGGAGTTCCCGAAGGACGGCCTCGGCGGCACGCCGTTCGAGGGTCAGACGACGCTGAAGCTCGGCACGGGGTGCGATGACTCGAAAGAGTACGAGCAGATCACGCTGCGGGAGTATCTCAGCTACCCGATGTTCAACCTGGTGACGCCGACGTCGTTTCGCGCCCGGCTCGCACGGGCGACGTACGTCGATGAGAAATCGAAGAAGAAAAACGGCCCGCGATACGCGCTGTTCATCGAGCACGAGAACGATGTCGCGCGTCGCGCCGAGGGACGCATCGTGGAGCTCCCCCGCGTCGTCTTCAAGGATCTGCACGACGAGACGCTCACGCGCATGATGCTGTTCGAATACATGATCGGCAACACGGACATGTCGATCTACGCGATCCACAACGTGCGCCTGGTGCAGAAGCCGAACCGCACCCTGCTGCCGGTGCCATACGACTTCGACCTCTCGGGCCTCGTCCA
>DASSGK010000049.1:0-11377 GCA_035693505.1 Vicinamibacterales bacterium
TCAATCCAGATCATCGCGGCCTCGCTTTGCCACTGCCTCAACCGTGTCGAGCGGCCTCATCTTGGTCTTGCGATTTCCGTACATTGGCAGGACGCCCGCGCTGAACTTGTAACACGTCAGTCAATTTCGTGCTTCGACTGACTGCGATCCGACATCCGTTGCGTGAGTGGAGGAAACAGCGGCAAGGCACGAGGGTTGCTCTGAACGCCCGCATGCGCAGGCGATACGTCCGTATCGATCGTGATCGCCTGCGGCTGTTCTTCATCGATCCGCGTACGCCGGAAGCGGCCCTGCCACGACGCTGACGATTCAGTGGCCGACGCCATTCACACGCGCCTTCTCCGAACGCCAGGCTGTCGAGACCGTCATTCAGCAGTACATCCGCCCTCGCCGCCAGTAGCCGATCGCGGGGCGCTACCCCTTCGCTAAGGCGGTTAGGGTTTTGTACGTCTCGTGTGTTTCGTGTGTTTCGTGCGTTTCGTGCGTTTCGTGGCGGTTTAGTGTGTGAGACCGTAAATCAAATAGTTCACGCCGAGCTTGTACGCCTCGTTCGTCTGATCGAACGGACGAAAGCCCCGCCCCGACCACTCCCAGTACTGCGAGACATCCGTGTTGTAGTTGATGATCGCCATCAGCCGCTTGCCGGGATCGTTGTCCTCGTAGATCCCCTTGAACACCGGATCGCCGCTGACGTATGCCTGCGGGAAATGTTCGATGCTGCCGATCTCGAAGAACGAGTGGAACACCGGATCGTTCGCGTCCATGTCGAGGAACTGCACCCCCGGCAACACCCGCCGCATCGTCGCCGCGAACGGCTCCCAGCCGCCGCCGGGCCCGCGCCATCCGGCCGGCTTGAAGTCGTCGATGAAGAGGAAGCCGCCCTTCTGCAGGTACGCGCGCAGGCCGGCGGCTTCACGATCGGTGACGGTCCACCACCCGACTTCGATGATGTACGCGATCGGATACTTGAAGAGCTCCGGGTCGTCGAGCGTGACGCTGTTGATGTCGTCCTCGTGAGCGCCGATGAAGCTGATCTCATTCATGATCTTCATCAGGTTGCGCTCGGCGAGCGGATAGCCGTGGATCCACGAGGGACGGCGGCCGGGCCAGTAGCCGCCGGGCGCGGGATCGTAGCGCACGCGGACGAAGGTAAAGCGCCCGTCGTAGGGCGTGTTCGGTAGCGGCCGGTAGGAACCGTCGAAGCCGCCGAAGCCGTACTGCGCCAGCGCGGCGCCGGTCATCGCCAGCACAATCGCCGCGGCGAGGGCCATCGTCATCGCCCGGCGGGCTTCGAACCACATGAGCCCATCTTACCTATCCGATACGACGCCCGGCTGGCTCGTCCACTGATAGGCCGCCGCGCTTTTGCACAGATCGCGGATAATCCGCCTCGGGAGGTTACGGCCTTATGACATTGGGCAGCCCTCGTCTGTGCGCGCTCGCACTCGCAATCGGTCTGGCGGCCTTCATCCCCGCGCGGGTCATGACTTCGATCGCTCAGCAGCCGTCCGCCGCCGCGGCGGTCGCTATCGACGCCGACGACATCGGCGGCGTAGTGACGGGACCGGGCGGCCCTGAAGCGGGCGTCTGGGTGATCGCTGAGACGCACGACCTTCCCGTCCGCTACATCAAGATCGTCGTCACCGACGATCAGGGCCGGTATGTGATTCCCGATCTGCCTCGAGCCCGCTATCAGATTTGGGTCCGCGGGTACGGGCTCGTCGACAGCGCGAAGTCGACCAGCGAGCCGGGACGTCTCGTGAACCTCTCCGCGACACCCGCGCCGACACCGGCGGATGCCGCGCGGTACTATCCGGCGATCTACTGGTACTCGATGCTGAAGATCCCGACGAAGGCGGAGATGGCCGCGCACGAGGGATTCGTCGGCAACATGACGGAGCAACGCTGGCTCGGCGCCATCAAGAATCTCGGCTGCGTCGGCTGCCACCAGCTCGGGCAACTCTCGACGCGCACCATTCCGGCGTCGCTCGGCACGTTCGCGACGGGCGCCGACGCCTGGAAGCGGCGCGTACAATCGGGCCAGGCCGGCGAAATGATGTTCGGCCAGTTGAACGGGCTCGGTGCGGCGTCGTTCAAGTACTACGGCGACTGGACCGATCGCGTCGCGAAGGGCGAGCTGCCGCACACCCGCCCGAGTCGTCCCCAGGGCGCCGAGCGCAACATCGTCGTCACCCTGCGTGATTGGATGAACGACAAGCAGTACCTGCACGATCTGATCTCGAGCGATCGTCGGCATCCCACCGTCAACGGGAACGGGCCGCTCTACGGATCGCCCGAGTACAGCTCGGACATCATGCCGATTCTCGATCCGGTCGAGAACACCGCGACGACGTTCAAGATGCCGGTGCGCGATCCGCAGATGCCGCTCAGCCTCGGTCCGGGACACGCGGCGGCGCTCAAGCCGCTCGCGGCGTCGCCGTACTGGGGCGACGAGGCGATCTGGGACACCCGAGCGAACAACCACAACTCGATGCTCGATCGCGACGGCCGCGTCTGGCTGGCCGCGGCGGTGCGCGCACCGGACAACCCAGCGTTCTGCCGCGCAGGGTCTCAGCACGAGTCGGCCAAACTCTTTCCGATCGATCGCAACGTCCGCCAGGTCGCGGTCTTCGAACCGAAAACGAAGAAGTACTCGTTCGTCGATACGTGCTTCGGCACGCATCACGTGCAGTTCGGCTACGACGCGAACGACACACTCTGGTCGAGCGGTGGCGGCCCGGTGCTCGGCTGGGTGAATACGAAACAGTTCCTGAAGACCGGCGACGCGGCGTCGGCGCAGGGCTGGACGGCGTTCGTGCTGGATACCAACGGCAACGGCAAACGTGACGCGTACGTCGAGCCGAACGATCCGGTGGATCCGACGAAGGACAAGCGCGTGGTGACGCCGTTCTACTCGATCATGCCGAGCCCGGTCGACGGCTCGATCTGGGGAGCCATGATGGGGAACCCCGGTGCCGTCGTACGCGTCACGCTCGGATCGCATCCGCCCGAGACTGCGTTGACGGAAGTCTTCAACGTCCCGCCGCCAGGCTTCGGCGCGCGCGGCGCGGACATCGACGGCAACGGCGTCGTGTGGGTCTCGCTCGCGAGCGGACATCTCGGCAGCTTCGATCGGCGCAAGTGCAAGGGACCGCTGAACGGGCCGAAGGCGACCGGCGATCACTGCCCCGAGGGCTGGACGTTCCACCAGTATCCCGGACCCGGATTCGAAGGCATCGGCGAGAACAGCGCGGAGTCGAGTTACTACACGTGGGTCGATCAGCACGACACGTTCGGGCTCGGCCGGAACGTGCCGGTCTCGACCGGCAATCTCAATGACGGTCTGATTGCGTTCGCGAACGATCGGATGGTCGTCCTGCGGGTCCCGTATCCGCTGGGGTTCTACGCCAAGGGTCTCGACGGCCGCATCGACGATGCGAACGGCGGATGGAAGGGACGGGGTTTGTGGGCGGCCAACGGCGATCGGACGCCGTGGCTCATCGAGGGAGGCAAAGGCACGCGGCCTCTAGCCGCGCATTTCCAGCTGCGGCCGAACCCGCTCGCAAAGTGAAGTGCGCTGATTTCAGGGGCGATACATGAGCGCCTGAACGCTGCGGCGGATATCAGCAGGCCGCTTTCGACGGGTGAGGTTCATCCGGTACGCCTGCGTGGCGACGCTCGTCGCGATCGCCAACGAGATCGCACGCAACTGTTTCAGCGGAGGATAGACCGAACCCTGGTCGAGATCGCTTCGCCGGACGAGCCCCGCCAGCGAGCGGGCGGCCGTGAGAAACAACTCGTCGGGCAGCGTGCGGGCTCTGCAGGCGACGGCGCCAAGGCCGATGCCGGGAAATACGTACGCGTTGTTGCCTTGCGCCGGACGGAACGTCTTGCCGTGGTACTGCACCGGCGCAAACGGGCTGCCGCTGGCGAAGATCGCCTGGCCGCTGCTCCAGGCATAGGCCTGCTCGGCGGTGCACTCGGCCTGCGACGTCGGATTGGACAGCGCGAAGATCACCGGGCGCTCGTTGATGCGGCTCATGTGAGCCACCACCGGCTGCGTGAACGTGCCGGGCGCGCCAGTGGCGCCGATGAGCACGTGAGGCGCGATTTCATCGATGGCCTCGACGAACCCCAGGGGCTTTTCGTCGTGCGCGTACCGAAGGTTGTGTTCCATCAGGTCCGTGCGCGACTTCACGACGAGACCGTTCACGTCCACGAACCAGAGGTGGCGCCGCGCTTCGTCGGGCGTGAGCCCTTCATCGACAAAGGCGCTGGTCATGAGATCGGCAATACCCGTCGCGGCCGAACCGGCGCCCAGGAACATGATGCGCAGTTTCTTGAATGGGATACCGGTGATTCGCGTCGACGAGTACACACCCGCCAGCGCAACCGCCGCCGTCCCCTGAATGTCGTCGTTGAAGCAGAGCACGCGGTCCCTGTACTTGTTCAGGAGCGCGTACGCATTCGGCGTCAGGAAGTCCTCGAACTGGATCAACGCATCCGCATATCTCGACTGCACAGCGGTGACGAACTCGTCGACCAGATCGAAGTACGCTTTCCCCTGGAGGCGCTTGCGGGGGTACCCGAGATACAGCGCATCCTTTCTCAAGGCTTCGTTGTTGGTGCCGACGTCGAGCGCCACCGGGAGGCAGACGTTCGGATCGATCCCGGCGCAGGCCGTGTACAGGGCAAGCTTCCCGACGGGAATGCCCATTCCGTTGGCACCCAGATCGCCCAGGCCGAGAATCCGCTGCCCGTCGGTGACGACGATGACGCGAATGTCCCTGGCGGGCCAGTTGCGCAGCATGCGGCCGATCTTGCCGCGATCGTCCGGCGTGATGAAGAACCCCTTCGGATCGCGCGCGATGTGCGAAAACTCCTTGCACGCTTCGCCGACGGTCGGCGTGTAGACGATCGGCAGGATGCGATCGATGTGATCGATCAGCGTCTGGTAGAACAGGCCCTGATTCCGTTCCTGTATTCCGGACAGCAGCATGTAGCGATCGATGTCCCGCGGCAGGCGGTCGAGGTTTTCGATGACGCGATCGACCATCTCCCGGCGGGTCGCCACGCGGTATGGAAGGAGGCCGCGCACGCCCAGCCGGTCACGCTCACGGCGTCCGAATACGATCGATCGGTTCAGTGCCTTGTCGCGGAGCACGTCCGCGCCGCGCTTCATGACGGTCCTCGCATCGCGTGAACGATGGCGACGACGACCGGACCCCAGAGCGTGAGGACGATATTGCCGATCGCGTAAGGGATCGTGTAGGCGATCGATCCGACGTTGCTGCCGCTCGCCTCTCGAAGCGCGTTCAGGCCGGGCGTGCACGTCTGCGCTCCGGCGAGACCGCCGAGCACCATCAGCGGGCTCATGCCCAGCAGCTTCGTGGCGGCGATCGTGCCGACGGCGAGCGGCACGACGGTCACGATCGCTCCGGCGAAAAAGACGCGGGCGAAGAAGACGCCTCCGCTGGTCCGGTAGGCGTCGACGGCGTGAGGACCCGCGTGCAGTCCCACGACCGCGATGAAGAAGATCAAGCCGATGTCCATCAGGAGCAGTTGCGCGGGTTCCGGAATCGCGCCGAACACGGGGTAGCGGCTTCGCATCCATCCACCCACGAGGCCGACCACCAGAATCGATCCGGCCGTGCCGAGACCGAGCGACATGCCTCCCAGATTGACCTTGAGCAGCCCCAGGAGGACGCCGGCACAAATCCCCGCGGCGAGAAACGTCAGATCGGTCCGCGACAGATCTTTCTCGACGTACCCGATCCTCCGTCCAACGCGCTCGACGTCCTCAGGCGCGCCGATGATGTGCAGAACGTCCCCGCGCTCGAGACGCGCCCACGGCTCGTGGGGCATGACCTGGACGCCGCGGTGCAACGATTCGAGGTAGACGCCGCGCGCGCTCGGATCCTGTGCAAGGTCGCCGAGTGTCTTCCCGCCGATCTCGGCGCTGGTGACCACGACGGTCGCTTTCTTCGCGGGTATCGACAGCAGGGACGGGTCATCGATCTCGGGACCGATCTCGTGGATCGCGTCTGAGAACGCCGCACGCCGGGCGGAGAGGACGATCTGATCGCCGCGATTCAAAGTGAGCGCGGGATTCAGCGTCAGCGGCGTCTGTCCACGCCGCACGCGCTGCACCGAGAGCCGCCCGGGAGCGTACCTGTCTTCCAGCAGTTCGATCGTTGCGCCGACGGCGCTGGCGCTCTCGACGGTGTACGCGCGCAGCCCGAAGTCGGCCCCGACGCCGATTGGCCCTGTGGCGCCGGCCGACATCCGTGCTTCGATCTCCCTGGCTTCGCGCTTCAGATCGGCGCGCAGGATCTTCGGGCCCAGCCAGGTGAGGAAGAGAATCAGCCCGAGATCGCCGAACCCGTACGTGATCGCATCGCCCAGCGGCGCGTTCGCCATCAGCGTGGCCCTGGACTCTTCAGAAATCGGCAGGTCGCCGATGGCACTGAGTCCGGTTCCCAGCGCGGCGGACTGGGTCATCCCGCCGGACAGCACCCCGACTGACAGTCCTTCGTCGAGGTCGAAGGCCGCCGACACACCAATCACGGCGGACAGCCCTGTCACGGCCACGATCAGGGCGAGGACGATCTGCGGCACAGCCTCTCTCTTCAAGCTCCCGAAGAACTGCGGACCCACCGAGTATCCGATCGAGAACAGAAACAGGTAGAAGAACGCCCAGCGCAATAAATCGGGCAGCTCCGGCTTCGAGAGAATGCCGATAGCCATCCCGGCGATGAGCGTGCCCACCACAGATCCGAGACCAACGCCCTTGAAGTGATACCGCCCGATGATCGTCCCGAGCAGAACGCTCAGGAACAGACACAAGACCGGGATTCCGTGAAGAAAGGCCGCGAGTTGGCTGAGCACGATCGGGACCGTTTCGCACAAGTCTGGCCAACCCTGAGGTCTGAAATTCTTCGGGACCTTCTCGCTTGTCGTCGCATCCCCTCCGCCCGGTCGGAGGCGCTCCGCCAACAGGTGGGGCCGGACCGATTCCCCGCCGCAAAAGCGGCCTGAAACCAGCGAATTCGAACGGCACGTCCCTTCCTTTCCTCACCGTGTCCCTGATACGTGAGGCCTGTCTCGAAAGAGGTTCACCATGCCGACCCCGTCCAGCTCTACTCGTCTCGAACACGACCTCCTCGGCGACAAGCAGGTCCCCGCCGACGCGTATTACGGCGTGCAGACGGCGCGCGCCCTCGAAAACTTTCACATTTCAGGCGTCCAGCTTCGCCTGTATCCAAATCTGATCAAGGCGTTCGCGATGGTCAAGATGGCCGCCGCGCGCGCGAATGTCGACTGCGAACAGTTCAGCAAGGAGATCCTTTCGGGCATCGAACGCGCCTGCCAGGAGCTCATCGACGGCAAGCTCCACGACGAGTTCCGGCTCGACGTCTTCCAGGGCGGCGCCGGCACGTCCACCAACATGAACGCGAACGAGGTGATTGCCAACCGCGCGCTCGAGTTGATGGGCCATCAGAAAGGCGAGTACCGGCACTGCGATCCGCACGATCACGTCAACTGCTCGCAATCCACCAACGACGCGTATCCATCGTCGCTGCACGTGGGCATGGCGCTGGGCAACATGGAGCTCATGTCGGCGGTGAACGACTTGATCGGCGCGCTGCGCGCCAAAGGCCAGGAATTCAAGAGCGTGCTGAAGATGGGACGCACGCAGCTCCAGGATGCCGTCCCCATGACCCTCGGTCAAGAGTTCGAGGCGTTCGGAACGACGCTCGCGGGCGAAGTCGAGGCGCTGCAGAGGATCCAGCGCGTGCTCTGCGAGGTCAACATGGGCGCCACGGCGATCGGCACGGGCCTGAACGCGCCCGCGGGCTACGCGCAGAAATGCGTCGCGCATCTCGCGAAGATCACCGGCCTCCCGATGTACCTCGCCGAGAACCTGATCGAAGCAACGCAGGACACGCAGGCCTTCGTCCTCTACTCGTCCTGCATGAAGAGCCTCGCCATCAAGCTGTCAAAAGTCTGTAACGACCTTCGCCTGCTGTCGTCAGGTCCGCGCTGCGGGCTGCGCGAGATCAACCTGCCGCCCAAGCAGCCCGGGTCCTCGATCATGCCGGGCAAAGTGAACCCGGTGATCCCCGAAGTCGTGAACATGGTGTGCTTCCGTGTGATCGGCAGCGACCTTACGGTCACGATGGCGGCCGAAGGCGGCCAGCTACAGCTGAACGTCTTCGAGCCGGTGATCGCCGCATGCATCTTCGAAGCGCAGACGATGTTCATCAATGCGGTGCACACCCTGCGGAAGCACTGCGTCGAAGGGATCACCGCGAATCGTGACGTGTGCCAGCACTATGTCGAATACAGCATCGGCACGGTCACGGCGCTGAACCCCGTCATCGGCTACGACCGCTCCACCGAGCTCGCCGCCGAGGCGATGAAGACGGGCCGCGGGATCATGGAGCTGGTTCGCGAGAAAAAGATCCTGACAGAGGAGCAGATCGCACAGGTCCTCGATCCGCTGGCGATGACGGGACAGGCCGGCGTGTGACGAGCGGCGGCCGAACGATCGTCGCGCAGGGAGTCACCGCCGCCCTGATCGCAGGGATGTGGTGGATCTCGCCGCCCGACGGCCTGACCGTGCAGGCGTGGCGGCTGTTCGCGATCTTCGCCGGCGCCATCTTCTCCGTCGTCGTCAAGGCGCTGCCGATTCTGACGGCGTCGGTCCTGGCGATTGCCGTTGCCGTCCTCACCGGATTGCTGCGGCCCGAGGACGCGTACGCCGGCTTCGGCAACGGCACCATCCTGCTGATCGTGATCGCGTTCCTGGTGGCCGGCGCGATCGTCAAATGCGGGCTCGGCACCCGCAGCGGGCACTGGATCGTCAGCAGGTTCGGCCGATCGACGCTCGGCTTGTCGTACTCGATCTTCCTGCTCGACGCGGTCATCGCCCCGGCGTTCCCGAGCAACACGGCGCGCTCGGGCGTCCTCTATCCGCTGGCATATTCGCTGGCGCACGCGGCCGGCGCGAGTCCCGACCGTCCGGAACGCAAGCGCGTCGGCGCGTTCCTGATGTACTCCGGCATCGCCAGCCTCAGCGTGTCGTCCGCCCTGTGGCTGACGGCGATGGCCGCCAATCCGCTCGGCACCGCGATGGCCCGCGCGGTCGGCGTCGACATCGGATTCGGACGATGGCTGCTCGCAGCTTCAGTGCCGACCGTCTGCGCGATGGTGGTGCTGCCGCTGGTGCTCTACCGTCTCATCGCACCGGAAGTCCGCAACACGCCCGACGCTCCGGCCGCAGCTCGGAAGGCGCTCGCCGCCCTGGGCCCGCTCTCGTCGCAGGAGTGGATCGTGCTCCTGGTGTTCGTGGTGATGGTCGCGCTCTGGGCGACGGCGGCGACGCTGGGACTCGATTCGACGGCGATTGCCTTTCTCGGCCTCGGCGCACTGCTCGCCACGGGCGTGATCACCCTCGACGACATCGGCAAACAGGGCGACGTGCTGGCGACGTTCATCTGGTTTGCGGTGCTGTTCACGCTCAGCAGCCAGTTGAACGAGCTGGGCTTCATGGGCTACCTCGGAAAGACGCTGGCGTCGGCGCTTGGCGGGTTGGCGTCTCCGACAGCCGGTTTCAGCCTGCTGGGCGCGTATGTCCTGCTCCACTACCTGTTCGTCAGCCAGACCGCGCACCTGCTGGCGCTTTTCGGCGTGTTCCTGGATGTCGGCGTGAAGCTCGGCGTGAACCCGGTGGTGCTGGCATTTCAGCTCTTGTTCGCGACGAATTACTTCTCCGTGCTCACCCCGCAAGGATCGAGTGCCAATCTCCTCTTTGCCGGGAGCGGTTATCTGACGCAGGGCGATCTGTACCGGCTCGGCGCAATCACGACGGGGATCAGCGTCGCGATCTATTTCGTCATCGGGACGGCGTGGCTCCTGATGGTGGCGCGTTGATGGATCTCCATTCACCTGAAGCGGCTTCGATGAAAGAGGGCACCATGTTGAAACGTCATTTCGCTCTGTTGTCCGTCGCAATCCTCACGGCAGCGCTGTCGAGCGGCATCGGATCTCCCCTCGCCGCCCAGGGCGAGCTGCCGAACGTCATGGTGCTCGCCACCGGCGGCACCATCGCCGGCGCGGCTGCCAGCGACGTGCAGGCCGGCTACACGTCGGGCCAGCTGGGCGTCGACCAGTTGATCGCTGCCGTGCCGCAGGCGAAGAAGATCGCGACGCTCAAAGGCGAGCAGATCTCGAACATCGGCTCGCAGGACATGAACGACGAGGTCTGGCTCAAGCTCGCCAAGCGTGTGAACGAGCTCGCCGCCATGCCCAACGTCAAGGGCGTCGTCATCACGCACGGCACGGACACGATCGAGGAGACCAGCTACTTCCTGAACCTCGTGGCCAAGACGGACAAGCCGATCGTCCTCACCGGATCCATGCGGCCCGCGACGGCGCTGTCGGCCGATGGCCCGCTGAACTTCTTCAACGCAGTGGCGGTGGCCGCAAGCCCGGAGTCCGTCGGACGCGGCGTCCTGGTCGTTCTCAATGACTGGGTGCATGGCGCGGCGTCGCTGACCAAGACGAGCACGACCGCGGTGCAGACGTTCATGTCGCCGCTGTCCGGCCTGGTCGGAACCGTGAACTACGGGAAGATCGAGTACAACCGCGGCCCCGTCGGACGACACACGAGCAAGTCTGAGTTCTCGCTGAATGGCGTGACCGCGCTGCCGCGCGTGGACATCATCATGGCGCACGAGAACATGGACGGCGCGCTGATCGAGGCGGCCGTCGCCTCCGGCGCGAAGGGGCTCGTCATCGCGGGCGTGGGCAACGGCAACCTCACCGAATCAGCCCTCAACGCGCTCGCCGCGCAGGCCAAGAAGGGGATCATCTGCGTCCGGGCTTCGCGGGTGGCCGTGGGCCGTGTCGATCGCAACGTCGAAGTGGATGACAACAAGCTTGGACTAGTGGCCTCGCAGGACAAGAACCCGCAAAAAGCGCGGGTGCTGCTGCGGCTGGCGCTGCTTCAGCAGCGGACCCCGGCCGACGTCCAGCGGATTTTCGAAGAGTACTGAAACACGTTACCTGCTGGCGACACTCCGAGATTCCGGAGCTATCTCTCGGGGGGCGGAGTCTCCGGAATCTCGAGTCGCCAAAAGCGCCTGCCTCTTCAACGATTTGCGGAACGAACCAGGCCGCCAATCCTTCGGCTGCATCGGTACTTGCCTTGCAGCCCTCCGCACATTCGAGTCGTTGACTGCCTGATTGCCGGACGAATCGGATCAAACGGGCCGCATCGATGCGCGAACGGACCGGACAGCCATGAGAGGAGCGGCGAAAACTGCGGCGGTTGCGTGGCTGATCACGGCGACGTACTACTTCTACCAGTACA
>DASSGK010000050.1:0-3132 GCA_035693505.1 Vicinamibacterales bacterium
CAGTTCCACGATGCCGGACCCGATCCGGCCCCACGGCTCCGCGCCAAGCGTCGTGAAGATGTAGACCGATTCCTCGGCCCCGGTGAACTTGAAGAACAGGGTCTGCAGGAGGATGCCGGCAGCCGCAAGCTGCAGCAGCCAACTGAGGCCGAGTTGGGTCCTGGACAAGGTGTGCATGCCGGTTGGATGACCGGAAAACGCATTGGTTTCAGCGGAAACAGGGCCGAAACCTGTCCGACCGGCCGGCATCAAAAGAAGCGTATGATCGCCGCACGCAAGATTTTCTCAGAGGTGGGATGAGCGTGACCTGTCGCGAATTCGCAGACTTCATGGCCGACTACCTGTCCGGCGAGCTCACGCCCGAGCTGCGTGAACCGTTCGACTACCACCTCGGTCTGTGCATCAACTGTCAAAGGTATCTCGCCAGTTATCGCGAGACGGTGGCCCTCGGCAAGCGCGCATTCGACGACGACGATACCGCAGTGCCGGCGGACGTGCCGGAGGATCTGGTCAAGGCCATTCTCGCAGCCCGCTTGGCGCGCTGACCCGAAACCGCGGGCGCCGCCCCGTCATCCAAGCGGCACATGAAACCCTTCAACACCCCTCTGCGGCTGCGCTCGCTCGGTAGTGAGTCGTCCCGCAAGGTCACCTGGCTCGAGCTGTTCTTCGATCTCGTGTTCGTAGCAGCCGTCGCGCAGGTCGCAGCGCCGCTGCAGACCGACTATTCGCTCGCCGGCCTGATTCGGCTCACGCCGCTGTTCGCGCTGACCTGGTGGGCCTGGACCGGGCACACGGTGTTCGCGACGCGATTCGATGCCGACGATGTGGTGCAGCGGACGCTGACGCTCGTCCAGATGTTCGCCGTCGCGGCGATGGCCGCGAACGCCAGGGACGCGCTCGATACCCGGTCGTCGGCCGGATTCGCGGCGGCCTATGCGGTTGTGCGGTTTTTGCTCGTCGCTCAGTACTCTCGAGCCCGCAAGGTACCGGACGCGGCGCCGCTCGCAACGCGCTACCTCGCCGGTCATGGAAGCGCTGCGGTGTTGTGGCTGGGATCGGCGCTCGTGCCCGCTCCGGCCCGGTTCTGGATCTGGGCGGTCGCGTTCGCGATCGATCTCGGAACACCATGGCTCGCTGTTCCGCACTCAGTGAAGGTGCCGCCAGACGCGGCGCATCTCCCGGAGCGCTTCGGTCTCTTCACGCTGATTCTTCTCGGCGAATCGGTCGTCGGCGTCATGCGCGGGATGGAAAGCCAGGAGGACTGGCCGCCCAGTGCCGCGATGTCCGCGTTCCTCGGCATGGCGATCGCGTTTCTGATCTGGTGGTGGTACTTCGACGGCGCGCTTGGCGCGTCGGAACAGCCAGTGCGCTCCCGGCGCGACGCGGTCCGCTTTCACGTCTGGAGCTACGCCCACTTCCCGCTCTACCTCGGCATCGTCGTGGCAGGAGCCGGAGTGGAGCGGATCGTCACCGCCGCGTCGAAGCACGCCCTTAGTGGCACTGAATCGCTGATCCTCGCCGGCGCTGTCGCCACGGTGATGGCCGCCATGACAGTCATCGACATGACGTCGGCCGGCCATCGGCGTCACGCGCGGTCGGGCATCCTGTCGCCGAGCATGGTGCTCGCGGCCGCGACGCTCGCGATCGGGATCAGCGGCGAATTCACCGTTCCCGTCCTGCTGATCGCGACCCTGGCCGGTCTGTGCACGCTGCAGCTCACGCTGTCGCTGCGTGTTCGGCCGGCCACCGCGGCAGCACATGTCGCAGTGGCCGGTGTCTCTTCGCTTCAGCCGGACGGTGCGAGCGCCGTTCGCTGATCGCCTGCGTCATTCCATCAGATCCGCCGCGATGTATGAGTGCACTTCCGAGAACGCCCGCTCGCTATGCGGCAGGTTCACCCGGTACTCGGGGCTCGTGAGAAAGCGGCGAATGGCCTGTGCCGTCGGAAAACGGATGACCGCCACCAGGTCGGGACGTCCTTCGTCTCCGCCAACGACGGTCTCTTGCGGAATGCCGCGACTGACGACCTCTCCTCCTTGCGCCGCGATGACCGGAATCACACCGGCGGCGTATCGCTCCAACGCGTCGGCGCCGTCACTCCGCAGGCGCGCGATCGTGATCAGCAGGGTGCTCATGTGGATGCACCTCACATCGCTGCGAACTGGTGCTCGATGCCCTTGTGGTCCCTGGCCCACTCCGAGTAGAGCTGCTTCGACATGGGATCCGGGAAGACATCCTCCGCATCGGCCTCGAGTGCGGCGATCACTTCGTCCGCGACCGCGCGGGGCGACGTCTTGGGCATGTCCACTCCCTTGAGCATGTCGGTATCGACCGCGCCTGGAAAGACGCCGAGTACCTTCACGCCCTTCTTGCCGAGGTCGGCTCGCAGCGACTGCGTCAGCGACCAGGCCGCCGCTTTCGAGGCGTTGTAGACGCCAAGGCCGGGCATACTCGCGAGCGCAACCAGGGTCAGGAGGTTCACCACCGCGCCGTGGTTTCGCGTGAGCGCCGGCGCGAACGCCCTGGTCGCGTGCAACAGTCCGAAGCAGTTCACGTCGAAGTTTCGCCGGAACGCCTCGTCCGGCGCGTCGAGCACGCTGCCAAAATCAAGCACGCCCGCATTGTTGAAGAGCAGATTCACGTCCTGCGTCGCCTCAGCGATCCTGGCCAGCTGCGCGATGTCCGTCACATCGAGCGGCAGGGCGACGACTCGCTGACGATCCAGTCCCGCGATCGCCTCGAGATCGGCTTCGTGGCGAGCCGTGGCATAGACGCGCGCCGCGCCGTGGGCCAGCAGAGATTCGACCAGCGCGCGGCCAATGCCGCGGTTCGCGCCGGTCACCAACGCTATCGATCCTCGTACCTGCATGTCGTCTCTCCTCTGTGGTTACCTTCGAGTTGTCTGTACCGATTGGTCAAAATAAGGTCAAAAAAAATCAGGCCGCGCTCGCGAGCAGGTCTTCGGCTTGTGCGCGCACGGCGCGGATGGCGCCGGCCGCCAGACCGCCGCGAGCCATGACACGCATGCCGAGCACCAATGCGAGCAGCGCCTGTGCGTGTTTGGCCGTGTCGTATCGCCTGGGAAGCTCACCCCGGGATTTCGCCTCATCCAGCAGCGACTTGTAGAACCCG
>DASSGK010000051.1:0-3222 GCA_035693505.1 Vicinamibacterales bacterium
GAGATTGGCTGGCCAATGCGGAGGAAGCTGGTACAAAACCGGGCCGAGAGTGCGCTGCAGCCGCCGTGCTCGCTGAAACAGACGATGCAATGGCTCCGTCGGTTCTTTCAGCTTCTTCATGTGCGTCAGAAATCGACTGGCTTTGACGGCGTACAGGAAGCCCGGCGGTGCCTCCTTCCGCCATGCGGCGAAGGTCGACGCCTCCGGCAGGCGGTAGAACGTGTTGTTGATCTCGACGGTATCGAATTGAGAGGCGTAGTACTCGAACCAGCGCGACGCAGGCAGCTCCGCCGGGTAGAAGACGCCTCGCCAATGCTTGTACTGCCAGCCGGAGCATCCAACGCGCGCGCGGGGCGAACCCGGTTCAGATTTCGATGCCATGGGACACTGGAGCATGCAGCATCGACCACACGGTCACGTTCTGACGGCAGACGAATGCGAACGTCACCCGTGCCCCTTGGTGCGCTGATTGAACGTTCAGGCTCATGGCGTTCGACGCAGTCGATCAAACGCAAAGAGGGTATGGTCGCGGGATCGGCCGTCCTTCCATCGATCGAGCAGCAGCCGAGCGGCCAATGATCCGAACGTCATGCCGTTGCCGCCATACCCGAGTGCAAACCAGTGGCGAGGGTATCGGCGGTGCGGGCCGATGTACGGAAGACTGTCGGGCGTCATGGCGAACATGCCCTCCCAGGCGAATTCGGTCTTGATGGTCGCCAGTGCGGGCAGCCGCGTTTCGAAGTACGAGCGGAGTTCGGCAGACGCACGCGCGAATTGCTCGTGACGTCGCTCGCCGCGGCGGACCTGATGGTCCGCCCCTCCCAGCAGCAGCCGCCAGTCCGGCGTCCACCGCGCATAGTGGTACGGTCGCTCGGTGTCCCAGATCATCACGTCGGTGAGACCCAGCTCTTCTCGCTCCGCTTGGGTCATCGGCCGCGTTGCCAAGACATAGGTGCGATCCATGCGAAACCGTCCCGCGAGTGGCCGAAACTGCGGCGTCGCGCAGCCGGTCGCAATGATGACCCGCTCAGCTTCGAGAACGCCCCGGCGCGTGTAGAGCCGCACGCGATTGCGTCGTGCATCGATTCGTCGCACCTTCGATCGTTCGAAGATGTGCGCGCCCGCTGCCGCCGCCGCGATCGTCAAGCCGACACACGCTCGATATGGATCGAACTGAGCGCTCCGTCTCGTGCGAATCGCCCCTCGGCCTGGAATAGCCGTCAGACGCCGGAGATCGGCGGATCCCAACCACTCGGCGTCGAATCCTGACCTCGTTCGCAGTTCGTACTCACGGCGAAGCCGCGTCACGGCCTCCTCGTCGGTCGCGTAGTAGATGGCGTCACAGTCCTTGAGATCACAGGAGACTCGCAGCCGTCGCAACAGGCTCACGAGCGCATACACGGAGTCACGGCTCATCTGCCAGATGCGACGGCTGGCGTGGAGTCCATAGCGATCGGCGAGCTGGGTCAGCTCCCTGTCCGGCTCCTGCAACAACAGGGCAGAACTTGCCGCGGTGCTGCCCTGGCCGACCACCGATGCTTCGAGCACGGTCGCGGAGATGCCTTCAGACGCGAACGCATGCGCCACCAGCGCGCCGGTCATCCCGCCTCCGACGATGGCGACACTCGTTTCGCGGGTACCGGTGAACGTCGGATACCGGCGGATCACTCTTCCGGCACGGTCCATCCACAGCGAACGACCACTCCGAAGGGATCGCACCGTCGCGTTCATCAACAGACGGACGCAGGGTCCGCCAACCAGGCCAGCAGCTGCTCGAGTGGCCAGCAGTTGATGATTCGGTCCGCAGGAATCGACGCCAGACGCGCGTGCGCCAGCGCGGTTTCCGCATACGCGAGCTGTCCAACCGTATGCGCATCGCTATCCAGCGCGAAGAGGCAGCCAGCGCTGAGGGCACGGGAGGCCAACGTATAGTCAAGGTCCTGACGTGCGGGATCACCATCAATCTCGATGGCGATGCGTCGTGTCGCTGCCAATGCGAAGACGGCATCCCAATCGGCCACCACGCCGGCCCGTGACCCCGTGATACGCCCGCGCGGATGCGCGAGAATGCGAACGGACGGGTGCGCGATGGCTGTCAACAGACGGCCGGTTTGGTCCTCGATTCTCCTCAGGCGGGAGTGCGGTGCCGCCAGGACGATATCGAACGTGGCGGCCTCGTCGTCGGACAGATCGAGACGGCCGGTGGCGTCGATGTTGGCTTCAACGCCCTGGATTAGCCGGAACGGAGCGTCGCGATTTTCGTTGACGGCGTCGATGGCCCTCCGCTGCTCGGCCGCTTCGGCCATCGACATCCCACCCGCGATCTTCAGTCCGTAGGAATGATCGGTGACGGCGGCGTAGTGATAGCCCCGCTCGAGACAGGCATCGGCAATCTCCTGCACGGTCGGATTTCCATCGCTCCATTCGGAGTGCATCTGGAAGTCGCCGCGATATTGCTGGAGCGTGGGTCCTGCTAAGGAAACGTCCGACAGCACGCGACGAACTTCGGCCCGGCTGAGAAAGTGGTCCCGAAGCCGACGTCGACGCTCGATGTCCGCGCGGTTGCCACTCTGTTCCACGGCGTGCTCGACCGTCGGTGACTCGCCGTTCGCCAGCACCTCTCGGATGATCCGCGAGGAACCTGGGCCAATCCCCGCGATTCTTGGCAAGTTCCCGCCGGGCCCGAGCAGATCGGTGAGCGGAGCGTCCAGCGTGAGGATCGCCGCGGCCGCGCGCTTGTAGCCGAACATCTTCTGTTTCGAGGATTGGGCAAACGCCATGTCACGCAGGTAGCCACCGATCACGGCGTTGATGTCCGCGCCGATTCGGGGCAGCGGAGCCGCCCGGTACGGGGCCGTGTCGAGGTGTTTGCCCGGCATCGTGATTCCTCTTACCGATGTGGTTCGTGAAGACGGTGCGTTTCACCGGCTTCGATGCGCTCTCCCGTCAGCCATCCTTTCGCCAGTTCGAAGAGCACCACGGGTTTGGGTTTGTTGACCTCCAGGAACACCGCGGCATGGACGTCAATCCCGATGAGTACTATCCGGGGATCATCGGCCGTACCGTGGCGGGAATCACCTTCTTCGCCAAACCACCCCTTCCAGTCGGGCTCGTACAGCTCGCGGATCTTCGCGCGATCGTTTGAGATATGAGCCAGGCCAGAGGCCGACACCCACTCGTAGGAACCGGACTTGTAGTAGGCCAGATTGACGTGCGGGTCGT
>DASSGK010000052.1:0-7120 GCA_035693505.1 Vicinamibacterales bacterium
CAGGCGTACTCCGACGCCGATCGCGGCGCTCTGGCGCTGAAAGTGCTCCAGGATGCGCAAGGCAAGTTCCCGTCCGATGACGGAATCGCGTTCGAGCTGGGCTCGGTCTTCGACAAGCAGAAGAGATTTGCCGAAGCGGAAACGGCGTTCCGTCAGGTTCTTGCCCGCGATCCGGAGAACGCCATCGCGCTCAACTATCTGGGCTACATGCTCGCCGAACGGGGCGAGCGCCTCGACGAATCAGTGGGCTATCTGAAAAGAGCGCTGCAGGTCGAGCCTGAAAACCCGTCGTATCTCGACAGCCTTGGCTGGGCCTACTTCAAGGCGGACAAGCTCGATCTCGCCGAGACCAACCTCAAACGCGCGGCCGATCAGCTCAAAACGAACTCCGTGATCCAGGAGCACTACGGGCAGGTGCTGTTCAAGCTCGGACGCTACGACGAAGCGATCGCGGCCTGGACGCGCGCCCTCGCCGGCGACGGCGATTCGATCGACAAGGCCGACGTCGACAAGAAGATCAAGGCCGCGAAGCAGAAGCTTCCCAAGAAGTGAACGCGTCGAGGAAACCAAGGACACCAGGGGCGAATCTGCGTTGTGTCCTTCGTACTCTCTGTGTCCTTGGTCCTCTAGTCGCCACCTCCTGCGGCGCGCCGCTGATGAAACTGCCCGCGGGGCCCGGCGCGCCAGCGCCGGACGCCCTTGAAGCACTTACGCAGGCGACCGCTGTCTGCCGCGGCGTCCGCACGCTGACGGCCGAAGTGGCTGCGAGCGGTAAAGTGAGCGGCCAGCGCTTTCGGGTCCGCCTCTCGGCGGGTGTCGCAGCCCCCGCGTCCGCGCGGCTCGAGGCAGTCGCGCCATTCGGGCCGCCGATCTTCATTCTCGCCGCGACGAACGACGAAGCCACGCTGCTGCTGCCGCGCGACGATCGTGTGCTCCAGCGCGGAAAGTCGGCAGAAGTTCTCGACGCTGTTGCCGGCGTTCCACTGAGCGCAGCCGACCTGCACGCAGTCCTGACGGGTTGCGCGCCAGCGGCTGCAGGCGCTGAAGGCCGCGAGCTCGGAGCCGACTGGCGGCTGATCAACAACCCGACCTCCGGCGCGATGTATCTGCACCGTCAGGGCGCCAACCAGCCGTGGCAGCTCGTTTCCGTCGTTCGACGCGAGTGGCGCGTCGATTACCGCGATCCGCTGAATGGTTTGCCGCGCGCGATCCGTGTGACGAGCGTGGGCGATCGCGATCCCCAGTCATCGTTCGACGTCACGCTCGCCTTGTCGCAGGTCGAGACGAACATGACGCTCGGAGACGAGGTATTCAAGATCGACGTTCCACGGTCCGCCAAACCGATCACGCTTGATGAGCTCCGCCATGCGCGTCCGGGCGTTCGCAAAAATTAACCGCTCGCTGCGCGTGGTCGCCACGCGCGCCGACGGGTACCACGAACTGCGGACGATCTTCCAGTCGATCGCGCTGCACGACACGCTGACGTTTCGCCAGGTTCGCGGTCCGTTCGAGCTCGCCTGCGACGATCCGGCGTGTCCAACCGACGAGACGAACCTGATTGCGCGCGCCGCCGCGCAAATGTGGAGTGCATCGGGACGCAAAGGTGCGCCCCATGGCGTGGCGATTCATCTCGTGAAGCGCATCCCGATGCAGGCGGGCCTTGGTGGCGGAAGCAGCGACGCGGCGGTGGCGCTGCGGGTGCTGGCGAAGCGGTGGCGTGTCGCCGGTGCAAAGATTCGTGACGCGGCCGCGTTGCTGGGCGCCGACGTCCCGTACTTCCTCGAAGGCGGGACGATGCTGGGGCTCGATCGCGGGGATCTCCTGTTCCCGTTGCACGAGCCCGCGTCCGCGTGGGTGGTGCTGGTGATTCCGGACTTTGGCGTCAGCACCCGGGAGGCATTCGGCTGGTTCGACGCGAGAGGAGGAGCGAGAGGCTTGCAGCCGAGCGGGAGCGAGCTCAGGGCGCGCCGCTCGCCTGAAACGCTCGCGCTCCCAGGCTGGCCGGAAGGGCTCGCGCTCCGAGAGATGGTCAACGATCTCGAGGCGCCGGTCGCCGAACATCATCCCGAGATCGCGCGTATCATTTCGGCACTTCGGCGGGCCGGCGCGGCTCAGGCCGCGATGTCAGGCAGCGGCTCGGCCGTATTCGGCCTGTTTTCAGATCGTTCGGCCGCCTCCGCGGCGATGACACGACTGTCGACGGGTTCGCTCCGCACGCTGTTGACGAAGACGGTCAACCGGCAGACGTACCAAAGACTTGCCGCCACCTGAGCCCATCGGATACACTCACTGTTTGCGCCGCATGCTTTAGGCCACTCCTGAAGGCAGCTACTTCAATTACGGGATAGGCGCGGGAATTCGGTGGGGCGTCGCCAAGTGGTAAGGCGCGGGTCTTTGGATCCCGTATTCGAAGGTTCGAATCCTTCCGCCCCAGCCAACTTGCGGGGAGCGGTTGCAGGTCCGATGGGTGATCCCTTCATGGCGACCGGGTTTGGCGAACTGAAAGTGTTTTCGGGCAGCGCCCATCCGGAGCTCACGCGAGAGATCGCGGGGTTCCTGGGCGTCAACCTTGGACAGGCGCGGCTGCGCCGGTTTCCCGATTCGGAAGTCTCGTTCCAGATCGACGAGAACATCCGCGGCACCGACGTATTCATCGTCCAGCCGACGAGCAATCCGGTCGATCAGCACCTGATGGAGCTGATGATCATGATTGACGCGTTCAAGCGGTCGTCGGCGTCGCGGATCACGGCGGTGCTGCCCTATTACGGATACGCGCGGCAGGATCGCAAGGACAAACCGCGCGTGCCGATTTCGGCCAAGCTGGTCGCCAACGTGTTGAGCGCCGCCGGGACGAACCGCGTGCTGACAATGGATCTGCACAAGGCGCAGATTCAGGGGTTCTTTGATATTCCGGTCGACCATCTGTTCGCGGCGCCGGTGATCATCGATTACCTCGCGCGCCTCGACTATCCGAAGCTGACGATGGTCTCGCCGGACGCGGGCGGCGCCGAACGCGCACGGGCGTACGCGAAGCGGCTCGACGCCGAACTGGCCGTCATCGACAAGCGGCGCAGCGACGATGGGACGGCGGAAGTGATGAACGTGATCGGCGACGTCGAAGGTCGAACCTGCATCCTGCAGGACGACATCATCGATACGGCCGGCACGATCACCAAGGGCGCGACGGCCCTGAAACTGAACGGCGCCTCGCGAATCATCGCGTGCGCGGTGCACGGCGTGTTGTCGGGTCCGGCGATTGAGCGGATTGAGAAGTCGCCGATCGACAAGCTGATCGTGACCAACACGATTCCGATGTCGTCGGCCGGCGCGGCGTGCAGCAAGGTCGTGGTCCTGTCGGTGGCGCGGCTGCTTGGACAGGCCATCAAAAGCATTCACGAGGAGACGTCGGTCTCGTCGTTGTTTGTGTAGGGACAGGGGACAGGGACTAGGGGATAGGGACTAGGGGTTGGAGACCATCCCCGAGGCCCCGGCCCAGACCCTTTTGTGAGGAAGACATGGAAGCGATACTCGAAGCGCAGGCGCGTGACACGTTCGGAAAAAATGAAGCCCGTCGGACGCGCCGCGGCGGCCAGGTGCCCGGTGTGCTCTACGGCGGCGATGGCAAGGCCGCCACGCCGATCGCGGTGCAGCCGAAAGCGCTGCTGAAGATTCTGCATTCGGAGTCGGGCCAGAACACGCTGATCTCCTTGAAGCTCGCGGGCGCCGGCGACAACCGGGTCCTGGTGAAGGATTTCCAGCTCGATCCGATCACGCACGAAGTCCTGCACGTCGACTTCCTCAAGATCGCGATGGACAAGCTGCTGCAGGTGACCGTCCCGATCGTCGTGCACGGCGAGCCGAAGGGCGTCAAGCAGCAGGGCGGCGTCCTCGAGTTCATCCGCCGCGAAGTCGTGATCGAAGTCCTGCCGGCGGACATCCCGGAGCACATCGACGTCGACGTCAGCGAGCTGATGCTGCACCAGGGTGTTCGCGTCCGCGACGTCGTGACCAACCCGAAATTCAAGGCGGTCAGCGAGCTCGATCTCATGCTCGTGCACGTGATCATGCCGAAGGCCGAGGAAGTCGCGGCGCCGGCTGACGCTGCGGCCGCCGCTACCGCCACGCCCGCCGAGCCCGAAGTGATGAAGAAGGGCAAGAAGGAAGAGGAAGAGGGCGAGAAGAAAGACGACAAGAAGAAGGACGACAAGAAGAAATAGGTGTGAAGGCGATCGTTGGGCTCGGCAACCCGGGCTCGCAGTACAAGGGCACGCGGCACAACGTCGGCTTCGACGTGGTCGACGAAATCGCGCGGCGCGGTGCCGTCACCTTCGAATCGGCGCCTGCGCAGGCGCTGATCGCCAGATGGCGGCGTCCCGAGGAGGCGGTCCTCCTGGTGAAGCCGCTGACGTTCATGAATCTGAGCGGCCAGGCGATCGGCGAGCTGGCGCGCTACTTCAAGATCGAGATCGTCGATCTGATCGTCGTGGTCGACGAGGTTCAACTGCCGCTCGGCAAGCTGCGGGCGCGCCAGCGTGGATCGGCCGGCGGGCACAACGGATTGAAGTCGGTGATCGCGCATCTCGGCGACGAGTTCGCGCGGCTCCGGCTTGGGGTCGGACGCGGTGGGGATCAGCGCAATCTCGCGGATCACGTGCTGGCGCGGTTCGACAAAGATGAAGTCGCGGAGGTCGAGCGCATGACGACGCGCGCGGCCGATGCGGCGGAGATGTTCGTCACGTCGGGGATCGAGGCGGTGATGAACGCGTTCAACGGCGGCGATCCGGCAACAACCGAATAATCCTCGCCACCTATGGTGGCCCCGCCAAAGCGCGTCGCGCGATGGCGGGTCCAAAGGAGCAGCAATGGCAGATCGACAGTACGAGCTCGTGTACATTCTCCCGCCGGACTCGACCGAACAGCAGGTCGCGGAAGTCCAGACCCAGATCGAAGAAGTCGTCACGCGGCTGCATGGCCACATCGCCAGCACCGACAACTGGGGCCGAAAGCGCCTCGCCTACGAGATCGCGCGGCACAAGGAGGGCTACTACGTCCTCCAGACGATCAACGGCAGCGGCGAGCTGATGAAGGAACTGGATCGCCGCCTGAAGGTGATGGACATCGTCATCCGGCAGATGATCGTCCGCGTGGACGAGGACAAGAAAGTCGTCGACACCGTCCAGACCCGGCGGCGCACCAACTCTGAACGCCGCCGCGTGAAGCGCGGGCTGCCGCCGCAGCGGCAGCCGGGCGAAGGCCGTGCGGCCGGCGAGCCCGACGACCAGGACGACGATCGATTCGAAGTAGGGGAGGTTTAGACCATGCCATTCGGACAAGGGCGCTCGGGCGGCGGCGGACGCGGCCGCGGCGGCGACAAGAAGCCCAACGACAAGGAAAAAGGACAGCGCCGCACGCTGTTTCGGCGTCGCAAGGTCTGCAAGTTCTGCGCGGACAAGATCGACGACATCAACTACAAGGATGTGAAGCTCATCGGACCGTTCGTGCCTGAGCGCGGCAAGATCCTGCCGCGCCGCATTTCCGGGACGTGCGCCAAGCACCAGCGCAAACTGCAGACGGCGATCAAGCGCGCCAGGCAAATCGCGCTCATCCCGTATGTGACGGAGTAAGCAGATGGAAGTGATACTGCGGCAACATGTCGACAACCTCGGCCGCCGCGGCGATCTCGTGAAAGTCGCCGACGGCTACGCGCGCAACTACCTGCTGCCGCGCAAGATGGCCCTGCTCGCGACCGAAGGCAACAAGAAGGTCATCGAGCGCGAGAAGGAAAAGTTCGACGCACAGGAAGCCGAGGAGCAGAAGGTCGCGCAGGCCGTCGCCGACCGGCTGGCCAACGTCGAGATCGAGATCGCGCGCAGGGTCGGCGAGACCGACGCGCTCTTCGGCTCGGTGACCAACGCGGACGTCGCCGAATCGCTGGCGGCCAAAGGCTTCGACATCGATCGCCGGAAGGTGCAGCTGCACGAGCCGATCAAGAAGCTCGGCGAGTTCAACGTGCCGATCAAACTGCATCGCGACGTCGTCGTCACGATGAAAGTGAAGGTCGTGGCCGAGGGCGGTCAGAAAAGTTAGAAGTCAAAAGTTAGAAGTTAGAAGTAGAAGTTCGAAGTAGGAAAGTACGGAAGGAAAACCCGGGGTTGGGCGATCGCCCGGCTTCGGGTTTTTGTTTTTTGGGGGTTGCAGTTTCGTCCTTTAACCTTTAACTTTTACCTTCTCTCTTTTCACTTCTAACTTTCCAAGTCTCTGCACCGATGCCCGAAGCCGTCGCCGAACGCACGCTGCCGCACAACCTCGAGGCCGAGCGGTCGGTTCTCGGCGCCATCCTGCTCCACAACGACGCGTTCAACCTCGCCGCCGAGGTCATCGACTCCAACGATTTTTTTCGCGATGCCCATCGCCGCATCTTCGACAAGATGGTCAAGCTCGCGGAGCGCAACGACGCGATCGATCTGGTCACGCTGAAGGAAGAGCTCGGGCGCACGGGCGATCTGGACGAAGTCGGCGGGCCGGCGTACATCTCAGCGCTCATCGACGGCGTGCCGCGGTCGACCAATGTCGAGCACTACGCGCGCATCATCAAGGAGAAGGCGACTCTCAGGAACCTGATCTTCTCCGCCAACAAGATTCTCGCCACGGCGTACGCCGCCGAGGACGAAGCGGACCTGATCCTCGATCAGGCCGAGCACGCGATTTTCGCAATCGCCGACGACAAGGTGCGCGACGGTTTTGTGTCGCTGCGCGACCTGGCGCAGGGCAGCCTCGACACGATCGAGAAGCTGCATTCGCGCAAGGAGCTGGTGACCGGCGTGCCGACCGGCTTCACCGATCTCGACGAGATGACCTCGGGACTCCAGCCGTCCGATCTCGTGATCATCGCCGCCCGCCCGTCGATGGGGAAGACGAGCCTCGTGCTGAACATGGCGCAGCACGTCGGCACCAGGACGGACATGACGGTCGGCATCTTCAGCCTCGAAATGTCGAAGGAGCAGCTGTTCCTGCGCATGCTGACCGGCGAGGCGCGGATCGACGCGCACCGGCTGCGCGGAGGATTCCTCGGCGATCGCGACTGGGGCCGGCTGTCGCAGGCGATCGGCACGCTCAGCGA
>DASSGK010000053.1:0-7355 GCA_035693505.1 Vicinamibacterales bacterium
GGCGATGCGATACCCGTCGCCGGACCTGACCGCCCTCGTCTGCTGATTCGCGGCATCGGTGCCGGCGTCGGGTTCGGAGAGCGCAAAGGCGCCGATCGCTTCGCCGCGCGCCAGCTTGCGAAGCCAGCGATCGCGCTGCGAGTCGCGCCCCGCGTGCGCGATGACTTCGGCCACGAGCGAGTTCGTCACCGACAGCGACACGGCCACCGTCGCGCTCGCGCGGGCGATCGCCTCGATCGCCAGCGCGTAGCTCACGTAATCTTTGCCGAGACCGCCCCAGGCTTTCGGAATCGTGACGCCGAGCAGCCCCTGCCCCGCGGCGGCGTGCATCACGTCGGCGGGAAACTCGCCGGACTTGTCGATGCCGGCCGCGCGCTGCGCGACGATCTCCCGCGCGAACTGCTCGACGTGTTGCTGGAAGGCTTTTTGGTCGGGAGTGAGTTCTAGGAACATAAAGAAGGAACCGCCAAGACCGCAGAGAACGCTGAGATCATAGCCAGGAAGATCTTTTTCGTGTGTTTCGGGTTTTCGTGATTTTCGTGGTCAGGCGCCGTCCTTGCCGAGGCGTTCGAAGATCGGCCGCAGCTTCGCCGCCGAGGCGTTCAGGTCCTCAGGCAGCACCCGCGTCTCGCCGATGGCCGTCATGAAGTTGGTGTCACCGTTCCATCTCGGCACGACGTGCACGTGCAGGTGATCGAGCACACCGGCGCCAGCCGCCCTCCCGAGGTTGATGCCGACGTTGAGTCCGTGCGGCGCGTACGCTTCCGTGAGCGCGATCTCCGCGTGACGTGTCAGCCGCATCAGCTCAGCCTGCTCGTCCGCGCTGAGCGTCGCCAGGTTTGGCGCGTGCCGGTTCGGCACGACCATGAGGTGACCGTTGTTGTAAGGATAGAGGTTGAGAATGACGTAGGAAACCGTTCCGCGCGCGAGGATGAGGCTGGCGGAGTCGGGTTCAGAGGTGCGACAGAAAATGCACTCGGTGTTGTGGGCGCCGGAACTCGTCACGTAGGCGCTTCTCCAGGGTGCCCAGAGGCGGTCCATAGGAGGATAGAGACGAAGGGCTAAGGGCTTAGGCGGGCTGCAGGGCTAAGGGCTAGAAGGCTTCTAGCCTCACGCCCCTAATCCCTAGTCCCCAGTCCCTGTCTTCAAACCGCCAACGCGTCCGGCGGCGTGACCGCGCCTCCGGCGGGCGGAGCAGAGGGCTCCTTGTTGATCAGCTCCTTCAATTCCTTGCCGGGCTTGAAGTACGGCACCTTCTTCGGCGGCACGTCCACCTTGTCGCCGGTCTTCGGATTGCGGCCCTTGCGCGGCTCGCGCTTCCGAAGCCGGAAGCTGCCGAACCCGCGCAACTCGATCTTCTCGCCGCGATGCAGCGCTTCGATGATGCTGCGGAACACCGTGTCGACGATGACCTCCGAGTGTTTCTTGGTGAGGTCGGACACGCGAGAGACTTCCTCGACCAGCTCCGCCTTCGTCATGCTGCCATTCGTCATAAGAACCCAGTCATGGCTGAGGGCTAATGGCTTAGGGCATATGGAGGATGGAAGATGCAGTCGACCATCGACCCTATCCCATCAGCCATCAGCCCTTAGCCCTTAGCCATTACCTGTTTCTGAAGTGATCCCCCAGCGTCGCGCTGCCGTCGCCCGCGCTCTCCTGGTAGCTCTCCCAGTCCGCGCGGAACTCATCGGACTTCAGCGCGCGAATCGAAAGGCCAATCTTCCGTTCCGCCGGTGCGAGCTTGATGATCTTCATCGGGTACGTTTCGCCGACGACCAGTTCGATCTTGCCTTCCTTGCCGGCGTGCGCCGAGTCGTCGAATTCCGAGACGTGGATGAGTCCCTCGATCCCCTCGTCGAGCTCGACGAACGCTCCGAAGTTCGTCATGCGCACGACCTTGCCCTCGATCGTGTCGCCGACGTGGCGATGCGAGAAGAAGTCGTCCCAGATGTCGGTCGCGAGCTGCTTCAACCCGAGCGACAGCCGCTGGTTCTCGGCGTCGATGTTGAGGACCATCGCCTCGACCACGTCGCCCTTCTTCAGAACTTCGGACGGGTGCTTGATGCGCTTGCTCCAGGACATGTCGGAGATGTGGATGAGGCCGTCGATCTCCTCCTCCACTTCGACGAAGGCGCCGAACTCGGTGAGATTGCGGACCTTGCCCTGGATCTTCGAACCGACCGGATACTTCTCGGCGAGGTCGTGCCACGGGTTGGTCTCGACCTGCTTGAGGCCCAGCGAGATGCGCCGCGCGGTGGCGTCGACGCCGAGCACCATCGCATCGACCGTGTCGCCCACGTTCAACAGCTTCGACGGGTGCTTGACGCGCTTGCTCCAGGACATCTCGCTGACATGGATCAGGCCTTCGACGCCGGCTTCGAGCTCCACGAACGCGCCGTAGTCGGTGAGGCTCACCACTTTGCCGCCCATGCGCGCGCCCACCGGGTAGCGTTCCATGACGTTCGCCCAGGGATCGGTGATGAGCTGCTTGTGGCCGAGCGACACGCGCTCGGTGGCGGGGTCGTACTTCAACACGATCACGTCGATTTCGTCGTTGACCTTGAACAGCTCGGACGGATGTCCGACGCGGCCCCACGACATGTCGGTGATGTGAAGCAGGCCGTCGATGCCGCCCAGGTCGATGAACGCGCCGTAGTCGGTGATGTTCTTGACGACGCCCTTGAGCACCTTGCCTTCCGCAAGGATGTCGAGGGTGTGCTTCTTCTTCTCGGCGTTCTCCTCTTCGAGCAGCGCCTTGCGCGAGAGCACGATGTTGCCGCGCTTCTTGTTGACCTTGATGACGCGCATGCGCAGTTCCTGACCGCGCAGCGCATCGAGGTTCCGGACCGGGCGCACGTCGATTTGCGATCCCGGCAGGAAGGCGCGAACGCCAATGTCCACCGCGAGACCGCCCTTGATGCGCTCGATGACGCGGCCGATCACGACCTTGCGCTCGGCATAGGCCTTCTCGACCTCGTCCCAAATCTTCATCTTCTCGGCTTTTTCACGCGAGAGGACGACGTACCCTTCGCGATCCTCGGTCCGCTCGAGCAGGACGTCGACGATGTCGCCCGCCTGGACCGTGACTTCGCGATTCTCGTCGAGGAATTCGTCGACCGAGATGATGCCTTCGGACTTGTAGCCGACGTCGACAATCACCTCCGAAGCGGTCACCTTGAGAACGGTCCCTTTGACGACCTCGCCTTCCGCGATATTCCGGAAGCTGTTATCGTAGGAATCGAGCAGCCGTGCATATTCGGCCGGATCGATCTGGTCGTCGTCCTCACGGGGCCGTGCCTTCAACGTGCCCTTATCCGTGCGTTCGCTTCGTTCGGGTCGCTCGGTCGTTGCGACCCCGCCGCTGCCCGCTCCGGGAGTGTTCTCGTCTGCTACGTTCGCCATGCCTTGCGCGTCCTCCTGTGTCCGATCGGTTTTCCGATCGGCGTCTGCCGGCGGTTGTTTGAGCGGGTGCCGGCCCCCCGCTGGATTTTCTGAATTCCGATAAGCAACAGAGAGTACGACACTTATCGCCAAACTGTCAAGGTTCCGAAAGGACTGAAGCGATGGCTAAACGCAAGGCCACGAGACGCGCGGCACCCGCAAAATCAGCTCGAAAGGCATCGAAAGCCCGGTCGGGCCGACGCGCGTCCTCGAAACCGTCCGCGAAGCGGCAGGCACCTGCCAAAAAGAAGGCTCCGGCTCGAAAGTCCTCGAAAAAAGCGACGCCGAGGGCGACGAGCAGCCGGAAATCGCAGGGCACCGCCAGGCCGAAAGCCGCTGCCAAAGTCGCGGCCAGGCGCAGCGCCGCACCGCAAGTGCCCATCAAGAAGGCCAAACTCGACCGCGTCCGGCGGACGCTGGCGGAGACCGAGACCCACACGACCCCGCCTTCTTCGCTGGACATGGTGCGCCAGGGATCGGCGGCCCGGACCGGCCGTGCCGAGATCGCTCAGAACATCCGCGAACACCATGGCATGAACGGGGTCACCGGCGGCGATCCGGACGTGGACATCGAAGACGCCTACTTCACCGGCGAAGAAGCGCCGGGCGGCGACAACCCGACCCCCGATCAGGACATCGTCGAAGACATCGGAAAGTCGCTGGGGGTGACGTACGACGACAGCGAGGAGCTGAAAGGAGCCAACAAGCTCGAGCAGCGCGACAAACATCGCTGGGAGCTGGATCCGGCGTCCGCGGAAGACTACAAAGACCGGAAATAATAAGTAACGACTCAGGCGCCGGACTTCGCCTGTCGAACCCGTTCGACCACGGCGAGCACTTCCTTGCAGACGAGATCGATGTTCTTCCCCGTCGTATCGACGATGAGCGCATCGTCGGCCGCGTACAACGGGGACGCCGTGCGGGTGCGGTCGAGCTCGTCGCGCTGCGTGAGCAGGGTCGCCACCTCGGCGACCGCGTTCGGCACGCCGGTATGCGCGGGATCGTTCGCGCGCCGGCGCGCGCGCTCTTCGGGAGACGCGTCCAGATAGAGTTTCACGTCGGCGTGCGGAAACACGACCGTGCCGATGTCGCGGCCCTCCATCACGATCCCGCCGTCGATCCCCATCTGCCGCTGAAGGTCCACGAGGATGCTGCGGACGCGCGGCAAGCGGGCCACACCTGCGGCCGCCCGATCGATCTCCGGCGTCCGGATCTCCCGGGTGACGTCAATCCCGTCGATGGTGACCTGCGTACTGGTGACGTCGATGCGCGCGCTGCCGGCGATTGCGGCGATCGCAGGCTCGTCGTCGAGCGCGACGCCCTGGCGCAGCGCCTTCCACCCGACGGCCCGGTACATCGCGCCGCTGTCCACGTGACGATAGCCAAGCTCCCTGGCAATCGCGCGCGCGATCGTGCCTTTGCCGGCGCCGGACGGACCGTCGATCGCAATGATCAGAGGACGCATGACATTGCAGGAAGGAAGGATTGCAGGATTGCAGAAAGGGAACGCAGAAGAGAAGGCAGAAGAGAAGGCGGAAGCGAAGGCACCCTTGAGGCCCTCCTTTTCTGCACTCCTTCCCTCCCGCAATTCTGCAATTTCACGAAGGCGGAAGTGTAACATGCGCGTCATGCGCGGCCGCCGCTTGACTGCGGGTCTCTTCGCGATCGCAGTGGCGTTCGTCGCCGCCTTGATCGCGCGTCCTTACGTCCACGGGCTCTCCTTCGTGATTCGCGCGGCGGAGATGCAAGGCGCGGCGCGACGCGCGGCCGATTTCGACACCGTCCGCGTCTCCGAACGCGAGGTGACGATTCCCACGCGGCGCGGCCCGATGCGCGCGCGGCTGTACGAGCCGGCCGGCTCACACCGGCGCGCGGCGCTCCTGACATCCGGCCTTCATGCCTCGGGCATCGACGAACCGCGTCTGGTGCGGCTGGCGCAGCAGCTCGCCGCGAGCCACATCGCGGTCGTCACGCCAGACATCCCGGAGCTCTCGCGGTTCGAGATCGCGCCAGCGATCACGGACGCGATCGAGGACGCCGGGGTATGGCTGGCCGACGAATCGACGCTGGCGCCCGATCGCAAGGCCGCGCTGATGGGCATCAGCTTCAGCGGCGGGCTTTCCATCATCGCGGCCGGGCGTCCCTCGCTCGCGAACAAGCTGGCTTACATCTTCTCGCTCGGCGGTCACGACGATCTCCCACGGGTGCTGAAATATCTCTGCACCGGGCACGAGCCCTCCCCGATTCCCGACGTCCAGCTCGGGACCGCCAGGGACAGCGAAATGATCCTGCCGCCGCACGACTACGGGGTCGCGGTGATTCTGCTCTCGCTCGCTGACCGGGTGGTTCCGCCGGCACAGGTCGCGCGGCTGCGCGAAGGCGTGCGTCAATACTTGTGGGCGTCGGCGCTCGACGGCGGAGTGGACAAGGCCGCCGCGCCACAGGCATTCGAGGCGGTCGCCAAGTACGCGCGATCGCTTCCCGAGCCGTCCGCGACGCTGATGCGCTACGTGATCGCGCGCGACGTGGTCCACCTCGGTGCGCGCCTTCTGCCGTTGATCGGCTCGACGGCGCCGGACGGTCTGTCGGTCTCGAAGTCGCCCAAGCCCACCGCACCTGTTTTCCTGCTGCATGGCCTCGAGGACAACGTGATTCCGGCCGTCGAGTCGGAATATCTGGCGGCCGATCTGCGTGGCCACGCACCTGTGCGGCTCTTGTTGAGCGGCCTGATCTCCCATGCGGAAGCCGATCGGCCGATACACGCGACGGACGTGCTGCAGCTGGCAGGGTTTTGGGGCGATCTGCTATCAAGATAGAAGTTAGAACTTAGAAGTAACACTGCCTTCCACTTCTGACTTCCACTTCTGACTTCCACTTCTGCCTTCAACTTCTAACTTCAAACTTCTAACTTCTAACTTGTGATAAGACACCTGTGTGGAACGTTTACAGAAAATCTTGTCCCAGGCCGGCATCGCCTCCAGGCGCGCATCCGAACAGATGATGCTCGAGGGACGCGTCACGGTGAATGGCGCGACCGTCCGTGAGCTCGGCACGAAGGCCGATCCGGCCCGCGACGATATCCGCGTGGACGGCTCCCGGATCAAAGTCGTCGAACAGCATCGCTACATCCTCCTGAACAAACCGCGCGGCTATGTGACGACGAGATCCGATCCTGAGCGGCGGAAGACAGTGATGGATCTGCTGCGTGGTGTGAAGGAGTACGTCTATCCCGTCGGCCGGCTCGACTACGAATCGGAAGGGCTGCTGCTGTTGATGAACGACGGCGACCTCGCCGCAAAGCTGACGCATCCGAGGCACGGCATTGCTCGCGTCTACGAAGCGAAGGTGCTCGGCATTCCAGACGCGCACGATCTCGAACGCCTGCAACGGGGGATCGTCGTCGACGGCCGGCGGATGCGCGCCTCAGAGGTCGCGCTGCTGCCGGCCAAGCGCGAGGACTCCGGTGCGACGCTGCTCATCACGCTGCGCGAAGGTCGCAATCGCCAGGTGCGGAACATGTGCGATGCCATCGGGCACCCGGTCGATCATCTGAAGCGCGTCGCCATCGGACCGCTGCGCGACCCGCGGCTTAAGACCGGGTACTGGCGCGATCTGAGTGAAGAAGAAGTGGCGCGACTCCGAAAAGCTGCCGCGCCTCCGACAGGAGACGCCCCTCGCGCAGATCAAGGACACAAAGGCGACAAAGGACACAAAAGAGCGGCTCGAGCGCCGCGAAAGTCTTAGTGTCCTCTGTTCCTCTCTGTGCCCTTGTACTGTCTCAGTGAATGGACTCCCCCGGCGGTTCCACGTCCTCGCCGTCAGGCTCGTCGAGCGGGAGCATATCCTCTGGCGGCGTCTGCTCGATCAGGATGGGCGCCTCGAGGCCGAGCGCCTCGGCCATGTCTTCCACCTTC
>DASSGK010000054.1:0-3269 GCA_035693505.1 Vicinamibacterales bacterium
CCTCCGTTTCCTACATACCGTGAGAGTCCTCAAATTTGGCGGATCCTCGCTGGCGACTCCGGCGACGATCCGCGAGGTCGGGCGTCTCCTGCTCGACGCGCGCCGGCGCGAGCCGGTGATTGGGGTAGTGTCCGCCTTCCAGGGCGTCACCAACCAGCTGCTCGAGTGCGCCCGGCTGGCCGAGCATGCCGATGCGTCGCTGGACGATGCGTTCGAGCAGATCGCGAGGCGCCATCGATCGGCGGTGACGCACCTGCTTGGATCGGGCAGGCCCAGGCGCCTGCGCCACGACACCGGAAGTCACCAGAGTTACAAGGCGAGCGCCGCGGGTGTGCGCGCGCACGTGGACGCGCTCCTCGCCGAGCTCCGCAGCACGCTGCAGGGCATCCAGCTGCTCCGGCACTGTCCCCCGCGCGCGCTCGACATGACCGCCAGCTTCGGCGAGCGTCTGTCGGCGCTCATCGTCGCGGCCTATCTCGGCCGCACGCACGAGTCCGCCTTCGTCGACGCCCGTGATTTTGTCGTCACGGACGATCAGTTCACGCACGCAAACGTGCACTTCCCGGCGACGAATCGGCGCACGCGCGCGTTTTTCTCGCGGCTCTTCCGGCAATCGTCACGGCTCGTGCCGGTCGTCACCGGTTTCATCGGCGCGACCGCCGACGGCCAGACGACGACCATCGGCAGGAACGGATCCGATTACAGCGCCGCGATCCTCGGCGCCGCCGTCGGCGCGTCGGTGATCGAAATCTGGACCGACGTCGACGGCGTGCTCAGCGCCGATCCGCGCAGCGTGCCCGCGGCCTTCGTGCTGCCGCACATGACGTACGAAGAGGCGATGGAGCTCTCGTACTTCGGCGCGAAGGTGCTGCACTCTGCGACGATTGCTCCGGCCGTCGCGAAACGCATCCCGATTCTGATCAAGAACACGTTCAACCCTGATGCGCCGGGCACGCTGATCTCGCGCCAGGCGGCCGCCGATGGACGGCTGGCGAAAGGGATCACGTCGGTGGGCGACCTGGCGCTGCTGACGCTGCGCGGCCCCGGGATGGTCGGCGTTCCTGGAGTGGCGGGACGCGTGTTCGGCACGCTCGCCGCCAGGGGCGTCAACGTCGTCCTGATTTCGCAGGCCTCCTCGGAGCACACGATCTGTTTCAGCGTTCGAAGCGCGGATGCGGCGCGCGCGGTCGAGGCGATCCGTCAGGAGTTCCAGTTCGAGTTCCACGAGCAGTCGATGCAGGTCGACGTGCGGAGCGACCAGGCGATCCTGGCGGTCGTCGGCGAGGGGATGAAGGGCCGTCCCGGCGTCGCCGGCAAGGTGTTCGATTCGCTCGGGCGTCAGAACATCAACATCAGCGCGATCGCGCAGGGGGCGTCCGAGCGCAACATCTCGTGCGTGATCGACGCGTCGCAGCAGGTGCGGGCCCTCAACGCGATTCACCAGGGGTTCTTCGAATCGAACAAGCGGCTGGCCATCGCGATGATCGGCGTCGGCAACGTCGGTGGTGCGGTCCTCCGGCAGCTCGATCAGCAGCGTGCGTATCTGCGGTCGAAAGGCTTCGACGTCACCGTGGTGGGGCTCGCCAACAGCACGCGATGTCTTGCGGATCCGAACGGCATCGACCTCACCCGCTGGAAAGACGATCTGCGGGCATCCTCCGAGCGGATGGACGTGGCTGCGTTCGCGCGCCGCATCGGCGCCATGGAGATTCCGAACGCCGCGCTCGTGGACTGCACGTCAGGCGCGGCGATCGTCGACGCGTATCCGGCGTTCATCGAGGCGAACCTGCACATCATCACGCCGAACAAGTGGGCCAACGCGTTACCCTGGCGCCGCTACGAGGCGCTGATGAGCGCCCTCGAACAACGCAAGCGTCACTTCCTGTTCGAGGCCAACGTCGGCGCGGGCCTGCCGATCGTCTCGACGCTTCGCGACTTGATTGCGTCCGGCGACGAGATCGTGCGCATCGAGGGGATCCTCTCGGGAACGCTCAGCTACCTGTTCAACACGTTCGACGGCAGCGTGCCGTTCAGCGCCCTGGTGCGCGATGCGCACGCGCTGGGCTTCACCGAACCCGACCCGCGCGAAGATCTGTCGGGCCAGGACGTCGCGCGGAAGCTGCTCATCCTGGGACGGCAGATTGGCTTGAAGATGGATCTCGATGCGGTGAAGGTCGACAGTCTCGTCCCGAAAGCGCTGGCTCGCGGAAAGTACGACCGTGGATTTCTGCCGGCCTTTGCGCGCTACGACGGAGAGATGGCCGCCCGCGTGAAGAAGGCCGCCGCGCGAAACGCGGTGCTGAGATACGTCGGCAGCCTCGAAGGCGGGAAGGCGAGCGCGGGACTCAGGGAATACCCGCGCAGCCATCCCATCGCGTCGGCGAAGGGCAGCGACAACGTCATCGCGTTCACGACGAAGCGCTACGCCCGCACGCCGCTCGTCGTGCAGGGTCCCGGCGCCGGCGCGGACGTCACCGCGATGGGCGTCTTCTCGGACATCCTCAAGCTGCTGCACTATCTGCCTCACTGAACGAAGAGATTTCAGATTTCAAATTTCAGAGGTCAGATTGGTTTTCAATCTGAAGTCTGAACTCTGCCCTCTGAAATCTCCCTGGCCCTGATCGCGCTGTGTCCGATCGCGAGCAGGGCCACACACGCGGTGTCCGTTCGCAGCGTGCGTGGGCCCATCCCGGCTGATTGGAAGCCGTGCGCGGCGAGCAGATCGAGCTCGAACGCGTTCCACCCGCCTTCGGGTCCGATTGCGAGTAGGATTCGAGACTCGCGGCTGCGGCGCACAATCTCGGTGACGGGGGTAGCGGCCGACGGATCCGCCACGATCCGAAGCGCCGGCCCCACCAATTGATCCAGTTCATCCTCGATCAGCACTTTGAATCGCCGGTGTATCGAGACCGACGGCATCCGCGTATCGCGCGCCTGCTGCAGACCCTCGATCAGAAGGGGCCGGTAGGTGCCGGGCTCGAGCATGTGCGTGTCGAAGTAGTTGCGTTCGACCTTTTCCGCGTTCGTCAGGATGATCCGGCCAACGCCGAGCGCCGCGATCTGGGTCCAGAGCCTTCGCATCACCTTCGGCCGCGGCGTGGCCAGCAGCAGATCCACCGGCGGACGCGCCGGGGCGATGACGTCGAACATGCAGCTGAGCGTCACGGCCTCGTCGCGGATCCCGTCCACCGTCGCGATACCGCGCGGACCATCGAGCACGCCGACACGCACCTGGACTCCCGGCGTGACTCGCAGCACCTTCAGCATGT
>DASSGK010000055.1:0-5453 GCA_035693505.1 Vicinamibacterales bacterium
CGATCGCCTTCGAGCACGCTGAGCACCGACGGCGGGAGCGCCGACAGCAGCTCACCGTTGACGACGGCGCCGGCGTCGGAGCCGAGGAGCTTGATGTAGAGCGAGTTATTGCGCCGCCCTTTATTCAACGCCTTGATGATCTGGTCGACGCTGCGCGGCTGAGGAGCACGAGCCTCGCGCTGCTCGTTCATGCCGAGGCGGCCGCCGTCCGAGACCAGGAGCGACAGCGATCCGTTCGCGTTGTGGGGAATCTCGATCGGCAGCGTGCGCACCACTTCGTCGCCGCGATAGGTCCTGAACATGACCTTCAGCGGCACGGTCCGGCCGGCGCGCGGCCGCGGATCGTCCAGCCACACCCGCTCGAGGGTGGCCGTCTTCGGCTCCTCCGTCGTGCCGAACGTGACGTCGAGGCCGTCGATGTCGATCTTCTCGTAATCGTTGCCCATCAGCGCCGACATCGGCCCGACGATGTAGGCGGCTGCGCCGACGGCGGATTGGTCGCCGGCAAACAGGTTGTCGAACGCGATCGGGTCGTGTTTTTGAACTTTGACCGATCCCTTGACGCTGAACGTCGCCGCGCCGAATTGACGTTCGTAGGAACCAAGCGTGTTCAGGATGCTCGCGTACGTCATGAGCGGCCCGAACAACGGATCGTTCGCGACGGTGAAGTGAAAGGTCTGTTTCGGGACGCGCGTCGATTCGAGCGCGACGCTGATCGGAATCATCCGCGGTCCCTTGCCAAGGCGGCCGGCGATCGCTGTGGCGCGATCCTGCAGCACCGTGCCGATCACTTCACCAGTCGTCGACAGTTTCATCGATGAGAACAGGCTGGGCAGGATCGTGTAGACGTACGCCCGGGTCATCGGGAACTCGGTCGGTCCCAGGTTGTACATCGGGTGCCCGAATGCGTAGACCCGGTCGCCGTCGATGTGCGTCACGGTTCCCGTGCCGCCGAGCATCAGATCGCCGCCGACGAGCATCACGCCGACGGCGTCGCCCGGCTTGAGCGGACCCTCGTACGGTTTCTCGCCGAGGTGCATGCCAGCGACGCTGCCGCCGGTTGGAATGAATCCCTGATCCCGGAAGGCCGTGCCGAACATGTCGGCGAGATCGGGCTCGAAGCCCGACATCACGAGCGGCGTCGCGATCGGTCGGAGCAGCGTGCCGAGCTGACTGCCGCCCAGCCCGGCCACCGAGGTCAAGCCCGACAGCTCGCTGTCATTGGGCCGTTCGGCAAACGGACGGTTCCAGCTGAGCGCCTTTCGAAACGCCGAGGACAGACCTTCGCGCGTGAGCGGGAATTCGACTTTGACGCGCGCACCCGCCGGGCGAATGCTGCCCTGCGCGGTGGAATCGGTCATCTCGGCGATGGGGGTGATGCCGGCGATCGGCTCTTTGGAGAAGCTGCCTAGCGCATACGAGACCGCGCCAATGAGCTTGCCGTCGACGTACACGGGGCTGCCGCTCATCCCCGCGATCACGCCGGTGTTGGCGAGCGGACCGCCCTCGAGCCTGGCGAGAATCAGGTTGCGGCGCGGTCCGATGACGTTCTCGAGGACGCCGAGGATATTCGCTTTGAATTCCTCGACGTGCGTGCCGTCGAAGACCGTGTGGCCGATGCCGACCATGCCTGGCCGGACGTCCTTGACGTCCATCTGGGTGGTCGCGCCAGAGATGAGGGTCGACACGCCACCGAGAGCGACGAGCAGGCTGATCGCAAGCCGGCGAACGTTCATGGGTTGATTCCAATCTACGGGAGAAGTGCTTGCTGGTCAAGGAGAATGGCCGATTGCGTTGACAGTCGTTGCGCAGGTTTGCTATGGTCTGAAACTTCAGATGCCGACGTCCTTCAGCCTTGCGGCCGATACTTTCCAACCTGCGGCACCCGTGTGCTCGTGGGCGTGGCGGTGGTATTGGAGCCCGACTGAAGAGGCATCCGCCTAGGCGCCACACCGCCACAGCGCGACACGGATTCCAAGCCTCTTCAGCCGAAAGCTGAAGAGGCTTTTTTTATGTCCAGACCTTTGCTTTGCGTTACGGTGACCGGCGCCACGACGGCCGAACTCCGTCAACGGCGCGACGCCGTGCCGGACGCCGACCTCATCGAGCTGCGGCTCGATACGGTCAGCGATCCGAGCGTCGAGGGCGCGCTCGCCGGACGGACGCGTCCCGCGATCGTCACGTGCCGTCCCGCCTGGGAGGGCGGCGAGTTCCGCGGATCCGAAAACGAGCGCAAGCAGATTCTGGCCGATGCGTTGTCGCGGGGCGCCGAGTATGTGGACCTGGAATGGCGCGCGCGCTTCGACGATCTCATCGCGAGCACCGGCGGCCGGCGCATCGTACTCTCGGCCCACGACTATCATGGCGTGCCCATCGACCTCGATGCGCGTGTGGCGGCCATGCTTTCCACCGGCGCCGAGGTCGTCAAGATTGCCGCGCGGCTGACCAGCCTCAGCGACGCCGTGCCGCTGCTGGCGCTCGGAACCAAACCTGGCGGACCGAACAACCTGGCGATCATCGGGATGGGACCGTACGGTGTCTCGACTCGCGTGCTGGCCGGGCGCTTCGGATCGATCTGGACGTACGCGGGCGCACTGAAGGAGATCGGGCAGTTGAGCGCGCAGTCGATGTTGGAGGACTACCACTTCCGCGCGGTCACCGATAAAACCGAAGTCTATGGCGTGGCGGGCGGATCGGTGTCGCATTCGGTGTCGCCGGCCATGCACAACGCGGCATTCCGAGCGGCGCACGTGGACGCCGTCTACCTGCCGCTGCCGGCCGTGGGCGCCGTGGATTTCGCGACGTTTGGCCGCGCGCTGCCGATCAACGGCGCGAGCGTCACGATTCCGCTCAAGGTGTCGCTGTTCGATCAGGTCGACGAGGTGTATTCGCTGGCCAGCCGCATCGGTGCCATCAACACCATTCGCGTCGACCAGGGACGCTGGATCGGCAGCAACACCGACGTCAACGGGTTCCTCGAGCCGCTGCGGGAGCGGGTCTCGCTGAGCGGCCTTCGCGCGTCAGTGCTGGGTGCAGGCGGTGCCGCGCGTGCGGTGACGGTGGCGCTCGTTTCCAACGGGTGCGAAGTCACGGTCCACGCGCGCAACCGGCAGCAGGCGGAGGAGACGGCCCTGTGGACGGCCGTTCAGATCGGTCCGTGGCCTCCCGAAGCGGACAGCTGGGACCTGCTGGTCAACTGCACGCCGGTCGGCATGTATCCCCGTGTCGACGAGACGCCGGTTCCGGCAGACCGGTTGACGGGCCGGTACGTGTACGACCTGGTCTACAACCCGACCGTGACGCGTCTGCTTCGCGACGCCACGGCTCGAGGGTGCCAGACCATCGGCGGGCTCGAAATGCTCGTCGCCCAGGCGCGGGAACAGTTTCACTGGTGGACCGGAATCAGGGCACAGGCCGGCGTGATGAGGGAAGCCGCGCTGAAGCGGTTGGCGGAGTTTGATCGCGATGAAGATTACATCGTTTGAGCAGTTCAAGGAGTTAGCCAGGCGCGGAACGTTCGTGCCGGTGTGCAAGGAGATCGTGGCCGACCTCCTGACGCCGGTGTCGGCGTTTCTGAAAATCGCCGAACATGCCGACTACGCGTTCCTGCTGGAGAGCGTCGAGGGCGGGGAACATGTCGGCCGTTATTCGTTTCTCGGGAAGGATCCCTTCCTGATCCTGCGCGCGAAGGACGGCAAAACGACTGTCGATCGCGGCGGGGTCACGAAGGAGAGTGAGCACTCGTGCGTCGAAACGCTGCGGCGGCTCATGGCTGACTTCCGATCGCCCTTTGTCCCCGAGCTGCCGCGCTTCACGGGCGGCGCGGTCGGTTTCCTGGGCTACGGCGCAGCCTCCTGGTTCGAGCCGACGCTGGGTGACCTGGGCTCGTCGCCCGATGGCGCAGACGGCGCCGGTTTCATGCTGTTCGACACGGTGCTCGCCTTCGACCACGTGCAGCACCGGATCCTCATCATCGCCAATGCCCGCATCACGCCGGACGAAGATCTCGAATCGCTCTACCAGTTTGCGTGCGCAAAAATCCAGTTTCTCGAGCGTGAGCTCGAGCGCAACCTCTCGCACAAACGCGCCGAGGCAGCCGAGGCGTTGTCGTTCACGTCGAACCATACGCGTGAACGGTTCGAAGAGCAGGTGCGCGCCGCTAAAGAGCACATCGCGGCGGGCGACATCTACCAGGTAGTGCTCTCGCAGCGCTTCGAGGCGGAAGTGGCGGCCGAGCCGTTCACGGTGTATCGCGCCCTCCGTCACGTGAACCCGTCACCCTACATGTATTTCATCCGCATGGGCGGCGTCTCGGTCGTCGGGTCGTCTCCCGAGATGCTGGTGCGCGTCGAAGGTTCGCGCGTCGAGACGCATCCGATCGCGGGGACGCGTCCGCGAGGCCGCAACGACGAAGAAGACATGCGTCTGGCCGAGGAGCTCAAGCGCAACGAGAAAGAGCGGGCGGAGCATGTCATGCTCGTCGATCTCGGGCGCAATGACGTCGGCCGCGTCTGCGAGTACGGATCGGTGCGGGTGCCGCAGTTCATGGGCCTCGAACGGTTCTCGCACGTCATGCACCTGACGTCGATCGTGGAAGGCAAGCTCGCCGACGATCGCGATCGCCTCGACGCGCTCGTGTCGTGCTTCCCGGCCGGCACCGTTTCGGGTGCGCCGAAAGTCCGCGCGATGCAGATCATCAAGGAGCTCGAGCCTTCAGGGCGCGGGTTGTATGCCGGAGCGGTCGGCTACATCGATTTTGCCGGGAACCTCGACTTCTGCATCGCCATCCGAACGGTCATCATGTCGAAGGGCAAGGCGTTCGTGCAGGCCGGTGCCGGGATCGTGATGGATTCGAATCCGACAGCGGAATACGACGAGACCCGGGACAAGGCCAAGGCGCTGCTGAGAGCCCTCGATCTCGCGCAGGCGGGACTTTGACATTGCAGGATTGCAATCCCAACTTCCTGCAATCCTGCAATTGACAGAATTATGGTTTTAGTCATCGATAACTACGACTCGTTCACCTATAACCTCGTTCAGTACCTGGGCGAGCTCGGCGCGGACGTGCGCGTCATGCGCAACGACGTCGTGACGGTCGAGGATGTCGTCAAGGCGAAAGCGGATCGCATCGTCATTTCTCCGGGCCCGGGGCGTCCCGAACAGGCGGGCGTCACCATGGACGTGATTCGCCGCCTCGGCGAGACAACGCCGATTCTTGGCGTCTGCCTGGGGCACCAGGCCATCGGCGCCGTGTTCGGCGGCGAGGTCGTGCGAGCCGGCGTGCCCATGCACGGCAAGACGTCGACCATCGAACACGACGGCCAGGGGCTGTTCAGCGGCATCGCCGGACCATTCGTCGCGTCGCGCTATCACTCGCTGGTTGTCGCAGAGGACGGTCTGCCACCCGCGCTCGAGGTCACCGCACGGACGCGGGAGGACTCGCAGATCATGGG
>DASSGK010000056.1:0-9860 GCA_035693505.1 Vicinamibacterales bacterium
CACGTGCGTGCCGCTGGCGATGTCGCACGAGGCGTGGCCAATCGCGCTCCCGTACTTCACGACGATTTCCCCTGCGCCGATCGCGCGCAGTGCGATCTTGTGCCCGCGCGGGATCGTCTCGATCACGGCCAGCGGCGATCCCGACACGTCAATCGTCTGGCCGGCGTCGAGCGGTTCCAGCGCGGTCGCGACATTGTCCCGCTCGCTGATCACGATCGCCGGGTTCACTGGTTCACCCCGCTGCCGAGGAACCCGCCGTCGACGGCGATCAGTTGACCGGTGACGAAGCTGGCGGCGTCCGACGCGAGGTACACGGCGGCGCCGGCGAGTTCTTCGACACGGCCGAAGCGGCCCATCGGCGTGCGCATCTTGAACTCCTGGCCGCGCGCGCCTTTGAGGATCTCGCGGTTCAAATCCGTCTCGAACACGCCGGGCGCGATCGCGTTGACGGTGACCCCGTGCCGCGCCCACTCCACCGACAGCGACCGCGTCAATCCCGCAACGGCGGCCTTGCTCGCCGTGTACGCGGCGACTTCCTGCAGGCCGACGAACGACGCCAGCGACGCGACGCCAATCAAGCGGCCCGATCCGCGGGCGATCATCGACGGCGCAAAAACCTGGTAGGTCCTGAACATGCCGGTGACGTTGGTGTCCAGAATCCGGTTCCAGTCGCTCTCGGACATATCCAGCGTCGGCATGCGCTTGGTGATGCCCGCCGCGGCCACCACGATGTCGACGTTGCCGAACGCGCTGAGACACGCGTCGCGCAGCCGCAGCAGCGACTGCTGCTCGCCGACGTCCGCCGGATGCCGCAGCGTTCTGCGGCCGCGCTGCTCGATCGCGGCCGAGACTTCATTCACCGCATCGGGACGCCGTCCGGTCGCGACGACGTCCGCGCCGGCATCGGCGAGGCCGAGTGCCAGCGCCCGTCCGATTCCTGTCGTGCCGCCGACGACAACGGCTGTCCGCCCCGCGAGATCGAAGAGAGACGGTGTCATCGCGCCGCCCTCCGCCTCGGAGAGGCGGGCACCTTGAATGTCGACGCGAGCACTTCCTTGGCCTGGTACGAGCGTGCGCGCAGCAGGTGCTCGTGCATCAGGCGGCGCGCGCGCTCGCCGTCCTTCGCGCGGATCGCCTGATAGATGTGCCGGTGCGCGTCGGCCGCGTCGCGCAGATCGCGATCGACCGCCCGCTCGGCGGTCATCCGCCGGCGCTCGTAATAGAGCGCCGACACCATTTCGACCATCGACGCCACGATGGGGTTGCCGGACGCGGCGGCGACGCCGCGATGGAAGTTGATGTCGTGCACGAGAAAGACCTGCCGGTCGTTGAGCGAGGCGAACAATCCGGCGACCTCGTCGGCCAGCGTGGCCAGCTGCTCGGACGTCGCCCGCTCCGCCGCGAGCCCCGCGGCCCCCACTTCCAGGATCCGCCGCGTCTCATACACGTCGTCGACGGTGAACTTGTGAAGCGCGGCGAGAAAACTGAGCGCTTCGGCGCCGAGCGTCGGCGGCCCCTCGGGGATATACGTGCCGGAGCCGCGGCGGGAGCGCACGACGCCGAGCGCCCCCAGCGTGCGCAACCCGGCGCGGACCGTTGGCCGGCTCACGCCGACCTGGAGTGCGAGGTCGCGTTCGGCGGGAAGGCGCGCGCCTGGACCGAGCGCGCCGCGATCGATCAACTGCCTCACGTGTGCGACGACAGCCGATGCGCTGTCGCCGATGTCATGCCGATCGTCGCGTGGATTCATGATTGGATAGACCAATTATAAGTGCCCTGTCTCGAGTCACAACAAAGTCAGGAGTGTAATGGATCTCTTGCCAAAGTGGCTCAGCCAATTGTAGTCTCACGGTTCGAATTGGACAGGCCGTTACCGATGAGCGGCCGCCATGATTTTCGCGACGGAGCGATGCCATCTGCCGCGAGATGTGTTCTGATATGCCCATGATTTCGAGACGTACCGTTCTGGCCGGACTCGGCGCCGCTGCCGTGGCTCGTGGAGCGTGGCTGCGCGCGGCGCCCGCCTCTCTCCGTCTTTCCATCCTGACCGACGAGATCTCGCAGGACTTCGGGCACGCGTGCGAAGTCGCCTCACGCGACTTCGGCATGGGCCTCGTGGACCTTCGCGAGGCCGGCGGCAAGAACCTGATGAACTGGGACGCGGCGCAAATCGCCGACGTCCGCAAGGTGGTCGATCGGTTCAACCTCCGCGTCGCGTGCCTGGCGACACCGATCTTCAAGGTCGACTGGCCGGAGGCGCCGAAATCGCAGTTCAGCCCCAAGCGCGACGAATTCGGCGCGAGCTTCACGTTCGCGCAGCAGGACGAACTGCTCGAGCGCGCATTCGAGCTCGCGAAGCAGTTTCAGACCGATCGCATCCGCGTCTTCGACTTCTGGCGGCTCGAGGATCAGAAGCCCCATCGCGCCGCGATCGACGACGTAGTCCGAAAGGCGGCCGCGAAAGCGGGGAAGCGCGGTCTGATTCTCGTCCTCGAGAACGAGTACGCCTGTAACACCGCGACCGGCGCCGAAGCGGGACGCCTGGCCGCGGCGATTCCCGACAAAGCGCTTCAAATCACCTGGGATCCGGGCAATGCACAGTTCCGCGACGAAGTGCCATTCCCCGGCGGCTACGCGGCGATTCCGAAAGGGCGCATCGGCCACATGCACTGCAAGGACGCGGCAAAACGCGCGGACGGCAAGTGGGAATGGATGGCGATGGGGAGCGGCGTGATCGATTGGGCGGGCCAGTTCCGTGCGCTGAAGGCCGATGGCTACAGCCACGCTTGCACGCTCGAGACGCACTGGCGAGGCGCGGGCACGCCGGAAGCGTCGAGTCGCGAGAGCTTCGCGGGGATGAAGTCGCTGCTGCACAAGGCCGGCGCCGCCTGACACGATGACGGACGTCCGGCTCCGACCCAGATGACGGTCCACGTCGGGTTGATCGGCGCTGGAAATATCAGCGATACGCACGCGCGTGCCTTGCGCGCGATGGCCGATGTCGAAATCGCGGCGGTTTACGCGCCCACGCGCGCGAATGCCGAACGCTTTGCCGCACGCTATGGCGGGACCGCGCACGATTCGCTCGACACGATGCTGGCGCAGCGCCCGCTCGACATGGTCGTCATCGGGACGCCATCCGGGTTGCACGCCGAGCACGGCATCGCCGCGGCCGCACGAGGCCTTCACGTCCTGGTGGAGAAGCCGATCGATATATCCACGGCGCGCGCCGATGCGCTGATCGACGCCGCGGAGAAGTCCGGCGTCACGCTCGGCGTCATCTTCCAGGATCGCTTGAAGCCTGACGTGCAGCGGCTGAAGGCGCTTGTCGACACAGGCCGGATCGGCCGGCCGATTCTCGCCAACGCGCGAGTGAAGTGGTACCGCCCGCCGTCGTACTACGCCGGCTCGCGCTGGCGTGGAACCCGGGCCCTCGACGGCGGCGGCGCCTTGATCAACCAGGGCGTGCACACCGTCGATTTGCTGCTGTGGCTGCTCGGACCGGTGCGGCGCGTGTATGCGAAGGCGATCACCGGCCTGCATGCGATCGAGGTCGAGGATACGGCGGTGGCGGTGCTCGAATTTGCAAACGGAGCTGTCGGCACGCTCGAAGCCGCGACGTCTGCGTATCCCGGGTACTCGCGGCAGATCGAGCTCACCGGCACGAACGGGACCATCAAACTCGACGGCGACGATCTCGCGGCGATCGATCTGCTGGATGCTCGCGACGACGAGCGTCCAACGGGTCCCGTCGGGGCGACGGCTAGCGCCGCGTCGGCCGTCGTGGCCGACGCGAGCGCGCACACGCGAGTGCTCCAAGATTTCATCATCGCCGTCGCGCGTCGCCGCGCGCCAGCCTGCGACGGACGCAGCGGCCGCCAGAGCACCGCGCTCATCGACGCGATCTACCAATCCGCGCAAACCGGTCAGCCGGTGGACCTGTGTTGAGAAGAGTCGCCGGCAGTTCTGAGGCTATAGTGATGCCATGTCGACAGGCGTGACCCCCTCCAGACGCGCGGCGGTGACGGCCCACATCGAAGCGCTCGGTGTCGTCGCAGTCATCCGCTTGAAGGATCCCGCAAAGCTCCAGGCGTCGGTCGACGCGATGGCGGAGGGGGGCGTGCGCGCGCTCGAGGTGACGATGACCGTGCCGGGCGCCGTCGAATTGATCCGGGTGCTCGCCCGCGGCCTGCCGCCGGGGTTCCTGCTCGGCGCCGGAACGGTGACAGATGCCATGACGGCGCGCGCCGTGATCGACGCTGGGGCGTCGTTCGTCGTCGGACCGGTGTTCAGGCCCGAGGTGATCGCGGCCTGCCACGAGCGCGATGTGCCGGTGATGCCCGGCTGCTTTTCGCCGACGGAGATTCTGGCTGCTCACGACGCGGGCGCCGACATCGTGAAGCTGTTTCCGGCGACGATGCTCGGTCCGCAGTTCATCAAGGACGTGCGGGCGCCGCTGCCGCAGGTGAAGCTGATGCCGACCGGCGGCGTGACGCTCGACAACGCCGGCGACTGGATTCGCGCCGGCGCCGTGGCGGTGGGTCTTGGATCGGCGCTCCTCGACGCGGCGGCGATCGACGGCGGCCGCTTCGAGGTGATCACGGCCAACGCGCGAAGGGTCGTCGCGAACGTCGCAGCGGCGCGCGGATAAACGCTCGGCTGAAAGCCTCGCGCTCCGGGTTCGGCCAGGCGGCCGGTGGAGCGCGAAGGCTTCAGCCTCGCGGCGGCGTCGTGCGTTTCAGCGATTCGGGAGGTCGTGTGTGCCCGAGCTGAACGAATTCGGGATCTCGAATCCCTTGCGGTACTCGCGGGTCAGCAGGCGATCCGCCTGCTTGTCGTCAACGAACCTCTCCGATTTCCCATCGAACTGCAGCGCACGTCCCACCTGATACGAGATGTTGGCGAGGTGGGGCAGTGTCGACGAGAGGTGTCCCTCGAGAATGTCGCACGTCAGCACTTTGGGATCGCCCGCGCGAATCGCGTCGATGAAGTTCTGATAGTGCGGATACTCCGTCGTCGTCAATCCTGTCGGCTCGCTCTTCGGATCGGAGTTCTCGGCGCCTGGCCCCTTCTCGTTCTTGGGGCCGAAGTACGACTGCCACGTGCGTCCGGCTTCCTCGATCCAGAGCCATCCCTTCGAGCCGTAGAAGATGTTGCCGATCTTCACCCCGGCTTCATCGTTCGTGAAGCCGCCGCGGGTTTCGAAGTGGAGGACTTTGCCGTCGGCGTACTCGTACAGGCTGGTCTGCAGGTCCGGCGTCTCCTGCGACGATTCGCTGCCGAAATAGCCGCCGACCGATCGGATCTTGACGGGATGCTCCTGCTTCTGCAGGCCCCAGCGGGCGATGTCGAACTGATGCGGACCCTGGTTGCCGGTGTCGCCGTTGCCGTAGTCCCAGTGCCAGTGCCAGTTGTAGTGGAAGCGGTTGCGGTTGAACGGGCGCTTCGGAGCCGGTCCGAGCCACAGGTCGTAGTCGACCTTCGAAAGGTACTGCGTGTCGTACGTCGGCTCGTACGAGGTCGACGTCACGGTGAGCGCGTATTTTTCACCGGGCGCCATCGGTCCGTCCGGATACTTGCCGATCGACGGCCGCGGCTTGTAGCAGAGGCCCTTCGCCATGTACACCGGGCCGATGCCGCCTTCGTGGATGAACTTGATGGCGTCGCGCACGGCGGGCCGGCTTCGATTCATCGTGCCCACCTGCACGATGCGGTTGTAGCGGGCCGTCGCCTCCACCATCTTCCGGCCTTCCCACACCGTGTGTGACGCCGGCTTCTCCACGTACACGTGTTTCCCTGCCTGCAGTCCCCAGATGGTGGCGAGCGCGTGCCAATGGTTGGGCGCCGCAATGACGATCGCGTCGATGTCCTTGTCGTCGAGGACGCGCCGCAGATCCTGGACGAAGTTCGGCTTGAACGTCGCCACGTCGCTCAGGCGCGCGTCGTTGATCCGCTCCGGCGCGAGATTCCCGTCGATGTCGCAAAGCGTTTTGATCTCGACGTTCTTCAGCCGGGCGAATCCGCGTTTGAGCGCATTTCCCTGTCCGCGGATGCCGATGCTGGCCGTGACGACGCGATCGTTCGCGCCGATGATCCGGCTCGAGGCCACCCGCTCTGCCGCGCGCACCGGCGCTTCGAGCAGCTTGCCGCCGATCGCAAGGCCCGCGGCTGCGCCGACCCGGGTTGCGAATTCACGCCGGGAGATGCCGTTGTCGTCGCTCTTTGTGCTGGCCATGGTCACTCCTCGGAATCACGCATTCGACCGCCGACATCGTAGCACCGGTTGAAGGCTGTCAGGCCACTTCTGTCACGGTCGATGCGGCCACTCGCGGCCGGTTCGGCGGCGCCGATCGAAGTGGTATCATGCAATCGACAAAATGGCACAGGTTTCAAGTAACCACCATGTCGGCCTGCCGGACGGGCTGCTGATCCGCATCGACAATCGCGCGGGGAAAGGTCTTCAGCAGCAGATCTATCTCGCGATCCGCCGGGCCATTCTCGACGGCGCCCTCGCGCCCGATACGCGTCTGCCCTCGTCGCGCAGCCTCGCCGACGACCTGCGTGTGTCGCGGACCACGACGCTGCTGGCCTACGAGCAGCTGATCGCGGAAGGGTACGTCTCGGCGCGCCACGGGTCCGGAACGTTTGTCGAGAGCGAGCTGCCGGACGATTTGCCCCAGCAGGCGTCGCCTCGACGGGACGCGCGGAACAAGCATCCGCAGTTGTCGCGACGCGGCGCCGCCCTGGCCGCCACACCGCTGGCCGCGCGGCGAATCAGCGGTCCGCCGCGTGCGTTCCGGCTTGGCGTCCCCGCGCTCGACTTGTTTCCGCTCCGGCTGTGGTCGCAGCTCGTCACCCGACGGCTGCGGTCGACGACGATCAGTCAACTCGACTACGCCGATCCGGCCGGTTGTGCCGAGCTGCGCGGCGCGATCGCGAATCATCTGCAGATGGCGCGGGGCACACGGTGCTCCGCCGATCAGGTATTCATCGTGGCCGGAGCGCAGCGGGCGCTGCAGATGGTGAGCAGCGTGCTCCTCGACCCCGGGGATCGCGTGTGGCTCGAGAACCCGGGCTATCCCGGCGCTCGCGGCGCGTTGATGGGCGCCGGCGCCAGAATCGTTCCGGTCAGGGTCGACAGCGACGGCCTCGATGTCGCCGCGGCCGCGCGTCAAGCGCCGGACGCGCGCATGGCGATGGTGACGCCGTCGAATCAGTTTCCGTTCGGCGTGCCGATGTCGCTGGTCCGGCGCCTTGCGCTGTTGAAATGGGCGAGCGGCGCCGGCGCCTGGGTCGTCGAAGACGACTACGACAGCGAGTTCCGCTACGGCACGCGCCCGTTTCCATGTCTGCACGGGCTCGACGCCGACGGCCGCGTGATCTACATCGGGACCTTCGCGAAGTCTGTCTTTCCCGCCTTGCGCCTCGGCTTCGTGGTGGTGCCGTCCGATCTGCACGCCAGCTTTGTCGCCGCTCGCCGGACGTCCGATCTGCACCCGCCGGTTCTCGAACAGATGGCGCTCGCCGACTTCATCGTCGACGGCCACTACGCGCGCCATCTCCGGCGGATGCGGTCGGCGTATCGCGAGCGCCTCGAAGCGCTCTCCGATGCGGTCGAGCACACCTGTGCAGGCGCGCTTCGCCTGCGACCGGTACACACGGGTCTGCACGCCGTCGCCGACCTCGACGATGTCGATGAGGAACTGGTCTTCGAAGAAGCGAAGGCACGAGGGATCGAAGTCGCTCCGCTCGGGACGTATTTCATCGGCCGTCGAACCGCCAACGGCCTGGTGCTCGGCTTTGCCTCAACTCGGCCGGACGCGATCCGCAACGGCGTCGAGCTGCTCGCCGCCTCCATCGACGCCGCTCGACTCACTGCACGCAATCAACGCGTCGCTCGCTGAGCGATCGTTCTTCTGCCGATCCATTTCGTCGTATCGATTCGAAGTGGACTGATCGTCTTCCCGGCAACTGGTTCTCCACACTCCGCGACCGCGGCCGAACAATCGCTGCATTGCACGACAACGCGGCCTTGCTGTCGCAGGAGTGATGGGGATGAGAATGCGAACACTCGTGTTGGTGCTGATGGCGCTTCTTGCTGCCGGTGTTCCAGCCGGCGCACAACAACAGACCGGTGAAATCTTCGGCAAGGTCACCGATCAATCCGGTGCGGTCATGCCGGGTGTCACGGTGACGCTCACCGCGCCGGTTCTTCTGCAGCCGCTCGTCGCGGTGACCGGCGAAACCGGCACGTATCAGTTTCCGCGCCTCGACATCGGCGTGTATACCGTCAACTTCGCGCTCGCGGGTTTCAAGACGACGATTACGGAGAACGTCCGCGTGACGGTGGGATTCAGCGCACAGATCAACGCGCAGCTGGCAGTCTCGACCGTCCAGGAGACGGTCACCGTGAGCGGCGAGAGCCCGATCGTGGACACGAAGGCCACCGGCACGAGGCAGACATTCACCAGCGATCTGCTCCAGGGCATCCCGTCCGCCCGCGACCCGTGGGTAATCCTGCAGCAGACCGCCGGGATCGCCATGGATCGGGAAAATGTCGGCGGCAACATGTCGGGTCAGCAGTCGAACTTCGTGTCGCGCGGCGCGATGACCAACAACACCAAGTTCTCGCTCGATGGCGTCGACATCACCGACCTGGCGGCCACCGGTGCGTCCCCGAACTATTTCGACTTCGACTCGTTCGAAGAGATCACCATCAACACCGGCGGCGTCGACGTGACGCAGCAGACCGGCGGCGTCGGCATCAATATCGTCACCAAGAGCGGCACCGACCGGTTCAAGGGATCGACGCGGTTCTACGACACCAACCACCGGCTCGAATCGCAGAACATTACCGACGACCAGCGGCTCCAGGGTGCGACGTCGGGCAATCCGATTCAGGACATCCAGGACTACGGCATCGAGGCGGGCGGGCCGCTGAAAAAGGGGCGCGCGTGGATCTGGGGCGCCTTCGGGAAGAACGTCATCGACGTCGGCGTTCTCAACTTCTATCAGCCGTCGGCGGCCTGCCAGCAGATTAAGGCAGACGAGGCCGCCAACGTGCTGGCGCACTCGGTGAACGACGTCAACGCCTGCCTGAACACCGACGAGACCGTGCTGCAGAACACCAACCTGAAAGCCGAGGTGCAGCTGCACAAAGGCAACAAGCTGTCGTTGTTCAACAACTTCTCGAAGAAGGTGCGAAATGCGCGCGGCGCCTCGGATCTCAACCCGATCGAGACGACGACTCCTCAGGGAGCCGTGCCGAGTGTCTACGGCATCGGCAAGAGCTTCTGGACCATCGGGCCCAGTCCGACCTACAAAGTCGACGATCAATGGATCCTCAGCGACCGCACGCTGCTCGACGTGCAGTGGGCGCACGTCGGCAACAACTTCATCCTGGACTTCCACGATCCGTCACTCGCTACCGTGCAGCCGACGCTGATCATCTCGACCGGCTTGAACGGCCGTTCGGGGACACAGAACATCTTCCTGCGGCCGGCGAACATGCTGAACGTGAACATGAACTACTTCCAGCCAGGACTGCTGGGCGGCGATCATGCGCTGAAGATCGGCGGATACTGGCGTGACAACTACAGCTATGCGGCAACGCAGACGGGCGGCAACGCGACGGCGCGTTTCCCGACGTCTGCCGAGCAGGCGAACGCCGCCGATTGCGCGACGGTGGCCGTCGGTTGCCAGGTGGCGCTGACGCGCAACGGGCAGGCGATCTACGACCTCGTGAACGTCGCCGTGTACGTGCAGGACACCATCACACGCAACCGATTCACGCTGCAACTCGGCGTCCGGTACGATCGCAATCACGACCAGGCGCTCGCATCCAGCGTCACGGCGAGCCC
>DASSGK010000057.1:0-8329 GCA_035693505.1 Vicinamibacterales bacterium
GCGACGGTTCCCCGTTTGAGCGGGTGGAACGCCAGGAGCGCGGTGTTGAGGACGTCGCGGATCTCGTGCGTCAGTTGCCCGGATCGTTCGAGTTCCTCGTTCGATCGCGATTCGGCGGTGATCCGCGCGTGCTCCGTCACGGCTTCCGCGATGGCCGTGTCGAGGCAACGATTCAGCGTGTGGAATTCCTCCGTCGTGATCGGAAGCTGTTGTTCGACGGCAACTTCCGTGATGGCCTGGCAGATATCACCGTAATCGTGGACGACCTGGGAGATGTTGAACCCCAGCGTCCGCAGCTCTCGTCCGTGCCTCGCCGCCGACGCGCCGATCGTTTTCTGCGAGAACGGCGTCGGCGTCGTCTCCAGCCGGAGCGTGTCGGCCAGCTGTGTCAGGAACAGCGGCACGCCGAACTCCAGCTCGCTCGTGGACGCAAGCGGCCAGGGCCGATCGGTCAGCTTTTCCCTCGTCCTGGCGATGATGGGATCGCGATAACTGGTGATGAATTCGTGGAGCATAACGGCCTCGCTCTTTCTCGGGCTCAGCGTTTCTTGCTGGAGGCCGGATCCACACCCGAGCGGCCAGTTCCCGCCTTTTTGTCCTTGGACACTTCCAGCTCGGCGATCTTCTTCACGACTTCGATGGGCACTTGCTCGAAATGCGTGTTGGACTTCGGCGACGCGGCGTTTGACTTGGCCATGGATGAACACTACCCGGCTGCACGACATACGGGTGATCTGTTTAGGAACCCGACTCGCTTCCTTAGCCGGCGCGAAAGTGCTGGATTAGTGGGTTTTGTAACTGGTGTCTTCGAAGCGCCGTGCGAGAACAGCCGACGGGCGCTGTGTTTAATGGCCCGGGTATATACTAACCGTGTCCGTCAGGCAATCATACGATTACGTCACGTTAATTTAACGGTTGCCTGGATGGGAGTTGAATGGGCGGTCGGAAGAAAAAAGTGCCGATGAATTTCAAAGGCATGCCGCAGGCCGATGTGCCGCAGGGTCGCAACGGAAAGCACAAGGCGATTGTGATGAAGATCCTCTCGGACCTTGATCAGCTCCAGCAGGGTGTCGCGCTCAAAGTGCCATTGGCAGGACTGGCACACAGCAAGGAAAAGGTCCGGTCGGCGTTGAATCGTGCGACCCGGAAAGGCGGGCGCAACGTTGCCACAGCCAGCGATGGCACCTTCCTGTACGTGTGGAACGAAACGACGTAGAGGTGGCTGGTCAGGACGTCATAGCATTCCCAGCGCGATGAGAATTCGGCACCGGTTGGGAGCTGCTTTCTGATGGCGATTCATCTGAGGCCATCGACGATTGAGCCTGCGCGAGCAGCGTCATGAGTTCTGCAGGTTGTACCGGCTTTACCAGGTGATAGTCGAAGCCGGCCTTCCTGGTTGCGTCGCGATCGCCCGATTGACCGTACCCGGTCAGCGCGATGAGACACACACTCGCATGGCGTGCGTCAGCGCGAATGCGCCGCGCGACCTCGAGCCCGTCCATTTCCGGAAGTCCCACGTCGAGGATGACGACGTCAGGGGTGACTTCATCGATGAGGCGCAGCGCTGTGACACCGTCCGGCGCATCGTGGCAGACGACGCCTGCGTGGCGCAACATCGCGCACAACATCTCGCGGCTGTCGGCGCTGTCCTCGACGATGACCACTGTCATGCCGGTCGGGTGCGGTGAGGAAGCCGCCTCGTCTTCGGTGCGCGCGGGCTCCGAAAGAGTCGTCAGCGGCAGCCGGACGGCGAACTCACTGCCGGCACCGTCGCCATCGCTGTGAGCCGTGACCGTGCCGCCGTGCATTTCAACCAGGGCGCGGACCAGCGTCAGGCCGACGCCCAATCCGCCATTGGCGTGGTCGATCGTGTGTCGGCCTTGCACGAACAGATCGAACACTGAGTCGAGCATCTGCGGTGAGATACCAGCGCCATCGTCCTTGACGCGGATCACCGCCCCGTTGGCTTCCGCCCGAACCCGCAGTACGACATGGCCTCCACGCGGGGTGTACTTCGCCGCGTTGCTCAGCAGGTTGATCTGCACCTGTTGAAGGCGGGCGGCATCGCCATGCACCCACAGCGGCTCAGGATCGAGGTCCACGGTGAGCGTGAGACCTTTGTCGTCGATCTGGGGCCGCACCGCGTCAGCAGCCTCGCCCGCGATCAGGCGCAGATCGACCACGTGCCGGCGCAGCTCGATCTTGTTCTGTGTCACGCGGCTGACCTCCAACAGGTCGTCGAGTAGCCGCGCCATCTGACGGGACTGTCGCTCGAGCACGTTCACGGCCCGATCCTGCACGCCGCCTCGAGGCGCGACGCTCTTCAGCATCGACGTGGCCGTCACGACGGCGCCGAGGGGATTGCGCAGTTCGTGGGAGAGCATCGCCAGGAACTGATCCCGACGGCGTACTTCTTCGTCGATCTTGGCCCGTGCCCGCACTTGCTCGGTCACGTCGCGAAAGATCGCGATCACGCCGACGATGGCGTTCTCTTTGTCGACGAGCGGCAGGCGCGTCACCATGTCCCAGGCTTCGGAGCCATTCACGCGTCGCGACTCGAGCCGGTAGTGCTGGGGCTGCCCGGAGCGAAGCACGGTTTCATCTTCGCGGTGCAGGGCCATCGCCGTTTCGTGATCGGGGACGTCGAACGCCGTCCTGCCGACAGCGTCCGCCGGATCGGCCACACCGAGTCGGCCCGCCATCGCATGGTTGAACCGGATGAACCGGCCGCGGGCGTCCTTGAAGTAGATAGCATCCGGCACGCTGCGCAGAAGACTGTTCAGGAGATACCGCTCGTGAAACAGCGCATCTTCGGCAGACTTCAGGCCGCTGACGTCGATCAGCGTCAGCACGACACCGTCGGTCATACCCTTCGCACGATAGGGGAGCAAACGCAGGAAGAACGACCTGCCGTGTGGATCGACGAGATCGCGCTCGATGGATTGACCCGAGGCCACGACCCGCTTCAGGTCGGCCACCAGATCCGGGTAATGCATCTTGTGCGTGAACGTCTCGATAGGACGTCCGACATCATGCGGCACCAGACCGAAGGTGCCCGAGACTTGCGGTGTGAATTTGCGAATCCGAAGCTGTCCATCCAGGAAGATCGTGCCGACCTCGGTGCTGGCCAGGAGGTTGTCCATGTCATTGGTCAGCTCGGTCAGCTCGGCGATTTTCCGCTGGTACTCCGCGTTGACCGTGTAGAGTTCCTCGTTGACGCTTTGCAGCTCCTCGTTCGTGCTTTGCAGCTCCTCGTTCGACGCTTGTAGCTCCTCGTTCGACGCCTGGAGCTCCTCATTGCTCGCCTCGAGCTGTTCGATCGCCGCCTGGAGGCTTTCTTTGGTGACCCCCAGTTCGGCCTCGAGCGCCGCGAGTTGCTGCTGCGAGACGTGATCGACATCGATCTGAACCGGCGGGAGTGCGGCCGGTCGCCGGTCGGGTTCGCGCGATTCGAATGAGACCACGAGATATGTTGCGTTCGCCGGCCGCCCCGCAATCGGACGAATCGTGACCGAGTACACGCTGTCATTGTCGTCCGCGCGCAGGCGGATGCCGTTGAACACGACGGGCGATCGTTCGACCAGCGCTCGCTTGGTACCGGTGGCCAGAATCATCTTCAGATCTGCATGGACGAGATCCTGGACATCCAGACTCTGGCGTCCGTCGCGCACCCGGAGAAAGCGAGCCGCACCGCCAAGCACGTGAACCAGCTCGCCGCGATCGTTCACGATCAGGCTGGGCGGCATCGTTTCTTCGAGTAACGCGTCGTAGACCGAGAGCAGCTGCCCGAGCGAATGTCTGGCGGCGGGCAGTACGGGCGAGAGGGCGCCGCGCCCGTCACTCGTGGACACCGCTGGACGCTGGCGCACGTCAACGGGGGTCCGGACTTCACCGCCCTTTCGATAGAGTTGCCAGTGTTTGTCGACGATCTCGAAGCCGTCGGCGAGCGGCCCAAGGCTTTCGGACGGACCGAGGAACAGGACGCCGCTCTGATTCAACGCGAAGTGAAAGAAGGACAGGATGCGCTGTTGGGCGGGCGGCTGCAGGTAGATGAGCAGGTTCCGGCACGTGATCAAATCGAGGCGTGTAAACGGTGCATCGCGGATCACGTTGTGCTGCGCGAAGACGATCATCTGGCGCAGCTCCGGGACCACCTGGTAGGTGTTGCCGTTCTGTGTGAAATACCGGGTCAGGCGTTCCGCGGAGACATTCGAGACCGCCTCCTCGTCGTAGGCTGCGACAGCCGCGCGCTCGAGCGACCCACGATGCACATCGGTGGCGAAGATCTTGACGGGCCGCTGGCCGTGTACGGTCATCAGGTCCTGCAGGAGAATCGCGAGCGTGTACGCCTCTTCGCCGGTGGCGCAGCCCGCGACCCACAGGCGCAGCGGCGCGCTCCGCGGCTCCCGTGTGAGCAGCTCGGGAAGGATCTGCTGCTCCAGAAGATCGAAGGCGTCCGGATCGCGGAAGAACCGCGTGACGCCTATGAGCAGGTCCCGATACAGCGCATCGAGCTCGTCGCGCTCTGAACGCAGACGCATCAAGTACTCGTCGATGCTCTGGGACTGCGCCAGCGCCAGGCGTCGTTCTATACGCCGGGTGACCGTGCTCGGCTTGTAGTGTGTGAAATCGATGCCGAATTCGGTTTCCAGGACCCGATACAACGCCTCGAGGCCTCGCGGTTCCGAGCGCTCGGTTCCGACTGCATCCGGTACGGCCGCAGATCGGTGACCCGCATGGTCGAGCAGCACGCGCGGCATCTCGTGCGGCGGCAGCGTGTGGTGCACAACCCCCGTGTCGACGGCGGCTCTCGGCATGCCGTCAAACTGCGCGCTCTCGAGGTCCTGGGCGACGACCAGGCCGCCAGCTTCACGGATATGACGGATGCCACGCGACCCGTCGCTGCCTCCTCCGGACAACACGATCGCAATGGCCTGAGCGCCGCAGTCCTGCGCGAGCGACCGGAAGAACATGTCGATCGGCAACGTGAGTTCTTGTTGGCGGTCGCGCTCGCTCAGCAGCAGGCGCCCACCCGAGATGATCATCTCCTTCTTGGCCGGAATCAGGTAGACGTGGTCCGCTTCGACCGGCATCCCGTCTTCAACGAGATGGATGGGCAGCATCGTGTGCCGCGCCAGGAGTTCATCCATCAGGCTTTTGAAATCGGGCGAGAGGTGTTGAACGATGACGAATGCCATCCCCGTCGCTTTGGGCAGGCTCTCGAAAAAGCGGACAAGGGGATCGAGCCCGCCCGCGGAGGCGCCAATGCCGACCACAAAGGAAGGCCGAGCAACGTCTGTCGCGCTAGGGGATATCACCTCAGAGATCTCCTCACGTCTGGCATCGTTTGACATCCACACATCCCGCGAGTCTTCGAACTCGCACCGTCGCGCCCCCAAACGCAAACGTTGTGCCCGCATGAGGTGGGCCGAACGATCGACGGCCATAAGTTGTTGATGTTGAAGAGCTAGCTGCGGATCTCTACGCTCGTGCGTCTGTCAGGAGCGTGCAAACGATCGAGTCTGCCGTAGGCTGGTGTTACAGCGCCTACGTACGGACTGACGCGCAAATGGTCAGCTTGAATCAAGAAGTGCGCAGTGAGGAAACCGTTAACACCTCACGCGATCACCGACACGATGTTGCGATTCGAGCGATCAGGCACGCCGCAATCGGCCTGCGGCACACGGACTGCCATCGATGGCCGCGAACGGCAACCCGCATCAGAACGCGGTGACTCGTTCGACGAGCCACAAGCTCGCGAGGCCGCCAATCGCATACGGTGCGATGCGAGAGAGCCAGGCGGTTTGTGACAATCGAAGCCGTTGCGCCGCGCGCCAGCCAGCCGCGATGACGGCCAGCACGGCCCCGACAAACATCAACTGGCCAATCTCTACGCCGACATTGAAGAACAGCAAGGCAATCGGGATCGACGACTGCGGCAAGCCGACCTCCGCGAGCGCACCGGCGAAACCGAAGCCGTGCATGAGCCCGAACGTAAACGACACGACCCACGGCCAGCGCGCGGTGATTCCGGGCCGGCCACGGTGGGCCTGGACGATCTCGCGCGCGACAAAGAGAATGCTCAGCGCGATGCACGCCTCGACCGGTGGCTGCGGGACGTGGACCCAGCCGAGGGCTGCCGCCGTCAGCGTCAGGCTGTGCGTCGCGGTAAACGCCGACATGGTGACGACGATTCGCCGCCAGCCACCGACGAGGATCAGCATCCCGAGGACGTACAGCAGGTGGTCGAACCCAGTCAGGATGTGCACGATGCCGAGAACGGTGTACGCCTTGATCACTTCCAGTGAGCCGGGGCTTGGCTTCGCGACAAACCGCGGGCTCACGGGCAGGATGCGTTCGAGCTGCACAGTGCCGTCCAGGCGCACGAGCCGCGCGAGCACGTCGATCCGCGTTTCCGAGAGCTGGGAAAAGACGATGGCCTTCCCGTCGAGCCCTTCCGGCACTCGGATACGCCAGCGCTGTACCGTGATGCCGCGCGAGAAGGTGCTGCGCACCGGCGTCAGCGCCTCGGTTCCGTCGGGGAACTGCGGCTTCACCTTGAGCGTGGTCGACTCGTCGATCGCGGGGATCTTCCAGAGGACGTCGTACGTCTCGTGGTCCAGCTGCGTGAGCTGCAGGTAGCCCGGCTTGAACTCGTCCGCACGGACTGGAACGATCGCGGTGAGGAGCCATGCCACGACGAGGAGCGGCAGGGACACTGTTCTCATTGCCGCTTCGTCGCCTGCGCCGTCTCGATACTGACCTGATAGTCGCCGCGCATCCTCGTGTAGGCGTCGTTGCGCGCGCGCAGGCGGCGTTCGTTCTCCCATTCGCGCACGACCTGATCGCGAACGGCCGCGAGTTGCGGCGCTCTCGCCGGCGTGCGATCCGAGACGCGCACGTAATGCGCGCCGAAGCTCGAGTCGATCGGCCCCACCCATTCGCCGATTGGCAGCGTTTCGAGGGCGGCGGCAAAGGAGGCGCCAAAGTCGCGCGCCACCAGGTCGGCAGGAGTACGGATCATCCGATGCGGCAGCAGCGTCGGCCTGCCAAGTGTCTCGGGGTCAGTGCCGCTGCGAAGCGCATCACGCGTGATCGCCACGGCGCGCACGACTTCGTGGCCGGACGTCGGTTCTCCAAGAAACACCTGCTCGAAGGTGAGAATGGCCGGCTGAACGAAGCGCGCCTGGTTCGCCATCAGGTACGCCGACAGGTCCGCGTCGGTCGGCGCCCGTGTCGAGGCGTCCTCCTCCGCGATCATCTCGATCTTCTGGCGGAGTCGCCGCTTCACGACGATGTCGTCACGTTCGAGCCCGAGTCTCACCCCTTCCCGGTACAGGATCTCATCGCGCACGTACGATTCGATCAGGTGGTTCAACTCGCTCGTGGACGGCTCGCGGCCTTTCGCCGCCACATGTTGAGTCACCAGATCGCCGATCACTCCCTGGGTGATGACGATGCGTCCGCCGGAATCGCGGGGCGAGGACCATCGATAGGCGCCGAAGAGCGCGATGCCGATCAGCAGGAAGTGCAGCATCGGCTCGCCGAGAAATGTTCGAATGCGCAAACGCCCTCTTATTTCGGCGAATACCAGATGGGCGACGTGAACGCGCGCTCCTGCGTCGTCATCGGCACCTTCGGGTCCGTGATCTTGATCTTGAAGTACGCCGCGTCGTAGGCGGTCCAGCGCGGCGTCGGGATTTCGAGGATGCGCGCGTAGTAGACCGCGCGGACCGACGGATCGAAGTCCGGGTCCTTCCACACGGTGACGAGTTCCGGATCGCCGATGGTGTTGGCCCACGTGGCGGTGGCGACATCCACAGTGTTCCCAACCGGGGTCAGCTTGCCGTTGACGATCGTGCGCCGGTCCTTGTTGCCCCAGACCACGTCGTAGATCTTCTCCTGTGGCCTACCATCCTTGCCCAGCCATCCCTTGATGATCTGGATGCGATCGAGGTTGCCGCTGTACCGGTCTTTGAGCGCGGCGACGAGGAACGTCGGCGCCTTGCCGGCCGGCGCCGCGGGAAGATCGGCGCCCATCGGCACACCTTTCGCGTAGCCGGACACCGCCGGCGTGCGCGTGGCGTCAGCCTGGGTGAAGTCGTAGCCACCGAAGAACCTGACGATCATGCGCGGACCGCTCGTCGCGTACGTCTCGCGGCGCAACATCGCGTCCCACAGCTCCGCGCGCGTGTTGCCGGTCGACCAGACGGCGGTGTATCCGGCCGCCGTCATCTCCCAGCCTTTCACGATGCGGTTGGGGCCGAAGTTCATCGCGTCCTCGTCCCACCGATCCGGCCGGGGCTCGGCACTCGGGAATTTGGCGAAG
>DASSGK010000058.1:0-22044 GCA_035693505.1 Vicinamibacterales bacterium
GTCCCGTGAAAGAAGAAGACGTAGCGCTTGTACGGCGCGCCGCCCATCAGTCGTGCTTCCTCCGCGACGATTTTCCGGACATCCTCCCGCAGGCGAGCGATGTCGTAGTTGTGCCGCGCATGGATGACGATTTGATAAGTCGCTTTGTCTTCCTCGAACGTGAGGATCTCCAGATTCGGACTCACTTCGATCGGCGCGTCCACGAGCGTGTCGTAGTCGGGTGCGGTGAACACGCCCGGCCGCACTTCGTCGAGACCGGTGACGATCGTCCAGCCGGACGGCGCCTCGACGGTCACGGCCAGCGCGCCCGGCGCCGGATACGGCGGACGTCCAATCAGGTACATCAGCGACCGCGTGCCGATGATGCTTGCGTGCGTGTCGTTGACCGTCGCGGTCCCCATGTACACGTCGTAGCTCACGCGCATCGACGAAGCGGCCGGCTTGATCCGCCAGACGCTCGTGTCGACCATCGCCGCGGCGAGCCGGCGGCCGCTGCCATCCTGCACCGACAGCGCCTCGACGTTCTTCGCGGCCCAATGCATGTTGTACGAGCCAGGCGACCAGGCCGGCATCGCGATGTCGGCGCTCGCGCCCTGGACACCGCGGATGTCCATCACGACATGGAGCAGGCTGGACGTGGGCTTGGGAACCGAAACCGTATAGGACACGGTTTGCGCATGGGCCACGAGCGGCGCCAGGAGGAACAACACGCAGGACACGATCGAGCGCATGCGCGGGATGCTACCCTATCCGGCCACTGATGAAGACGCACAACTTCGTGGTTCTCGCGCTGCTCAGCCTGGCGGTCCTGCAGGCCACGGCCCAGAACCGGCCGATTCAGGTCGGGTACTGCACGCCGCTGGCGAACCTCGAAGCGGCTAAAGCCGCGGGGTTCGATTACGTCGAGTTGTCCACCTCGGAAATCGCCGGCCTGTCCGACTCGGATTTCGATCGGGCGCTGGAACGGATACGCCAGGTCGGCGTGCCGGTGCCAGCCTCGAACCTGTTCCTGCCTGCCGCACTCAAGGTGACCGGCCCCGCCATCGATCGCGATCAGCAGATGGCCTACGTGAAAAAAGCCTTTGCGCGGCTGCAGCAGATCGGCATCACGATTGTCGTCTTCGGAAGCGGCGGTGCCCGCCAGGTGCCGGAAGGATTCCCGAAGGATCAGGCGTTCCAGCAGCTCGTCGAGTTCGGCCGTCGCATCGCGCCCGAAGCCAGGGCCCGCGGCATCACGGTTGCCGTCGAGCCGTTGCGGCCGCAGGAGACGAACATCATCAACTCCGCGGCCGAAGGGCTCGACCTCGTGAACGCGATCGGCGATCCGAATTTCCAGCTGATGGTCGACTTCTATCACCTGGCGAGCGTGAAGGAAGATCCGGCGATCATCCTTCGCGCGAGGGATCACATCCGGCACCTGCACATGGCGAACCCGGAGGGCCGCGTCTTCCCGCGAACGGCACAGGAGTACGACTACCAGCCGTTCTTCGCGGCGCTGCGGACGATCGGCTACCGCGGACGAATCAGCGTCGAGGCGTCCACCAAGGATCTGCCGGGTGACGCGCCGCCGGCGATCGCGCTTCTGCGGAACGCGTTTCGGTAAGGTCCGCCTGAAGGCGGACACTACCGATGTTGCGGTGCCGGTAAGGTCCGCCTGAAGGCGGACACCACCGGAATTTGTGTCGGTAGTGTCCGGCTTTAGCCGGACCTTGCGCGTCAACGCTCTACGACAAGACGAGGAACTGACAGAATTCCTGACGGAATCGGTTTGAGGTCATCGAGATCCTGCAGCCGGAATCGCTGGCCGTATCGTTCCGTCACGGCCGCCACGTCCGGCAATCGTCCGCCTTCCGCCATCTGATTGATCGCCGTGTTGTAGACCTCGATCCGGATGTCGTTCACACCGGCGCGCAGCAGATCGGTGACGTCCACGCGATACGGCGGCGCCCAGATGCTGCCCGCACGCCGATCGTTCACGAACACCGTCGCGGCCTCGCGGATCGGCGGCGCGATCAGCGCGGCAAACGAATTCCCTCTCATCGTTCCGCCTGGCAACGCCTCGCGTTCCACCGGCTGCCCCGCGCCGAAGTCCAGGAACACGCGTCCGCCAGGCGCGCGGAACGCCGCAGGCACATCGATAGAGCGCCGGTAGATCGCCGTGCCCGAGAAGTACCGCGTGCGTTCGTCATCGGCCCACGAGTGTGGCAGCGCGACCGTGCCCTCATACCTGGTCGTCCCGACGGTAAACGTCCAGCCGGATTTCAACTCGATCGAGTCGCGTTCGCGACGGACGGCTCCTGCGAGCGCCGCGGAACTGCTCTCCTTCCGGAAGACGATCACCTGGGAGCCGTGAGGTTCGAACGTCAGCGCCACGCCACTGCCAGACGACTCGAGCCGCTCGACGGCACCTGTCATCGGATTCCACAGCTCGATATGCGGCGACTCGCTGCCGAAGCGGGCGCGGACGGCTCGGCGGACGTTGCTCGTATTCGCGAGAAAATAAATGTCGGCGCTCGATACGCGACGATGAACGAAACCGATGGCGGGTGTCTCAGGCGTCAGCGAGAGATCGGGCGTCAACGCGTCGGTGAGGTGCGCGCGCAATTCGTCTTCGCGAACGACCTGGAGCGACGGCCAATCTCCCTCCGGCTTCCGCAGCGTCGCGATCAGCTTGCCGCCTGCGGCCACGTACTCGGCGAGCCCGCGCCTCGCCGCTTCTGACACTCTCTTCACACCGGGCAACACGATCAGCCGGTACTTTCGAGCGCGCGCCTCTGCGAGCGTTCCCTCATCGATAACATCGAGCGCGTGGCCGGCGTCGAGGATCGCCGGAATCGTCTTCGGACCGATCAGGTCGTGAATGTCGTTGAACAGGTTCAGATAGCGCGGATTGGACGGCCTGAACTCCGACCACGCGTCCTCGGTGGGCGCATAGAGCGCAACGTCGGCAACCGGCTCGCCTTGACGCAACAGGTAGCTCACCCGCTGAAGGTAGCGCGCCGTGTCGGGCATCACCGGCCACCATGGGTTCTTGTCGGTGTAAGCGCCGGCCGCGTAGAACATCCAGCCGGGCGATCGCGCCTCCGGCGGCGAGTACGGCCAACCGTGACCGATCAACTGGTTGATACCGGCAAGAAAGTGCTGGTCGGCTTCCGCTTTCAGATCGAGCGGCGTGGCGCGGAACGCCGGCGAATGGAGCCACGTCCATGTTTCCGACGAGGTGACCGGCCGGGCAAAGAGGTGCGACGCCGACGAGGCCCAGCGCGTCGCCGACAGCGTGCGCCATTCGAAGCCCTCGCCGTCGAAGATGTCGGCGTGGCGATAGCTGGCGAGCGACGCCGGCGGCATGCCGTAGTTCTGGATGCGAAACTTGACGCCATGTTTCGACGCCCACTCGTGCATCGGGGCGAGAAAGCGCGCTTCGAACAACTCGGTCAGCGTTCGGCCGTAGTCGCGCCGAATCGTGTCGGCGCGATCGCCGGCGCCGAGTTCCGCAACGGGCAGCAGCGGACGGAGATCGTAGCCTCGCCGTTTCCGGAACTCGTCGAACAAATCCTTCGTCCAGTCGCCGTCGTACACCTCGAGGCTGTCGCAGAAGATCGAGTCGATGCTGCCCGCTTCAGCCGCGGCGAGCATCTTGTCGCCCGCCTCGCGCAGATGCGTCTCGATCGCCTCTCGGTTGTAGTGATCGAGCACGTAGCCGTCCGCGCCCATGGCGGCTCGCTTCACGATCTGTCCGGTCTGCCCCGAAAAGTACAACAACACGACGCGGGGACCGCGTCCTGGCGGCAGGGCGATCCGTCCTGTCTCCGGAATCGTCAGCTCGCGAAACGACGCGGGATCGGCTTCCTGCGTCGAACCTGGCGCGATGAACGCTGCGATCAGCCGATCGTGTTCGAACGGAGCCGGTCGCTCGATGCTGACAACGTCTGGGGCGATTTCGCGCCGTTCAGACCGCAGACGTGTCGCGGCGAGCTCAGGCGTGATGTAGGGTCCTCCATACGACCAGCCGCTGCCGATCGTGAGATCCATCCGCAGCCCCAGCTCTCGCGCCCGGCGCGACGTATAGGCGATGCGATCGAGGAACTCGAACCCCAGGTACGAATAGTTGCGAAAGCCGCGCGCCGGATCGTCGACCGCCAGGGGATAGACCGCGGCGACCTCGAAACCGCCGATGCCACCCTCTTTCATGCGGCGCATCTCGGCGTCGAGCTCCTCGCGGGTGGCGGAAGGGCCGAACCACCACCAGCGCATCATGATCCGGCTGTCGGCCGGCGGATCGGCGAAGAGCCGCTGGACCTCGGTGATGCCGGGATCCGTAACGCGCGGCTGCAGGCCCGCCTCACCGGGCCCTGGTCGAAGCCGCGCGCTGCCGTGCGCGGTGAGCATCAACGCCGCCAGCAGTGGCGCTGCGCCGATTCGAACCAGCGTCCTGTTCACACGCGCACCGACAGCACGCTGTGCTCGTACGCCCGCACGTCATCGAGCCATGCCTGTCCCACAGGCACGCCGGCGTTCGCGCAGTAGTACTCCCACACGGGACCCCACGGCAGCGCCTTGATCTCTTCCTGCAGTGCGAGCCGGGCCGTGTAGTCGCCGCGCTCCTCTCGCTCGCGAAGCAGGGGCGTCGGTTCGAGCATGGCCTTGAGCAGCGCTTTGAGCGTGTTGCGCGTGCCAATCACCCACGCCGCCACGCGATTGATGCTGGCGTCGAAGTAGTCCAGCCCGATGTGCGTGCGCGACAGAAAACCTCCGCGGACGAGCTCCTGACCGATGGCCTCGAGATCGTCGCCGAGGGTCACGACGTGATCGCTGTCCCACCGCACGCCGCGGCTGACGTGCAGCAGTATTTCCGGGAGGAACATCAGCACCGCGCTGATCTTGTCGGTGATGGTTTCCGTCGGGTGATAGTGGCCGGTATCCAGCGTGTAGAGGATCTTCCGCGACAACGCGTACGCCAGGTAGAACTCGTGCGATCCCACGGTGTAGCTCTCGCAGCCGAGACCGAACAGCTTGCCTTCGACGGCATCGAGGACGAAGGCCGGATCCAGCTTTTCCTGGAACACAGCGTCGAGCGACTCGGAGAGCCGCTGCCTTGGTCCCACGCGATCGACTGGCGTGTCCTTCATCCCGTCCGGAATCCACAGGTTGACCACGCATGGCGTTCGAAGCGCCCTGCCCATCTCCGCGCCGACGCGGCGGCAGGCGGCGGCATGTCGGATCCAGAACGATCGGATCGACTGGTCCGCATGCGACAGGGTGAAGTTGTCGGCCGCCTTTGGATGCGAAAACAGCGTGGGGTTGAAGTCCAGGCCAATCCCGAGCGACTTCGCCCACTCGATCCATCCCACGAAGTGCTCAGGACCGATCTCGTCGCGATCCACGCGTCGTCCGCCGAACTCACCGTAGAACGCGTGGAGGTTGAAGCGATGCGTCCCGGGGATCAGGGAGAACGCTTTTGCGGCGTCGCGGCGGAGCTCGTCGGGCGTGCGTGCTTTGCCCGGATAGTTGCCGGTGGCGGCGATGCCTCCGCCGAGCTGGCCGTCAGGATTCTCGAATCCCGACACATCGTCTCCCTGCCAGCAATGGAGCGAGATGGCGACGCTCGCAAGCCGCCGAAGCGCCGCCTCGGTGTCGACGCCAAGGTCCGCATACCGCTGCCGGGCCAGCGCATACCCGCCGGCGATGGAGTGATCGGTCATGGAGACACCCTCTTCCTAGAAGTCGAACCGATCGATGTTCCCCTTGTTGAACAGCATCGGAGCGCCCAGGATGATCTGACTGTCGCGAACCTCGATCTGGCCGAGGCGTCCGGCCGTCAGCGAGCGCGCGCCCGGCGCCAGCTTGTTCTCAGCGACGAGAGCGCTCGCGTAGACGGCGAGGTAGCCCAGATCGCGCGTATTCCAGAGCACGACGGTCTGCACCACGCCGTCGTGGACGTACGGCTTGTTGATGTTCGGCAGCGACAGCCCGATCACGCGAACGTCCGTGCGGCCCGCCTGACGTACGGCCTCCGCGGCGCCGGGCACGGCCGGCGCCGAGATCGCCATCATCAGCTTTACTGACGGGTACACCTTGAGGAGCGTCTGCGTCTCCGCGAACGCCTTGTCGCGGTCGTCGTCGCTCGGGCGGATCGTCGCCAGCTTGAGCCCGGGATGCTTGTCGGCGAGCCGCTTCCTGATGAACGAGATCCACTCGTTCTGGTTCGCGGCGCTGAGCGCACCCGTGATGATCGCGAATTCGCCGGTTCCACCGAGCAGCCGCGACGCTTCATCGGTCAGCGCGTTGGCGATGCCTTCGGCCGTCGCCTGGTTGACGAAGAAATCTCGCGCGTCGGACTCCGCGTCCGCGTCCCATGTCACGACGCGGATGCCCCGGTCGCGCGCCTTACGCAGCACACTGGAGATCCCGCCTCGGTTCTCGACCGCCACCGCAATGGCGTCCACCTTGCGCGTGATCCAGTTCTCGACGAGCTCGTTCTGCTTCGCGGCATCGAGGCTCGTCGGGCCGTCCCACACGAGATCGACGTCCAGCTCTCGCGCGGCTTCTTCCGCGCCGGCGCGGCAGCTGACAAAGTACGGATCGCCCTTCGCCTTCGGCATCACCGCGACCACCAGGCGGTGCGGCGCTGTGGGCGAAGGCTGCAGGCCCCCCGAGGCACGCGGCCCTGCGCCCACCGATCGGATCAGCCAGACGTTCGTGCCGGCGACGATCAGCGAACCGGCAACGATCGTCGCGCAAAGAATCGCAACCTGACTGTTCTTCACCTGCAGTTCCTCCTCAACGAACGCGCGAACGGGCGGTCGCCGGCGGATGTGCCGATCCGCCGCGATGGTCGCGAGCAGCAGCACGCCGGTCAGGACGCCGGTCAGCTCCGCCGGCCACGCGGCGAGGTGCAGCCCGGTTTGCAGGACCGCCAGCGCAAACAGACCCAGCAGCGTGCCGCCGATCGTACCCCGTCCGCCGAATACCGACGTGCCGCCGAGTACCACCGCGGTGATCGCGTCCAGCTCGTATCCAGTCCCCGCGTCGGATCTGGCCTGCCCCAGGTGCGCCACGTAGATGATCGCCGCGACGCTCGACATCAGCCCGGAGAGCACGTAGACGAGACCCACGCGCCGCGCGACCGGCAAGGCGGCGTACCGCGCACCCTCCGGAGTGAATCCAATCGCGTAGAGCGCGCGCCCCACGACGGATCGGTGCAGCAGTACGACATAGGCCGCGACGATCGCCACAAAGATGGGCAACTGTGCCGGAACCACTCGTCCGAGGTACCCCTGGCCGAGGAACAGAAACCGTTCGGGAAACCCGGTGTAGTTGACGGCGGCCTGCGTCATCCCTTCCGCGACACCCCGAAACAACGAGAGCGTACCGAGCGTGACGATCAGCGCCGGCAGCCCGAGGCGCGCGATGAGCCATGCGTTCAGCGACCCGCCCGCGACACCGACCAGGAGCGCGAACGCGGCCGCCACCGGCAGTGGCAGATGCCAGGTCTGATGGGCCGCGCCGAGACTGACCGCCGCGAGCCCCATCATGGCGCCGACCGACAGATCGATGCCGCCGGCCACGATCACCGGAGTCAACGCCACCGCCAGGAGGCCGAGCTCCGCGCTGAACCTGGTGATCTCGAAGAAATTTCCGACGGTCAGGAAATTCGGCGCGAGCACGGAGAAGAAACCGATCTCGGCGACGAGTACGAGGAGCAGCACCCATTCGCCGTTCGGAAACCAACGCCGGCGCCACGACTGCACGCTAAGCCGCGCCTCGCGCACGGCGCCCGCGTCCGCCGCCTGACGGCTGGAGCGTGCCGGCGACGCGCTTGAACAGCGGATGACTGAGACCGTCGGCCGCTACAGCAGCCAGGATGATCGCGCCTTGCAGGGCACGCTCCCAGTACGCGCTCACCGAAAGATACGTGAGCGCCGGCCCAATCGCGGCCAGCAGCACCACGCCGAGGACGGTGCCCAGCAGGGTGCCCGTTCCACCCGTCACCGACGCGCCGCCGACGACGACCGCGGCAATCACCTTCATCTCGAGACCGATACCGGCGTTGCTCGGAATCTGATTGAATCGCACGGCGTTGAGTACCGCCGCAAGGCCGGTGAGCGCTCCGAGCGTCGAGAAGGTCATGCACTTCAGCGCCGACGTGTTGAGGCCGGCGAGCCTGGCAGCGAGCTGATTCGAACCGGTCGCGTAGATCGCCCGACCGGCCGCAAGGTGACGGAGGCTCCAGGCTGCGGCCACGGTGAGCAGGACGGTGACGGCCGTCACGACATACGGAAACTGACGCTGGGTCAACCCCATCCACTGAAACGCGGGCGGCAGGTCCTGCACCCACGCCCCCTCGGTCGTCCACCGAAGCGCATCGCGCAACGCGGTCATCGTCGCCAGCGTGACGACGATCGACGGAATGCCGACGTACGCGACGAGTGCGCCGTTCAACGCGCCGAAGATCGCGCCCAGAAGACAGGCGGCCGCGCACGCGAGCAGCACCGGCGCTCCAGCCTTCGCCAGCGCGCCGGCGACGACGCCGCAGATGGCGAACGTCGCCCCGACGGAGATGTCGATCTCTCCTGCGATCACCACCAGCGTCATCCCGATGGCGACGAGCAGCACCGGAAGGTTCGCGAGAAACAGATCGCTGAGGTTCTCGGCTGAGAAATAGCCCGGCGCGGCGACCGCGAGGACGAGCGCCAGCGCCGCGATGGCGTACGCGATCGACGCCTCACGAGCGTGGCCTTTGAACGCAGCCACTACCGGGCTCCCTCCGGGCTGCGCTCCAGCGCGAGCGCCAGGATCCGGTCCTGCGTCGCTTCGTCTCGCGACAACACGCCGCTGAGTGTGCCGGCATGCATCACGGCGATGCGATCGCTCATCGCCAGCACCTCGGGCAGCTCGGACGAAATCATGACGATGGCGATCCCGCGGCCGGCGAGCTCCTGAATGAGCGCGTGGATCTCGGCCTTGGCGCCGACATCGACGCCCTGCGTCGGCTCGTCGAGAATCAGGATGCCAGGTTCGATGGACAGCCAGCGGGCCAGCGCCACCTTCTGCTGGTTGCCGCCGGAGAGCGTGCCGACCTCGACCGACGTGGACGGCGCCTTGATGCGGAGGCGGTCGACGTAACCCTGCGCCGATTGCCGCTCGGCGGCTCGATCGATCAAACCGCGCGACGACACCGCTTCGAGACTCGCGAGGCTGGCATTGGACGCGATGGGCATCTCCAGCACCACGCCGTGCTGACGACGATCTTCCGGCACGTAGCCGATGCCGAGGCTGACCGCTTTCGACGGCGAGTCGATACGAACGGGCGCACCGTGAACGAGAATCTCGCCCCGGTCCTCATCGGCGGGCTCCAGGCCGAAGAGTGTTTCCGCCAGCTCCGTCCGTCCCGATCCGACAAGGCCTGCGACACCCAGGACTTCACCGCGGCGCACGTGGAGCGACACGTCGTGGATACCGAGGGAACGGTTCGAGACCCCACGGAGCTCGAGCGCGACGTCACCCGCCGCTCGCGGCTGCCATGCCGCGCTCTCGGCCATCGCACGACCGACCATCGTCTGAATGAGCGTGGGCCGATCGATGGCCGTGGTGTCGCACGTCACGATCGTTTCGCCGTCCCGGAGCACGGTGATCCGATCGCTGACGGCAAACAGTTCTTCGAGACGATGGGAGATGTAGATGACACCGCCGCTCTGGGCGCGCAGCATGCCGATGACGCTGAAGAGGCGCTCGACCTCGTGGTCCATCAGCGAGGCGGTCGGCTCGTCCATGATGACGATCTTCGCGTCCGCGCCGATAGCCTTGGCGATCTCGACGATCTGCTGCTCGGGCATGCTGAGCGTGCCGGCGAGCCGCTGCGGATCGATCGCCGCACCGGTGCCCTCGAGCAGTTCGAGCGCCCGGCGATGGCGTGCGGCCCAGTCGACACGCCGCCAGACGCTTCCCGACTCGAGCGCCAGCGCGAGATTCTCGGCGACCGTGAGATGCGGAAACAGCGACGGCTGCTGGTAGATGACGGCGATTCCAAGCGATCGCGCCAGGGCGGGCGTCATGTGCGGGATCGATCGTCCACACACCACGAGGCTGCCCTCGTCGGGCTGCTCGGCGCCGCTCACGATCTTGATGAACGTCGATTTTCCGGCGCCGTTCTCCCCGACGAGCGCGTGCACCTCTCCTTCCCGCAGGTCGAACGACACGCGGCGCAGCGCGCTGACGCCCTCGAACGACTTGGAGATGGAGGACGCCGAGAGGAGGAGCGGTGTCAACGCGGCTGGATGATAACGGAATTCGGAGCCCGCACGGGGCGCAGGATGCGCCGGAACGCAAAGGCCGCGAGACCCGCCGAGACGCCCTCGTGCGTGTGCCGTCGCGGTCCCTGCGTTCCGTCCAGGCGTGCTGCGCGCAACGCTACCAGGCCAGGCGCAGCCCGAACTGCGTCGCCCGTCCATCGTCGGCCGTCGTAATCGTGCCCGCGGTCGCGTTCGAGATGTTGCCGTCGGGCGTGCCGAAGTTGTTGTGGTTCAGGAGATTGAAAATCTCCGCGCGGAACTCGACGCGTGCGCGGCTGACCGGAAACCGCTTGCTGAACGACAGGTTGACCAGCTGCGTGCCTGGCCCGCGCACGGTGTTCCGGCCGGCGGTGCCTTGTGTCCCGAGGGCCGGCACGGAGTACGCCGAGATATCGAACCAACGGTCGGGCGTTGGATTGTCGAGCTGCCCGAGATTGCCTGGTGTCACCACGTTCACGCGCTGGGGCACGAACGATCCGCATTGGCAGACGTTGGTCGAGGAGACCGTAAACGGGAACCCCGATGCGAAGCGCATGATGCTCTGAACCTGCCAACCACCAAACACGTATGCGGCGGCACCTCCGCTCGACAGCCACGGCTTGCCGGGACCGAATGGCAGCTCGTAGCCGAAGCTCGCCGACACGCGGTGCCGTTGATCGTAGCGCGCGTATCCCTTCTCGGCGTTCAGATCCCATGCGAACGCGGTGTCGTTGGCCTCGATTTCACCGGAGCCGTTGTCGGTGCTCTTCGACAGTTGATAGCTGCCGAGGAAGAAGAATCCATCGGTATACCGCTTGTCGAGACGGAAGGTCAGCCCGTTGAATTCGGCCCACCCGGCGTCGGACGAATACAGAATCGCCGACTGGAATGCCGGGTACGGCACGCGGGTCACGATCGGCGTCGTGCCGGGCTGCGCCTGGTTGACGTTGTAGCGCTTGTGCTCGTTGTAGCTGTGGCTTCCCGTGTACGCAACCTCGAACAGGTAGCTCTTGCCGAACGAGTGCTGCACGTTGCCGTTCCACTGCACCGTGTAGGCTGTCCGGTTGTCCGGGTCCATCGAGAACGGTGCGGGAAACTCCGGGATGTTGTTCAAGTCGGGGAACAACGTGTCGGCGTTGAAGCGCAGATCGGTCCGCGTGGGTTGCAGCGAGTACTGGCCGTAGAACGGCGGAACGAGCCTGGAGAACTGGAGCTCGTTCAGATTGAGATTGTCGTAGTAGACGCCGAACCCGGTCCTGATCACCGTGGTATCGGTGGCGCTATAGACGACGCCAACGCGCGGGCCGAAGTTGTTCAGGTCCTTCTGCAGGATGCCCGAAGGGAAGTAGTCGTTCTGATTGATGATCAGCGGAACGAGCTTCGCGGGCAGATTCGTCGGCACGACGTGATAGGCGATCTTGCCGGTCGCGACGTCGAACGACCCTTCCTGATCGTTCTTCTCGTGCCACGGGCCGAGATACTCCCACCGAAGTCCCAGCTGCAGCGTCAGGTTCGACGACACCTGCCAGTTGTCGTCGATGAACGGCGCGAATGTCGGGGACGAGTAATTCGAACGAGAGCTCCCGAACGCGCCGGTGCAAGTCGAACAGTACCCGAGCAGGAAGTCGGCAACCGGGCTCCCCGTGAACTGGCCGTTGAAGGTGAAGCCGCCGCGAGGCGGAACCTCGGTCAGCTGATCGTACTTGCGGAACTGCGCCTGGATCCCGAATCGGATGTTGTGATGGTTCTTCACCCAGCTCGTGGCATTGGACACGCTGAAGATGTTCTCGGTCGCGCCTTGCGTGATGCCGCCTTCCCCGCCGCCGGTAAAGCCGGTCATCGTGTAGCCGGGACGTCCGTAGTCGATCGGATCGGTGCCGCCCGCGAGATTTTTCAGACCGATGTCACCGACCCAGTTGCGATTGTCGAGACTGATCGGCGAGTTCAGGTGGTAGGCGTAGTTGTAGCCGAACCTGATCTCGTTGACGATGCGCGGCGACACGACCCACGTGTCGCCCGCCGCAAAGTTGCGGCCTTCCTGCGGCAGGTTCGTGTAGCTGAAGACGCTCGGGTTCAGCTGCGAGCCCTTGTAGTACATGAACCGCTGGAAGAGATTGTGTGACGGCATGACCTCATCGGCCCGTCCCGTCGCGGTGTCCGCATCGTCGGAGAAATTGCTCACCGTCCTGTAGTTGTTCGAGCCCGTGTTGTTTGGCGCGGGAATGGTCGGCCCGAGTATTTTCGCGAAGTTCGAGAAGCGGCTGGCCGGAACCACGTTGCCGGGAAACGCCAGCCCGGTCAGCGGGTCGACGATCGGCGTCGCGAGCCCCGAGAAATTACCGCTCAACTGCGTGGGGTTCGGAACGGCCGCGAACAATGTCTTGCCGGCCGTGGCCCTCAACCCCTCGTAGCCGCCGAACGCGAAGATCCGATCCTTCTTGATCGGCAGGCCGAACGTCGCACCAGCCTGCGTCCGATCGCCAGGCTTCTGTCCGAAGTAGTTGGCCGACTCCGTGCTTTCGTTGCGCACGTAGTCGTACGCCGAGCCGGTGAACTGGTTCGAGCCGGACTTGGTCACGATCGACACGACCGCCTGTCCCTGGCCGTATTCCGTGCTGAACGAGTTTCGAAGGACGTTGACCTCCTGCACGGCATCGAGCGGAGGGTTGAGCGACAGATTGTTGAATCGCAGCGAGCGGACGTACACGCCGTCGATCGCGTAGTTCGTCGAGCTGTCGCGGCCGCCTTCCACCGTGACGTACTGGCTGCGGCTGCTGCCCGCGGCGCCAAACTGCGTCCCTCGATTGAACGCCTGCGGCGTCACGCCCGCGGACAAGGACGCGAACGACAACAGTCCCCTGCCGGCGACCGGCAGGTCTTCGATCTGCTTCTGATTGATGGTCTGGCTCACCGACGCGTTGGTGGTCTGGAGGAGCGGGGACAGACCGACGACGGTTACGTTTTCCGAGACGTTGGCGAGGCCCAGTTGAATGGTCGGCCGAGCCACCTCTCCGTTCCGGAGAATCAGTCCCTTGACCTCTGACGTCGAGAAGCCGGAAAGTTCCACGCGGACCGTGTAGGTCGCGGGCGGCAGGTTGGGGATCGAAAAACGGCCTTCGCCGTCAGTGGTCACCACGCGCTGCGCGTTGGTGCCGGTGTTGATCACCGTGACGGTCGCACCGGGCATCGCGCCCTTGGTGCTGTCGACGACCTGCCCGACGATGCCGGAGGAAGCCGACTCCTGCGCGCGCGCTCCAGCAGCCAGAAACAACACGGCGAAGAGCATCACGCTTCCCAGCCTGCGCCTCATAGTGCCTCCTGTCAGAACATGTGAGCGCACTTGTAAGCCCCGGCTGGATCGCAGTCAAAACTTTTTCGTCGGATGTCCTCCGTTTGGTCCTGCGAAACGGTTGCGACGGTCAAAGATCACGGAACTTGGGACAATTCGTTGGAAAGTCACGCATCCAAGCCATTGGACCAGGTTGTTCGCAATCGTTGACGTTGCGAGAGACAGAACGGAATCTGCCTCTACTGGGTCCGTTGCGTGTCCTCGAGGCCGAAGCAGTACAGCGTGCCGTCGTAGGTTCCGATGTACACGCGTCCGTTGACGACGGTCAGCCCGTTGAAGTGGTTGAACGAGGTGATCTGATCGCCGCTGTTGTACAACTCGTCACCGGTCAGGCCGTCGACCACGTACAACGTGGCGTGCGTGGATTTCGCCGCTCGGATTGACGAGTCGAAGTTCAGGCCGATGTCGGGCCACGACTGCTTCGTTTCCTCGCCGCTGCCGTAGCCGAAGACCATTCCGTTGGCGATCACGACGGGCTCGCCCCGCTTCATGTCGGCGGAAACCCAGACCGGCGTCAGGTCGTACTTGCCGTTCCGTTCGCGCAGCCTGAAACCGCCGACCCCACCGGCCATGACCGGACCATGTGTGATCTCGAACTTGAACTTCGAGTGGACGGGCCCCCAGAACGGCGCGAGGATCCAGCGATTGCCGACCTGATCCTCCCACGTCGACAGCGCGCCCCAGCTGCCGGCGTCCTGGAAGTCGACCTCCTCGTTGCAGAACAGATCGCTCTTGTAGAGCGGGGTCTGGTTGTCGGCGCCGCCTGCCGACTGGGGGTCGAGCAGGAACATCCGGCACTCCTTGCCGGATGCGGCGATCAGCTCGCGCCCTTTGTACGTGAACACCGTCGGCGTATTGTTCGGATCGAGATCGCGTTTACGCAGCCATTCCCAGTTCTTAGGTGTGAAGTAGCTCTTCAACTTCAGCTCGTCGCCCACGATGTGGACGCCGACCACGCTGTTGCCGTAGCGCGGCGGATCGGAGGTGAGGTCGTAAACGCCGTCGCCGGTAGTGAACCACGCGGTCCCGCTCGAGTCGATCGCAGCGCCGCGACGGCCCCACGCACCGCCGCTTCCGGCATTGAACGTCATCACCTTGTGGCTGGGATCGTCGACGCGAACGGCCGCGATGCTGATGCCGGCATAGGTGTTCGCCATCCAGAGCACGTTGCCGACCAGGTTGAGCGACCAGCCTTTGCCGATGTGGAACATGTAGGGAGGCACCAGATCACTGCCGTCAGCCGCGTTGATGGTGTGGAGCATGCCGTCGCCGGTCACGAAGTACACCGGCCGCCGCCCTTGCGCGTCCGCCGGACCGATGACCGGCGTGTCGCTGCTTCCGCCAGGCCGTAGAAAACCAAGGTGCGCCGGATCGGGATTGGTGCTGACCGTCTGCGGGCCCGACCCCGGTGGCGGCGTGTAGTTCCAGTGCTTCTGCCACAGGATGGTCCCCGACTCGACGTCGAAGGCGTAGAGGTTGTCGGAGATGCCGTTGACAATCCCCACCTCGCGCACGCCATTCGACGTGTTCAGGCGGCCGATGATCAAGACCGGCATGAGCGAATGCAGCGCGCGTACCTGGTTCCCCGTTTGAATCTTCCAGAGGACCTTCAGGTTCTTGACGTTTTTCTTGGTGAGGATCGTTTCGTTTCGCTGCCAGCCCGTACGCTGGTTGTCGTTGCCGTCGGTGACCCAGTCGATCGGTGCGGGCCGGCCACTCTGCGCGGCCACAGGTACGTCGCGCACGACCCAACCGGCAGCGCAGCACAAGCTGACCGACGCGCAAAAGACGATGATTTTCATGGAAGTCCCCTAGTGCTCCAGTGGGATACCGAATGCGTAAACGGTGCCGTCATAAGTGACGACGTAGACCTGCCCATCGCCCGCCGACGGTCCCACTCCACGCACGAACGAAGAAATGGTGTTGCCGCTCGACCACAGCTCTTTGCCGGTCGCGGCATCGAGCGCGTACAGCACGGCCGGCTTGGCACGCTGCGCCCGCTGCGCCGCGGTGAGTTGCACGTCGGCGGACCGGAATTCACCGGTCGAGATCGCGAACACGATCCCGTTGACGACGGCCGGCGGCGCGGGCGACAGCATGTCGCGCGACGTCCAGACAGCCTGCAGACTCAGCGACCCATTCTGCTCGACGAGCTTGTAAGCGACGACGGCTCCGTTGGTGATCGCGCCGTTGGCGGAACCGGCGTTGGTGCCCGCGCCCGGCGGTCCGGCGGCCGCCGCGAACACCCAGCGCGATCCGTCTGCGTTTTCCGACGTCGCCAGCGCTCCTGCGGCAAAGTCAGCGGCGCCGGCTGAATACGGTGCCGTCTTCGACAACGGCGTTCGATGATCTGCTCCTCCGAGCGACGCGGCATCGAGCACATACAACCTGCCGTCGGCGTTCGCCGCGACGATCAGATCCTTGCCTTTGTACGTGAAGGCGACGGGAGACGTCGTGAACGGGGTCGAACCCGCCGAAAACCAGTCCCTGGCCGCCAGCGTCTTCGGATCGAGCGCGACGATCGCGTTGGCGTCGTTGGAACCGGGAGCGCCGCCGTCGGTTGCCACGTAGAGATTGCCGTCGGTCCCGAATGTGACGCCCGCGGTTCCCGCGACGCTCCCGCCCTTCGATTCCCAATGCGTCGTGGCTTTCGAGTCGCTCGCCAGGTCGATGGCGTACACGCCGTTTGCCGTCGATCCGCAGCCGTCGCGCGTCGCCACGTACATCGTCGTGTCGATCAGAACCGCTCCAACCGCTTTGGCGTTCGGCGGCAGGAGCTTGACGGGCGGCGTCATGTCGTCGCCGGTCTGCGGATTCAGAGTGTGCAGGAGCCCCCCGCTCGAGATCGCGTAGACGTTCGTGTTCCCGCCGCGGCCGCCGCCACCGCCTCCTGGCGCCGGCGGAGCGCCTCGTCCCGCGGGTGGCGTTGTCTGGCCGAGCGGTGTCGCGCGGGTAATCGTCGTCATCGCCCCTGGACAAGCGATGGTCCCGGGTCCGGCCGGCATCGTGTTCAGATGCCGCTTCCAGAACATCTTGTTCAGGTCGTAGTCGATCGAATAAACGTTGTCCGAGCTTCCGCCGACGAACGCCAGCGCCTTGAACCCTTTGTACGAAATGATGTTCGAGAGCAGCATCGGCTGCGTCAACGACTCCAGCTGCCTCGGCTGGTTCTCGAGCTTGTTCTTCCAGAGCAGCTGGAAGCCAGGCTTCTGAAAGCTCTCTTTGGAAATCCTCGGATCGGTCTTCACCCACGCGGTTCGCTGGGCGTCGCTGCTCGTCGTGGTCCAGTTGGAGCCGCCTCGTCCCTGCGCATGCGCGGCGCTCGCGCCCGCAAGAGCCAGGACGATGGCAACGGCGACAGGACGGCCGGGTTCTCTCATCACCGCAGCTCCTTTGCGTCTCTACTTCTGAGCCAGTGCCTGCGCGATGGCTTGTTCGGCAAGCGGCGCCATCACGGCATATCCCGCGTCGTTCGGCAGCAGGCCGTCGCGGGTCAGCGGCATGCGGAAATCACGTCCCTCGGCGAGCGCGCCGTAGTAGTTGAGATACACGGCCCCGGTGCGCGCCGCGAACTCCTTGATCCAGCCGTTGAGCCCGATGATTTTTCCCTGCGGCCGCACGCTCGTCTGGTCCTTGAAACAGTCGCAGACCGGCGTCACCGACGCGAGCACGACGCGGATGCCGTTCGCCTTCGCGAGCTCGGTCATCGAGGTGATGTGATCGCCGATCGTGCCCTCGGTGCCGGGGCCGAGCACGCCCGTCAAGTCGTTGGTGCCGCCGAGAATCACGACGACGCGCGGCTTGAGCGCGATGACATCCTGACGGAAGCGAACGAGCATCTGCGGCGTCGTCTGACCGGCGATCCCGCGATTGAGGTAGGGCTTACCCGGAAAGAACTTCGACTCGCCCTGCCCCCAGAGCTCCGTAATCTGATCCCCGAGAAACACGACGCGCTGCTCGCCGGCGGCAGGCGGCGCCAGCTCGCTGTTCTCGCTGCCGTAGCGCGTCAACCCCGCCCAGTCGCTCACGAGGCGCCGGTATTTGGCCAGTTCTTGTTCGAGTTCGACCCTCGACGGAGGTCCGGACTGCGGCCGGGCCGTCGCAAAGGCCGCCACGGTAAGCGCGGCAAGAACGACAAACGTGACGACTCGTCTCATGAATCGTGCACGTTTGTAGGTCGCGCCGTGGCCGGAGTCAAACGCTTTCGTCGCGACTCTTTATGTTTGGCAGACTGAAACAACTCGGGCCTGGAATCGAACCGGCCAAACGGCCGGAACCCCGCCGAAAGCGTATCAGATCCGGCCGGATTCATCGGCGTTGCCCGAGGATGGAGATGGAAGCCCATCCGTGATGTTTTGCTCAGCGAAACAAAAAGCTGGCGCTCCCACGGGTTGCCGCGCAAGAATCGCCGACGAATTCGTAGGACAGCACGAGGCGATCCGTCGAGGAAACAGGGAGCGGTCATGAGTCGGGAAGAGTCTGCACGGGATCCGTACCTGGTGAAGTCGGTCGTTCACGCATCTCGACTGCTGTCGGCGTTTCGTTCCTCCGGCGAGGCGCTTCCGCTGCGTGAGATCGCGGGCCGAAGCGGACTGCCCAAGAGCATGGCGTTTCGCCTGCTTTACACCCTCGAGCGATGCGGAATGGTCGACAAGGTCGGTGAAAACCTGTACCGGTGCTCTTTGCGGCCGTTCAAGCAGAAGCCTTACAGGCTCGGTTATGCGGCGCAGGGCACCGACTACACGTTCTCGAAAGAAGTCTCCCTCAGCCTCGAGAGGGCGGCAGCGGCCGAGGGGGTCGAGCTCATCTCGCTCGACAATCGCTACAGCCCGAAAATCGCGCAGCGCAACGCCGATATTCTCGTGCGCGAGAAGGTCGATCTGGTCATCGAATTCCAGACCGACGAGCACGTCGCGCCCATGGTCAGCGCGAAGTATCGCGAGGCGAACATTCCGCTCATCGCGATCGAAGTGCCGCATCCCGGTGCCACCTACTTTGGCGCGAACAACTACGAGGCCGGCCTGATCGGCGGCCGGTACCTCGGGAGGTGGGCCAAACAGCATTGGCACGGCGATGTCGACGAAATCGTGTTGATCACGCTCGCCCGGGCCGGCAGCCTTCCGAAAATGCGGCTGACCGGAATGCTGGTCGGGATGAAGGAAGTATTCCCCCAGCTCGAGCACTGCAAGGAGACGCAATTGGATGGCGACGGAAAACTCGGCGACAGCTTCGAAGCCATGCGGCGTCATCTGCGCTATACGAAATCGCGCCGATCGCTCGTCGGCGCGATCAACGATCCCAGTGCCCTGGGAGCGTTACGAGCGTTCCAGGAAGCGGGCAGGACCGACGCGTGCGCGATCATGGGCCACAACGCCTCACCCGAAGGGCGCGCCGAGCTACGCGAGCCCGGAACGCGCATGGTCGGATCGGTGGCGTACTTTCCGGAGAAGTACGGCGCCGAAATCGTCGCCGTCGCCCTGGATATCCTGCATCGCCGGGCGGTCCCACCTGCCGTGTTCGTCAAGCACCAACTCGTGACGCCCGACAACGTGAACCACATCTACCCGAATGACGAGCTCATGCTGGCCTCCGTGCCGTCGTGAAAAGCTGACACCTCACGAAAATAAACGCGGAGAGCGCGGCGTGCGCTGAGAAAAACAATTTCTCTGCGGTCTTCGCGGTTTCTTCTTATCGCAGTTGTCGAGCAGGCCTGAATGCCTGCACCACATCCTCGGGACGCCGTCTAGCGCAGGAACGCGTCCGGGAGGCCGCCGTCGACGGGAATCACGTGGCCCGTTGTCTTCGCGCTCGCATCGCCGGCGAGCCAGCAGATCGCATTCGCGCAGTCCTGTGGCAGGATCGGCAGCCGCGTGATCGTCCGTTTTGCGTAGAAGGCCGCGAGCTTCGACCGCAGCGCTTCGGTCGCCTCATCATCAGCGTACGGGATGGCGTACTTCTTCAATGCAACGACGACGCGATCGCGCGGGAACATCGACGATCCCGCGACCACGGTTGCCGGCGCGATGCCGTTCACGCGCACCAGGGGGCCGAGCCCGATGGCGAGCTCCCGAATCAGGTGGTTCACCGCGGCCTTGCTGACGTCGTAGGCTTCGCTGCCGCTCTTGGGAACGATCGCGTTGGCCGAGCTCGTGAGAACCATCGCGGCCGGCAGGTTCTGTTCCTTCAGCACGCGCGACGCTTCCTCGGCCAGCAGGAAATTACCGGTGACGTTGAGGTGCAGCGTCCTCGCCCAGACTGGTTCCGCGCTGGTCGCGGACGGATCGGGCGTGGGATAGATCGCGGCCGTGTTGATCACGATGTCGATACCGCCGAAGGCCAGAACCGCGGCCCGGATCGCAGCATCGATGCTTTCACGCGACGAGAGATCAAGCGCCGCGGCCATGCCCGTTTCCGGTGACGACAGCTTCTGTGCGTCGGCCCAGGTCGACTCGGCATTGGCGGCGTTCAGGTCCGCGACGACGAGGTGAGCGCCCCGTTGAGCGAGCAGGAGCGCGACCTCGCGCCCGATGCCGCTTCCGCCGCCGACGACGAGTGCAATCTTCCGGCTGAACTCGCGCTCGGGCGGCATCCGCTGCAGTTTCGCTTCCTCCAGCGCCCAGTATTCGATGCGGAACGCTTCCCTCCTCGGGAGCGCGACATAGTTGTGGAAGCTCGTGAACGCGCTCGCCTGATCGGCGCGGCGCGCCTGCGGCAAGGCGTCGAGCTTCGTCGTGCTGTCTTCGAGGGCGGTCGCTCCGGCCATCACGTGAACGGCGTTGACGAAGAACTCTGTGGTGATCCGCGCTTCACGTTTGTCCTTGCCGAAGCCGAAGACGCCGAGTCCGGGGATCACGACGACCGAAGGGTTCGAATCGCGCAAGGCCGGTGAATCGGGCTGTGCGCACGATCGGTAGTAGCTCACGTACTCGTCGCGATACGGACCGATCTGTTCGTCGATCCGCTGCCGGAGCCTGCCCATGTCCTCGTCTGCCGGATTCCACGGGACAAACATCGGACAAATGCGGGTGCGCAAGAAGTGATCCGGACAGCTCGTTCCCATCCGGCACAAGTCGGCGGCCCAGCGCGAATTGGCGAAGGCCAGCGCGGCGTCCGACGTGTTGTAGTGCGCAATCGCACGGCGGTTCGACGACACCACGCCGCGCAGGTGAGGCAGCACCGCCGCCGCCACCGCATCGCGATCGATTGTCGCCGTCACCTGAGCGCCTCCAAACCGGGGACGGCCTGAGGCGCGCGCGTGATCCTCGACGAACTCACCCATCTGATCGATCGTCTTGATGCTGTTCAAATAGCACTCGTGCTGGGTGTGTCCCCACGTGAACAGCCCGTGGCTCCCGAGCAGGATCCCGTCGCAGCCTGGATGTTCTTCGACCGCGCGCCGCAGCATGACGCCCAGCTCGAATCCCGGCCGCTGCCACGGCATCCAGACGATGCGGCGCCCGTAGCGGGCGTTGAACTCTTCGAGTTTCGTCGCGCCGTTGGCGCTCGCCGCCAGCGCGATGCACCAATCCGGATGGAGGTGGTCGACGTGATCGAACGGGAGGAAGGCGTGCAGCGGCGTGTCGATCGACGCCGCAACCTTGCTCTCGCCGAATGCGCACATCGGGTAGAGCGCGACCATCTCATCTTCGTGCGCTTCGCCGCGATAGCGCGTCAACAACTGCTCGAGCTTGTCGAGGTACAGCAGCGCAAAGCCCGCAGCCCCGATCGAACGCAGATCGCCGCCGCTGCCCTTCACCGCCAGCACACGCACCGGAGCACCGCTCAGCGGATCCGGCAACGTGAGTTTTGAGCTCGTGTTCCCGCCGCCGAAGTTCGTGATGCGCAGATCGGCCCCGAGCAGGTTGGAGCGATACCGCAAGAGTTCGAGTGGGCGATCCGACAGCCGGATGGCTTCCGCTTCGTCCCAGAGATTCTGCAGATACTTGGTCGCCGGCAACGCCGCATCAGGCACAGGAATACTCCACGTACTGTTGAAAACGCCGGTATTCCCGGTCCCATCGGTCTGCGTCGATCGGCTCGAACCGTTCGACGGGAAACGATCGGTCGATGATCGCGCGGGCCTCCGACAGCGAGCCAGCCGCGCCGGTCGCGATCATCTGGAGCCCGATGTTCCCGAGCGCGGTCGCTTCCGCCGGCCCCGCGATCACGGTGCGGCCCGTCGCGTCGGCAGTCCACTGCTGCAGCAGACGGTTGCGCGATCCGCCGCCGACGATTCGGATCTCGGTGAAACGGCGGCCGGTCACTTCCTCGAGCGACTCGAGGACTGCCCGGTACTTGAAGGCCAGGCTCTCCAGAATCGCGCGCACGAACGCCGGCGGTTCGTCAGGCTCGGGCTGACCGGTTGCCCGGCAATAGTTGACGATGGTCTCCGGCATGCTGCTCGGGTTCAGGAACGGCGGATAG
>DASSGK010000059.1:0-2465 GCA_035693505.1 Vicinamibacterales bacterium
CCATCCTGCCGATCCTGTCCTGCCTATCCCGCCCGTCCTGCCTATCGAATCATCGTATCAAAGGCGGGCGTGGAATCCGTGCACGTTCAGCGGCGTTTGGTCGTTCGAGGCTTCGCCGTCACGCGGTACACGCATCGCCTATCGCCCGAGACGATGTGTTCGGTCCGCTCCACGGACGCGTTGGCTCCCAGCACGCTCCTGAAGAGGTCGAGCTCCGTCGCGCAGAATCCCTGGCAGGCTGTCGCCGCCGCGCAGATTGGACAATGGTTCTCGATGAACAGGAAGGCGCCGGGGCCATCGGCCCGCACCTCCGCCATGTAGCCTTCTTCGGTCCGGACGCGGGCGAGCTGTTGCAGCCGCTCCTTCAGCGGCGCGCTCGGTGAAATTCGTCGCGCGTACTCCGCACGCTGCTTCGCTTCGCGCGATTCGAGCACGCGCTGCAGCCCGTCGGATCCGAACGCGCTCCCGACGGCGTCGAGCAGCGCGACATTCAACTCCGCGTACGCGTCCGGGAACAGCCGGTCCGACTCCGGCGTGAGCCGCCAGTGCTTCGCCGGCCGTCCGATCGGCACCGGCCGTTCGTCGGCGGTGACCAGCTGCTCGCTCTGGAGCGCGTACAGATGCTGCCTGACCGCCATGGGCGTCAGCCGAAGACGTTTGGCGAGCTGGGCGGAATCCATGGCCCCCTCGGTCTTAAGCAGCTTGACGATGGCGCGACGCGTGGATCGCTCGGCGGCAGGGAACAAAAGCGGCGGCATGTCTCATTTGTAAAGTAACGTGTTTACAAAGTCAATGCGACGCGGTAGACTGCGCACTAGGTAAAGAAAAATGTTTACAAACTCATCGACAGCACTCCGCGGCGTACGCGCCGCCATCACCGGCGGTACCTCCGGCCTGGGACTCGCGCTCGTGCGGGAACTGCTCGGGCGCGGGGCCGACGTGGCGTTCGTCGCCCGGAACCGCGACCGCGTCGAACGCATCGCTCGTCAACACCCGCCGGTCCACGGGATCGTCGGCGACATCTCCCTCAGGGAGGACATCCATCCGATCGCGATTCAAATTGCCGGCGCGCTCGGCGGGCTGGATGTCCTCGTGAACAACGCGTCGGATCTCGGACCGGCGCCGCTGAAGCTGCTCGCCGACACGGAGTGTGAAGAACTGGAGCGTGCGCTCGCCACCAACGTGCTCGGCCCGTTCCGGTTGACCAGGGCGCTGCTTGGAGCACTGTCCGTCTCTGCGCGGGAGCGCGGCGGCGCGCTCGTGATCAACGTGTCCAGCGATGCGGCGATCAACGCCTATCCGACATGGGGTGCGTATGGCGCCAGCAAGGCGGCGCTGCATCACATGAGCCGCATCTGGGATGCCGAGTTGGAAGCCGACGGCGTTCGTTTCCTTTCTGTGGATCCGGGCGATATGGACACGCCGCTTCACGCGCTGGCGGTCCCGGATGCGGATCGTTCGACACTGAAGCGGCCGGAAGATGCCGCGCGCGAACTGGCGGACACGATCGCAGCCGCTCTGGAACGCGAAAGGCACGCCGCATGATCGCCGCAGCCGACCGAGCCATTCAGCGGCCCGCGGACGCCAGGCTGCTCGTCGTCGACGCCGCCGGCCGCGCGCGCGACACCTCCCGGGCCGCTCTGCTGGACGTCCTCCGGCCGGGCGATCTCGTAATCGCCAACGACGCGGCGACCTTGCCGGCGAGCCTGCAGGGAACGCATCTGAGAAGCGGACGCGCGATCGAAGCCAGACTCGCCGGTCGTCACTCGCTGGACCGCGACGATGTGAGCGAATTCGCGGCGATTGTGTTCGGCGAAGGCGATTTCCATACCCGAACAGAAGATCGGCCGGCGCCTCCACAACTGGCGCCGGGCGATCGACTGGCGCTTGGCCCTCTGGAAGCCACGGTGCTGACGACGCTCGGTCATCCGCGCCTCATACGACTGCGGTTCGACGGCACCTCCGACGCGATCTGGGCCGGCCTGTCGCGACACGGACGACCGATCCAGTACGCGCACGTGCCCGAGCCTCTGGCGCTGTGGGATGTCTGGACCGCGATTGCCGGCCCGCCGGTCGCGTTCGAATCGCCCTCCGCGGGATTCGCCTTGAACTGGAGAATGCTGCACGAGATGCGCCGCAAGAGGATCGGCTTTGTGACGCTGACACATGCCGCCGGCATCTCGTCGACCGGCGACGACGCGTTGGACGCCCTTCTGCCGTTCGACGAGCCGTACGACATTCCGTCCGCGACGACAGCGGCGATCGCCCGCGCGCGGGTTCAAGGCGGCCGCATCGTCGCGGTCGGAACGACCGTCGTGCGTGCGCTCGAACACGCGGCCACGTGCGACGGAGTCGTTCCAGCAGGTGCCGGCCTGGCGAATCAGCGGATCGGCGCTGGCACGCGGCTGCGGGTCGTCGACGCGATCCTGTCAGGTGTTCATGAGCCGGGGACCAGCCACTATCAA
>DASSGK010000060.1:0-6951 GCA_035693505.1 Vicinamibacterales bacterium
CCGGAGACGGCAGCGAGTCGAGATAGCGTCCCACCCAGCCGAGACCCTGCGCGTTGTTCGGATCGGCGGTGGACCAGATATCGGTGCCGGTGAAATGGGAGCGGCTCTGGTTCGCGTAGCCGGTCCGCTGGATGAACGCCAGACGCCCCTGATCGAAAATCTGCTTGAGGCCGGTGAGGCGCGGGTGCAGGCCGAGCGCGACGTTCGAGGAATCGGTCCCGATCTGCAGCACCTGACCGGCCGGAATCGCCAGCGTCGGCCGCCGGCTCGTGTAGAACGGATCGTTGTACGGCGCCAGCATGCTGAGCGAATCGTTGCCGCCGCTCAGATAGAGCACGACGAGGTTGCGCACGTGCGCACCCTGGGCGCGCGCCAGGTCGGAGAGAAATTCCGGCGCGGCGAACGTGACGGTGAACGCGGCAACGCCGCCCTTCACGAACTGGCGTCTGGTGACCTTCATACGAACTGGTACTCCGGCGATCCCGCAATCAGATGCACGACCCCTGGCGACTTCGCTTGAAGCTGCGCGTCGCTGCCGGTCCACGCCCCGTTGGCATGAAGGTAGTTGGACAGCTCCACGGTCACGCTCGGATCCATCGGCGCGGTGACGAGCGCGTCGACGAAGTAGGCGAGCAGCGCTTCGGGCGTCGCGGATGCGTTCGCTTTCTTGACCGCCGTGGCGAGGTTGAATTTCTGGTTGCCGGCGAGCGACGAGGCGAAGTTCATGCGGGCGAGCATCGCGCTGGTGGAGAACCAGGTCTGGCCCGCGTCCCAGCCGCTGACGTCCGGCGGCTCATACAGGATCTGTCCCATGTTGGACATCGGCGTGAGCGCGTCGTTGACGGAAAATCCGCTCCAGCCGATGTCCTTCAGCGCGCGGACGACGAACTCCGCCGGCCACGAGTAGCGCGCGAAATACGCGCTTTGATCCCACAGCTCCGGCGACTGCAGCACTTCCCGCATGACGGCTTTCATGTCGCCCCCGCTCTGCAGGTAGACCTGGGCGACGCGGTTGACGAAGGTGACGTTGACGGCGCCGAACTCGTTGACGAAGAACCGGTACAGCTTCGTCGCGAGGTAGCGCGCGGTGTTCGGGTGCGCGGCCAGCCCGTTGATGAAATCGATCCCGTCCTGCATGCCGTCGGCGGCCGACCGCGCCGGAATCGTCTTGCCGCCGTCTGGATACACCGCGAAGCTGAACGTCTTGGCCGTGGTCTCGTGCTGACCGGCGTTGTAGACGAACTCGTAGTGCTGCGAGCCGTCGGCCATATTCCCCGGCCGCTGCAGGTTCCATCCGGTGAACACCCGCGCGGCGGCGTACACGTCGGACTCCGTGTAGTTGCCGACGCCGACGGTGAACAACTCCATCACCTCGCGGCCGAAATTCTCCTGCGGCTTGGCCTTGGTGTTCGTGCGGCCGTCGAGCCACACGAGCATGGCGGTGTCCTTCGCGATCGCGAGGAGGATGTCCTTGAACTTGCCGAGCGCGTTATCGCGGAGCATCTCGATCTGGCCGCGCACCTGCCCCGGATCCTCGGACGCTTTCGCCGCCATGTAGCGCGCGGCCTCGGCGGCGCTGAGCGCGCCCGCGATCTTGTTGTAGCCGGTCGCAAAGTGGTTGTGCCAGAAGAGCGTCATCTTTTCCTGGAGAGGACGATCGCTGTGCACCATGCGGAACAACCACCGCTGGCGCGCGTGGTTGATGTTGGACTGCGGCGAGAACGCGCCGCCCGTGACCGTCGTGCCGACGTAGCCCGGCGAACCGATTTTGCTGTCGACGGTGTCGGGAGTGCTGTCGTAGTCGACCAGCGCGTTCGCGGCCTGCGTCGTCGACATCGCCCCGTACAGCGACAGTTCGTCGGGACGGGCGCCGAAGCCCGCGCGCCGGAGGAGATGCTCGATTTGACGATCGGATCCGGCCATCGTGATGGTTCCGCTCAGATCCCGGTAACGCCGGGCTGGCTCCGTAACGGTCTGGTGCTTAGACAGTCGCGCACGAACGAAAGTAAAAGATAAGGCGAGCGCGAGAGTATCCGACGCCGCAAGTCCCGGTACGAACGCGAACCTTTGACGAAGTCGACGACGAGGTCGACTGCCGCCCTTTCACGATGCGCGCCGTCGACGAGCCGTGCAATTCGACGGCCGTCAGCGAATAAGTATCGCTGAATGCGCACCGAATCTCGGAGTTCCGCGCCAATTTCGTGATCGCAAGCCCGGCGGTAGATTCGAGCCAGCTTGGATACGGCCGTACTGCGTCGGACCGCGTGTGCCGCGAGCTCGCCCGTCACCATCGCGTAGTAGATTCCTTCCGCCGTGACGGCGTTGACAAAGCCGCCTGCGTCGCCGGCGAGCAGCACCCGTCCACGACCCGTGTGCCGGAGCGGTCCGCCAATGGGAATCAATGCGGGCGTGAAATGCTCGCGCACCGATTCACCGACGAGGACGCCGCGTTCGCGCAGCCGCTCGACAAAACGGCGCTGGACATCGTACGGCGCGGCGTCGATGGCCTCGCGGAAATGCGACAACACGTAGCCGATACCTACGTTGACGTGATCGCGCTTCGGAAACACGTAGGCGTACCCTTCAGCCGATGCCCGTTGACGCGCGTCGCCGGCGGGCAGGGCTTCGACGCCGCGACTCCCATCGCGTTCCTCCGGGCTGTACCCGTACGCAACCCACAACGTTTCGGAATCCAGATCGCGCAGCAACGCGCGCGGCGTCTCCTCCATCATGTCCAGCGCGACAGCCGACGCCGGCCACCCTTTGTTGATGCCCAGCCGCCGGGCCACGACGCTGTTCACACCGTCGGCGGCGATGACGACAGACGCGGTGAACTGATTTCCTTTTCGGGTCGTGAGCGTTACACGCTCGTGATCCTCGCAAACCTGCACGATGTCCGCCCCGGTCGTCAGCTCGGCGCCGGCATCGACGGCCAGCGAGACGAGCAGCGCATCGAACTCGACGCGCCGAATCATCAGCGCCGCCGGGCCGCGTGCGTCGATTGTCGTGGCGCGGCCGCCGGGCCCTTCCAGATACAGCCGCGATACACGGTGCGCCGCAATCCGCGGCAGTGCACGGACGAGGTAAGGAAACCGTTTCAGCACCCGCGCGCTGATGCCGCCGCCGCAGGGTTTGTTCCGCGGAAAGGCCGATCGATCGAGGAGCCTGACGGCGATTCCTGCCGAGGCGAGCGCCAGGGCAGCCGTGGCTCCAGCCGGTCCCGCACCGACCACGACGACCGGATCGGTTGGCGAAGAAGTGGCGAACATTGTAAGAAACCGTAAAAACAGGCCTGATTTCGCGAAAGAGGGTCATTATACGGGGAACGATTGGTGTGCATCCGCGGTTGCGTCCCCAACCGCCCTGTGGGATAGTGAGTGCGCTCCCACGAGACTCTGCCGGGTTACATGCGATTTACCTCATCGTCCATACGCGCGTTGACCGTAGCCAGCGGCGTGATGCTGCTGTCGCTTTTGTCAGTAAGTGTCGCTGACGCGGCGCCGCGCCGCGGGACGTCTGGACCAATTTGCGATCCGCAGGCGCCGGCGGTCCGCAAGCTGCCGCGGCACCCCCGCTCATTCGGCGGCCCGCTCAAGCTGCCGTCCAATCATGTGCTGGCGGGCCTGCAGGACATCACGTCGCGCATGAGGCGCGGCACCCGGGCGTACCTCGGCGACGAAGTCGCGGCCATTCAAAACGATACGCCGGCCACCGGCAACGACGCTGACGATTGCCTGATTCCCTCGCTCCTCCCGCTCGAAATCGTCACGCCGCTCGACGTACACGCCCGCAGTCGCGCGTTCTCTCCACGGTCCCCCCGCGGCCCTCCGCTTTCGGCCTGAGGCTGTTTCCTCCTCCGGTCGTGGTGCGGTTTGCCAATTTGAGGTGACTGATGCGAGTGGTTCTCGCAGATCTGAAATCCCATCGTGGGTTCGTGAGCAAGGACACGGTCGTCGGCGGCTACGGATCGCGGCTCGATCCGTTCACGCGCGTGACGACCGTCATGGCGTATCTGAAGAAAAAATTTCACGACGTGCCGAGCGTCCACATGGCCTACATCGCGGCCATCCTGGCGCGCGCCGGCCACGAGGTGAAGTGGACGCGCGGCGAAGAGGTGCAGGGCGACGTCGCGCTGGTCCTTTCCTCGCTCGTCGACCACAAGAACGAGACGGCGTGGGCCGACCGCATGCGCGCCAAAGGCGTCAAGGTCGGCTTCATCGGCATCACCGCGTCGAAGATGCCGGAGCTGTTCAGGAATCACTGCGACTTCATCCTCAACGGCGAACCGGAAGCGGGCGTCATGCGGCTGGCGCAGGGCGTCATTCCCGAGGGCATCGTCGCCAGCGAGCAGATCGACGATCTGGATTCGCTGCCGTTTCCGCGCTGGGATCTCGTGACGGAAGATCGGTCGCGGATGGGTTTCAAGGTCTTCACGCGTCCGGTTGGCGGTGGCTATCCGCTGCTGGCGAGCCGCGGCTGCCCGGAGTTCTGCACGTATTGCCCGCACCGGATCCTCGCCGGATACCGCATGCGCTCCATCATGAACATCGTCGACGAGATGGAACGGCTGTGCACGCGGGTGTCGCGCCCGTACGTCATCTTCCGCGATCCGCTCTTCACCGAGCAGCGCGAGCGCGTCGTCGAGCTGTGCGATGAGATCAAGCGCCGCGGGTTGAACCTGACGTTCGAAGCGGAGACGAGGCTCGATCGCCTCGATGTCGATCTGCTGGACCGCCTGTACAGCGCGGGATTCCGCGCGATGAGCTTCGGCGTCGAGTCGCTCGATCCGGCGACGCTCAAGAAGTCCGGACGGCGGCCGATTCCGCAGAGCCACCAGCGCGAGATCATCGAGCACTGCCGGAAGCTCGGGATCGTGACGGCGGCCTTCTACGTGCTCGGATTCCTCCAGGACGACTGGAACTCGGTCGCGGCAACGATCGACTACGCCACCGATCTGGGATCCACGTTCGCGCAGTTCAAGATGCTCACGCCGTATCCCGGCACGCCGATGTTCAAGCAGATCGAACCGTTGCTCAGCGAGACCGACTGGGAGCAGTTCGACGGCTTCACACCGGTGTTCAAGCACCCGAACCTGACGAACCGCGAGCTGAAGTTCCTGCTGGGCGCGGCCTACAAGCGCTTCTACATGCGGCCGTCATATCTGGCGAACTTCCTCAAGATCCAGAACGGCGCCATCCGTGAATGGGTCAGCCGCATGGACCGCCGGGTCAACGAGCGGCACTCGCGCGAGGAGATCGCCGATATCTCCCGCCCCGTCGCATGCTGACAGCGATTTCGCGCTATGGAGCGCGAGTCCTGCCAATCACCGAAGAGCTCGTCGCGGGCTGCAAGGCCCGCGGCGAGTTCATCCAGGGTCCCCAGATAGCAGAGTTCGAAACGGCGTTCGCAGCTCGTCACGGGCTCGGGCCGGCCCATGCGATCACGGCGGCCTACGGACGCATCGCCTTCTATTACATGTTGAAGGCGCTCGACCTGCCGGCCGGTTCCGAAATCATCTTCCCGTCGCTGACGTTCTGGGTCGTGCCGGAGCTCGCGCGCGTCGCGGGTCTGACGGTCGTCTTCGCGGACGTCGATCCGAAGACGTTCAACATCGATCCCGACTCGGTCGAGCGCCTGATCACGGACAAGACGCGGGTGATCGTGCCGACACACTTGTACGGTCTGCCGTGCGATATGGATCGGCTGCTGGACATCGCCGCGCGGCACAATCTGATCGTCATCGAGGATTGCGCGCACGCGCTCGGCGCGACGTACAAGGGCAAGGCGGTCGGGACGTTCGGATCCGGTGCGCTGTTCAGCTTTCAGACGCTCAAGCCGCTCAATTGCTACGGCGGCGGCCTGGCGCTCGTGCGTGATATCGGTCTGGCCGCGAAAGTGCGGACGCAGGTGGAAGCGCTGCCCTGGCCGAGCGAGAAGCGGGTGACCGATCGCCTGCTGATGGGCCGGCTTCAACGCATCTTCATGAAGCCGTGGGTCTTCTCGATCTCCCTCTTTCCGGTGCTCTGGGTCTCGGCGCTCATCGACGCCAACCCCGACGTGTTCCTCTGGGAGAAGATTCGATCGCTGCACCCGCTGCCGCCGCAATATACGGAGCGTTTTCCAAACGTGCAGGCGGTCATCGGCCTCGAAGCGCTGAAGCATCTCGACGAGTGGACTCGGCAGGCGCAGTCCAATGCCGCGTTCGTCAACAACGCGCTGGCCGGAATCCCGGGCATCCAGCTGCCGCTGGCGCCGGCAGATCGCACGCACGTCTACTATCAGTACTGCGTGATCGGACCGGAAGGCCCGAAGCGCGACGAGCTCGTCGTGCGTTGCGTGCGGCGAGGCGTGGACATCGAGACGCTTCACGTGGACGTGCCGCCCGACATGGAACTGTTCGGTGCCGTCACGGCCGAAGCCGACGGCGCCCGCCGCGCGGCCCAGGCCATGCAGATTCCCGTGCACTCCGGCTTGCGGCGCGATCAGATCGAGCGGGTCGCCCGCGTGGTACGAGGCGTGCTGGAACACGCCTGAGTGCTTCCGTACCTGACGATCGTGATGTTCGCCGTCCTCGAAGGCGAGATCTACTACAGCAAGGTGTGCGCGGACGCGATGATCGGCAAGCTGAACTGGGCGGGTGTCTGGTGCGCCGGCGCCATCGGCGGATCGCTGGGCGATCAAATCTGGTTCTACCTGCTGCGGGGCCGCATCCACTGGCTCGATCGGTTTCCCAAGCTCGCGAAGTATCGAGACCGCGTGATCGCGCACGTGCACGCGCACGAGGCGCTGATGGTCCTCTCCGGACGATTCCTGCCGGGGTTGCGCACCGCCATCCCGGTCGCGTGCGCGTACGCGAACGTGCACCCCTTGAAGTTCAGCGTGTTGAACCTGGTGAGCGGCTTCGGCTGGGCAGGCGCCATCATGCTGTTCGTGAAGCTCGGCTCGAACGCG
>DASSGK010000061.1:0-3521 GCA_035693505.1 Vicinamibacterales bacterium
TCAACGAATCGGCATGCAGCCGACCGCGTTTCTCGCCGGCGCGGCGGTCGAAGATGTGTGTGAGTTGAGGATCCGAGGGGGACGACTCGGTCGAATTGAAGCGCCGGGCGATGGCCGAACCGACGGTACCGAAGCCTAACAGTGCGACACGACAGCGGGAACTCACGAAGTTTCTCTCCCTCATCTCCCCCCGCGCAATGCGGGGCGGGAATTGGCACCTGAACCGCGGCGGAGTCCGTCGCGTGGTTGCCGTGGCGTCACAGGGCCAGTCCCTCAGCCACTCTTGATGAAGCGCGTCTTTCAGTTGTCCGGCCGACTATAGCAGACGACTCACGCACATGCAAATCGACGCATACGCATACGTCGATTAGGCCGAGCACTCGCCGTCCAGCACCTCGGGCGCGAACTCGGCTTCCTCGGCAAGGTCGATGAAGTCCGCGAGGACGGCATCGCCGGGCCGGAGGGTCTCGAGATCCGCGAGCCGGCTTTTCACGGCGGCCAGGTCGACCCGTCCGAAGAATTCCGTCGCCGTCTCGCCCGGCCGGCGTTCCGTCGCATACAGGTCGATGAGCCGCTCGACGGCCACCGGTATCCGGCGCGCCGGAATCTTCGCGGCCAGGCGGCCGAAGGACGCGCCGCGGTCGTGCGCGCCGCCGCCGACCATCACGAAATACTGCGGTACCGCGCGTGAGCCGAGCCGCCGAACGCTGCCCTGGAAGCCGATGGTGGCGATGTGGTGCAGGCCGCACCCATTCGGGCAGCCGCTGATCTTGATCCGTGCGCCGTCAGCCGCTTCGATCAGGTCCGGGCGCGCCCGCAGGTGATCCTCGAGCAGGCGGCCAAGGCCTCGCGATTGCGTCACCGCGAGGCGGCAGGTCTCTGCCCCGGGGCAGCTGGTCACGTCCGCCACGGTGCCGGCCTCGCTCAGCCCCAGGCCGGCCGCGGCCAGGCGACGATACAGCTGTCGCACGTCGCACGTGTTTACCCAGCGGAACAGCAGGTCCTGGTCGGGCGTCACGCGCACCGTCCCGTCGCCGTACGCGCGGGCGAGCTCGCCCAGGAGGCGCATCTGCTCGCTCGTCAGGTCTCCGAGCGGCACGGTGGCGACGGCCATCACGTAGCCGAACTGCTTTTGGGGGCGCACGTTGGTCGCACGCCACCGGGCGTACGCTTCGTCTCCCGCCTGGAACACCGGAACGATGTTCGGCGTGATCCCGGGGCCCGAGACGCGTCCCGCCGACACACGAGACACGATCTGGCCGACCGACGGCGATGAGTCCTTCACCCAGTCCGGACGCGACTCGTTCGCCGGCGGATCGATTTCCAGCGTGGGGACCTGTCCGCGGAGCCGGGCTGCCGTGAGCTCGCGATCGTATTCCTCGCGCCACCGCGTCCATCCCAGCGTTTTGATCATGAACTTCATGCGGTTCCGCTGCTTGTGCTCGTAATCACCCAGCCGCTTGAACACGCGCAGCACGGCCTCCGCCACCCGCAGGATCTCCGAGGCCGGCAGGAACTCGTGCAGCAGGCCGGCCGACGTCGTCATGATGGCGGTGCCGCCCCCGGCCGTGACCCGGAAGCCGCGGCCGCCATCGGGGCCGACCACCGCCCGGAATCCGAGATCGTTCACTCCCGTCGCGACGTGATCGGTGGCGCAGCCCTCGAAGGCGATCTTGAACTTCCGTGGCAGGGTCGAGCTGAGCGGATGGCGCAGCAGAAAGCGCGTGAGCGATTCCGCATACGGCGTGACGTCGAATCGCTCGTCGGCCGCGACGCCTGCGTACGGGCACGCCGTGATGTTGCGCACCGAATTGCCGCAGGCTTCGCGCGTGGTCAGACCGTCCTCGGCCAGGCGGTGCATCGCGCGCTCCGCATCGTGCAGCTTGACGAAGTGAAACTGCACGTTCTGCCGGGTCGTAATGTGGCCGAAGCCGCGCGAATACCGCTCGCCCACGTCGGCCAGCGCATCGAGCTGCCCGCTGGTGAGCACGCCCTGGGGAATCTTCACGCGCAGCATCTGCGCGTCTTCCGCCTGACGCTGTCCGTAGGTGCCGCGCACCAAACGGAACGCGCGCCACTGGTCCGGTGTCATCTCGCCGCGCTCGTACCGCTCGAGCGTGGCCACGAACTCGTCGATGTCGGCGACGCTGGCAAACGACAGCCGCGCGCGCCCGAACGTTCTTGAATCGTCAACGACTGACATATCACCTCAATGAGATTTCGTGCTTTCGAATATCTGCGTTCGCAGGTGCACCCTGCTCGCGATTCTCGTGTTGCGCGTCCTGCAATCCGACGGCGACGACGTCGCCAATCACGATGGTTCCCGCGGCGGCGGCGCCGGTGGCCATCGGCGCGGCCGACAGTTGATCGAGGGTGCCGCGCCACACCTGCTGCCGGCGCGTCGACGCGTCCACGATGACGGCGGCCGGCGTCCCGCGCGACCAGCCGCGATCGATCAGCCGGCAGGCGATGGCCATCGATCGGGCAAGTCCCATCAGCACGACGACCGTGACGCCGTTGGGCTGCAATTGAGCGATCGTGGACGCGAGCGTCTCCTCGTCATGTCCGGAGACGACGAGGAAACCGGAAGCAAGGCCGCGATGGGTCACCGGAATGCCGGCCGACGCCGGCGCCGCGATCGCGCTGCTGATGCCCGGTACGACGTCGAACGGGATGCCGGCCTGCCGCAACGCCAGCGCCTCTTCCCCGCCACGCCCGAACACGAACGGGTCACCGCCCTTCAGCCGCACAACCCGCTTGCCGCGGCGCGCGGCACGAATCATGAGCGTCTGAATCCCCGCCTGCGTCATCGCGTGACGGCCGGCGCGCTTTCCGACATAGAAGCGCTGCGCCCGCCTCGCGTATTTCAGGATGCGTTCGTCGATGAGCGCGTCGTAGAGCACGAGCTCGGCGGCGCGGAGCCGCGCAATAGCGGTCCGTGTCAGCAGGCCCGGATCGCCGGGACCCGCGCCAACCAGCGAGACATGTCCCGTCACAGCCACGAGTCCTCCGGCGCGTTCAACCACGGCACGCGCGGTCCGCGGTCCGCTGAAATCGCGGCCACCGGGAACCGGACATGCTCGGCCTGTTCCCCGCGCTCGCCGGAGTCGGTGTAGAGCGCGTTGAGCGCACGAAGCAGGTGCGGCTTGCGAGCCTCCATCGGCACGCCGTCGCGCCGCCACGCCAGCCGCTCCACGCGCGCCTGCCAGACCCACCTCGCCAGATCGCGCGGCAGCAGCGCATCGAGTGCCTCGCGCAGCAGCGCGGCGAGCGCCGGCGCAGCGCCGCTCGTCGAAATCGCCAGCGTCACCCCATCGCGCCGGACGACGCCGCTCAGATACGCTGAGGCGTTTGCGGGATCGTCGACGGCGTTCACGAAGATCCGCCGCGCCTCGGCCGCTTCGGAGACCTGGCGGTTGACGTCGGGCGTGGCCGCCGCGACGACCAGCCACGCTCCGTCGAGGTCTTCCGGTTCGAACGGCCGTTGCAGAAGCGTGACCTCGCGTTCCGCCGACAGCGCC
>DASSGK010000062.1:0-5818 GCA_035693505.1 Vicinamibacterales bacterium
CAGCTGGCGGGGCACTACACGTTCAACTACGACATCGGCGTCGGGCTGAACTACCGGTTCCAGAGCGGCTTCCCGTATTCGCCGATCATTCCGGACGGCACAGTCAATCTGAACGTCTGCAACTTCAACTGCGCGTTCTTCGCGCAGAACCTCGACCAGAACCGATCGGAAGCCGTCAACTTGATGAACTTCCGCATCGACAAATCGTTCCCGCTCGGCGGGACGAGGAAAGCGACGTTGATGCTCGACATCTACAACCTGCTCAACGCCGACCCGGTCACCAACTTCAACCTGAGTCAGGGCGCGAGCTACAAGACCGTGATCGCGGTGCTCGACCCGCGCGTCTTCCAGATGGGCTTCCGTTTCGAGTTCTAAGAAACTTATAGGGCAGGCCTGAAGGCCTGCACTACTTCGAAGGGCCGGGCCTTACAGCCCGGCCCTTTTTTTCTGTACGACCGCCCGTGCGTCAGCGCCTCTACTCCGTGTAGTCCAAGCCTCTCCTCACAATGAATTCCGTTCGCTTGATAGAAATTCCGTGAGGATTTCGAGAGGAGGTTCTTGATAAAAAACGAACACATTCGTGTCTACAGCTTCCGGCAACGGTTCGCTAGTATGACGCCCGTCATATCTGGAGTTCTTTCACACACGTCGGGGGAGGATTACATATGGGGGCGAGAGCAGGGACACGGATCTGTTTCATGATCGGGATGCTCGGACTGTGTTCGATGCCGGCATTCGCGCAAGTTACGCCTGGACGTCTCACGGGAGTGGTGACCGATGCGCAGGGCGCCGTTCTTCCCGGAGTCACGGTGACGGCCACCTCGCCGTCGCTGATCGGCATACAGACAACGGTGACGCAGGCCGATGGAAAGTTCCTCTTCCCGGCTCTCGCGAGCGGCACGTACAAACTTACGTTCGAGCTCTCCGGGTTCCGAACCATGACCCGCGAGAATATCCCGCTCGGCGTCGGCCAGACGATTTCGATCGACGGGCAATTGACGCTGGCAACGCTCACCGAAACGGTGAACGTTCTCGCCGCCTCTCCGATTGTCGATGTGACGTCCACCCGGGTCGGCACCGACTTGAAGGGCGCTGAGCTCATCGCCACGCCGACTTCCAGCGACACGTGGGGCGCGCTCTCCGAGGCGCCGGGCGTACGCATGCAGGGATTCGACGTCGGCGGCAGCCACAAGAGCCAGCAATCGGGCTACGAAAGCTTCGGCGTGCAGAACCAGGCGAAGGTCGTCTCCGACGGCATCGATCACACCGAAGGCGTCGGCGGCACCGGCTTCTACGAGGATTACTACGCGAACGAGGAAGTCTCGGTCAGCTCGCTTGGCAGCGACGTCGAGATGAACTCGCCCGGCGCGTCGATCACCACGACGATCAAGAGCGGCGGCAACACGTTCAAGGGCCTCGAGAATTTCGCCTACGAGCCGGGCAGCTTCGTCGGGAGCAATGCGCCGAACGACGAGATCCAGTCACGCGGCTACACCTGCCCGAACAACGGCCTCGGCGTACCGCAGTGCAACAACCCGAACCTGCTCTTCTGGGAAGGGCACTTCGATCTCGGCGGGCCGATCCTGAAAGACAAGCTCTGGTTCTACGGCGCGTACAACCAGTTCGAGATCAACAAGCAGGTGGCCGGCGTCGCGCAGAGCGTCGCCACCGACCTCGGCAAGTTCAACAACCAGACGACGAAAGAGACCTACAAGCTCAACGCGAAGAACACGTTCATCGGCTACTACCAGCGCGGCCAGAAGGAGAAGCCGTACCGCAACTTGTCATCGCTGAACCCGCCCGAGTCCGTGCTTGCGCAGAACAGCGTGTCGTGGATGGGCAAGGGCGAGTGGCAATCGGTGCTTACCGACAAGATGTTCCTGAATGTGAACGTCGGCGAATTCCATCTTGCATGGCCGATGGTGCCGGCGGTCGATCCGGCGGTCAACCCGCCCGTGCAGCTCAACGCGAACGCTTCCGTCGCGGGAGCCGGCTGGAACGCCTTCACCAGCGAGCGCAGGAAGCCGCAGGTCAAGGCGCAGCTGACCTACTTCGTTCCTTCGAAGTCGGGCAGCCACGACTTGAAGTTCGGCTTCGAAGACATTCATGACTGGTACACGCTGGGGATCAACGGGCAGTCGGGTCCCTATCGAATCCAGGTGAATCCGGCAGGCGCTGTCTCCAGCATCCGCTTCGCGGATGTCGGCGCGCCGGGCGGCTACGGCTCGGCCTGGACCACGTCGGCCAATGTCGACCAGCATTACGCGGGCTACATTCAGGATCGCTGGGCGCCGAACAACCGCCTGACGATCAGCGCGGGCGTCCGCATCGACTATCAGAACCTCGGCTACACCACGGCGAACAAGATCCCGGTCGAGGGTGGCGTGGTCGTACCCGCCGATGGAACCACGATCTTCCCGAAGACCAGCACCGTACCGGCCGGAACCCTGTTCGCGAACACGAACGTCGCGCCGCGGGTCGGGCTCAGCTACACAGTCGACTCGAAGTCGACGACGGTGTTGAAGGCGTTCTACGGACGCTACTACAACAACTTCGCTGACGGCTTCTCCTCGGCGAATCCCGGCGGCACGAGTTACGTCAACTACAACTTCACGGACCCGAATCACAACGGGTTGTATGACGGACCGCAGGAATTAGGCGCGCTGATCAACCGCATCGGCACGTCGGCCGCGCCGGTTGATCCCAACATCAAGACGCCGTACACCGACGAGGTGAGCGTCACGATGGAGCACCAGTTCTGGGGCGAGTCGTCGATTCGTGGCACCTACGTGCGGAAGATGCAGAAGGAGTTCGTGCCGTTCTATTTCAACCCGATCGTGGGAGCCTGGCAGGGTCAGCAGACGGTGCCGGTCACCGCGACGTACCTGGGTCAGACCTACCAGCTGCTCGACGTGCCGAACTCGCTCGCGAACACCACCGACACGCCCTACACGAACATCGCCGACGGCAACTTCACGTACGACACGGTCGAAGTGGCGTTCACGAAGCACGCCGGCAAGTTCTTCTACCAGGTGAGCGCCGACTACCAGTGGCGCAACGAGCTGCGGTCGGCCGACATCCCGGACTTCGGCGCCAACAGCCCGTTGAACACCGATCCGATTCAGGTCTACCCGCAGCAGACGCCGAACCCGGCCGCCCCGAACCGCCAGAAGACGACGATGTACAACGCGCAGATGTCGGGGCACTACACGTTCCCCTATGACATCGGCGTCGGGATCAACTACCGGTTCCAGAGCGGCTTCAACTATTCGCCGATCGTGCCGAACGGGGCCGTGAACCTGAACGTGTGCAACAACGAGTGCTCGTTCTTCACGGAGAACCTCAGCGAGAACCGCTCCGACAACGTGAGCCTCCTCAACTTCCGGGTGGACAAGGTGATTCCGCTCCAGGGACACGTCAAGGCCACGCTGATGCTCGACATGTACAACATGTTGAACGCCGATCCGGTCACCAACTTCAATCTGGCGCTCGGCCCGAGCTACAAGCAGGTGATTGCCGTGCTCGATCCGCGCGTGTTCCAGATGGGGTTCAGGCTCGAGTTTTAGACATGTCTCAGCGCGCGCCGACCCGTTCGAGGTTGGCGCGCGCATCCGCGAAGTCCGGCTGCAGCGCCAGCGCCCGGCGCCATTCTTCCACCGCGCGGTTCGCGTCTCCAGTGCGCGCGTACGCCACCCCGAGCGCGTTGTGCGCGGTCGCCAGATCGGGATTGATCGACACGGCCCGCATGAGCGCCTCGCGCGCGTCCGCTGACCGATCCTCCATCAGGTACAGCGCGCCGAGATTGGACCACGTCGTCGCGGCATTAGGGGACAGCGCCAGCGCCTTGCGAAAGGTCGCCTCCGCATCGCGGCTGCGGCGGCTGCGCGCGTACGTCTGCGCGAGCGTGTCCAGCGTCTCGACGTCTGACGCGTCCTGCTGTGCGAGCGGCTCGAGAATGGCGAGCGCGCGGCGCGCATCGCCCGCTTCGGTGTACATCGAGCCGAGCGTGCGCAGCAGCGTTCGATCGGCGCGACCGGCGCGCGCGGCCTCGTCCGCGACGGCGATCGCGTCGGCGAGATGTCCGCTCGAGCGCAGCATGAACGCCAGCCGGTCGTAGGCGACGGTGAAGTCCGGCCGGCGGCGCAGCACGTCACGCAGGACCGCGATCGCCTGGGGCGTCTCGCCGCGCGCCCGCATCGCTGCCGCCTCGTCGAGCGCCGTGTTGAGCGGCACCAGCTGCTTCGGATCGTCCGCCTGCGTGTACTTCCGCGCCGGCGCGGCTGACGGACGGACGATGTAGCCGAGCGAGCGCAGACGAGCGTCGGCGTCGGGATCGATCGGGACCGGAGTCGGCGGCGCGGCGCCGCTGCCGGCGAGGCGGTCGAGCCGCGACTCCAGGTCGCGCGCCTCGTCGCGCCGCGCAGCGTAGATGTTGTGCTGCTCGCCCGGATCGGCCGCCAGGTCGTAGAGCTCGGGAATCGGTAGATCGATCAGCTTCCGCCGCCCGTGCAGCATCCCTTTCAGCGGCGCCCAGTTCCGCGTGAGATTGGCGTTGAGTGCCTCGAAGTACGAGCCCGGATCGTCGCCGGGCGCCGCCGCACGAAGGCTTCGTCCGTCAAGATTGGCCGGGGTGGCGACGCCGACCAGATCGAGCACCGTCGGCGCCAGATCGACCAGACGAGCCGGAGCCGCGCTGACCGCCGGCTTGAGCACGGCGGGCGCCCACGCGATGAGCGGAACCCTCAGGGTCGCCTCGTAGGCGAAGAGCCCGTGCGTGCGCTCGCCATGCTCGCCGAGCGACTCGCCGTGATCGGATGCGATCACGATCAGCGTGCGCTCGAGTGCGGGGCCGGCGGCGCGGAGACGGTCGAGAAACCGGCCGACCGCCTGATCGGCGTACGCGATTTCACCGGAGTACGGATCCTGGCTGTAGCGCGACGCAAACGGCTCCGGCGGCGTGTAGGGTTCGTGGGGATCGTAGAGGTGGACCCAGACGAACCAGGGACGATCGTCAAGGGCTGAGGGCTGAGGCCTTAGGGCGGACGAAGAACCGAGGCCTGAGGGCTGAGGGCTGGGTCCTGACGACGAAGGGCTGAGCGCTGAGGGCTGAGGGCTAACCGTTGACCACGGGTGCTCCGAGCCTTGAGCCCTGAGCCCTGAGCCCTTCGTCGTGATCCAGTCGTAAGCCGGCGCCAGCACCTGCTCGGCGGTGCGCTGCACGACGTCGAGGTTCGCGCTGCTGCCATTCAGACGATCGTCATAGAGATCGAATCCCGCGTTGAGTCCGAAGCGAGCGTCAAGGACAAATGAGCCGATGAAGGCGGCCGTGCGGTAGCCGGCCGCTCCGAGCGCGCTCGCGAGCGTGGGCCTGGTCCGATCGAAACGGAAAGCGCCGTTGTCGCGAACGCCGTTCGCGGGCGGATACAGCCCGGTCATGATCGTGGTGTGCGAAGGCAGCGTCATCGGCACGTGCGCATGCGCCACGTCGAAACGGAGGCCTTCCTTCGCAAGCCGATCGAGTGTCGGCGTCAGGCCGAGCGGGCTGCCGTACGCGCCGACGTGATCGGCGCGAAGCGTGTCGATGGTGACCAGCAGGACGTTGTAGCCGCGCAGGGCACCGGCTGCCACGGCGGCGGGTGCCGGGCTTTCAGCGCTTCTGCAGCCCGCCATCGCGGCGAGCGGGAGGGCCAGGAACAGCAACCGCTGACGCAGACGTTTCGTCACCGCGCTGCTCGTCTCACGCGCGCCAGGGTGGCCTGCACACGCGGCATGTCGGTGGCGTACCGATCGCGCGGAGCTTCCCGCTCGAATCGTTCCA
>DASSGK010000063.1:0-15662 GCA_035693505.1 Vicinamibacterales bacterium
AGTCTTCCGGGACGGCGATCGTCTCGTTGGACGTCACGGCTTCGATCGGCGAGCCGGCCGCGACAAACCCCAGGAGCGGCAGTTCGATGGCCCGGCCGCCGGTACGGGCCGGCACCATTTCCACCGATCGGCTGCGGTTCCAGGCGCGCTTGATGAAGCCTTTTTCCTGCAGGTTCGTGAGGTGCTTGTGCACCGTCGCGAGCGAAGAGAGGCCGAAGCGGCGGCCGATTTCCTCGAGGCTCGGGGCGTATCCGTGCTGAGCGATGAACTCGTTCAAGTAGTCCAGGATCTCTCGCTGACGTTTGGTCAGTGGAAGCATGGTGTCCTCGCTCGGCCGGAGCTTTCGCGCGCCAGGCGAAAGCCACTATACGCAAAAGAAAGGCGAAGGTCAAGGTCGAGATTCATCGAGTGATGACGCTTCGAGAAGGGGCGACGTGGATTTTTCCGCTAGATCGACCGCTGCGGCCGCGGTCCCCGCGGTCTCGCCGGCATCTTGTCGCCATCGAGCGCCTGGAGGATCTGCGTCAGGTAGGCCATCGTTTCGCGCCGCTCCTGGCCGAGCACGTACATCTCATGAAGGACGGCTTTGAACGTGGCGATCAACGCCTTCAGGGTGTCGCTTTGCAGCGGCTCATCGCCGGCGCCGAGCCGCTCGATCACCTGGAACAGCGTTGGCGCCACCGACGGATGTTTTTCGCCCAGCGCGACGATCGCGGCGTGAAAGTCGTCGCCATCCACCGATTCCAGCTCGAACGCCTTGCGGATCGCCATCCGGACGCACGAACTGCCGCCGACGGCGAAGGACATGTTGGCGCACCCGTCGGCTTCGTCGAGCAGCTGTCGAATCGCCTCCGGCACGCGGCGGTCGAGCGTGAGGAAGCGGGGTGCTGACGTGCGGTCGGTGTCGATGAGAGTCTGCGGCATGTCGGAATCGAGCCCTACAAAACGGTTGCCGCCAAGTAATCGTCACAGGTGTGACGATCTGCCTGCGGAAGACCCGTTTCCGATTTCAGAACGCGCACCTGGAGCACGAAAGTGTCAACGGTTCGGCCGCGTTTCCTTTGTAACTTTTTCGCGTACGCCCGGTCTAAGCTATCCGAAGCCGACCGATGGCATCTTCGCTTACATGGACTCTGCCCGGTTCCCGTCCTCCGGCACCGGTGGCTCTGCCGATTACGCATGCGATGCCGGCCGTTGACAGCCGTTCACTAGAGGACCTTGGCGAACGGGAGCTGGTCGAGGCCTGTCGTGCGGGCCGGCCGGGCGCGTTCGATCTGATCGTCGAGCGCCACCGCCGCGCCGTGTATCTGCTGTGTTATCGGTTCGTCGGCAGCCACGAGGACGCGAGCGACCTGTCGCAGGACGTGTTCCTCCGCGCGTTTCGAGGACTGCGCAGTTTCCGCGGTCAGTCGACGCTGGCCACCTGGCTCTATCGCATCGGCGTCAACGTGTGCCTGAACCGCGTCAGCGCGAAAGACACGCTGCGCCGGTTGACCACGCCGATCGAGGCGCAGCAGTTTGTCGACGTGCGCGCCGAGCTGCCGTCGGATCTGATGCTCAGGAACGAGCGGAATGCGCGCGTGCGCGCGGCCATCGCGCGGTTGCCTCGCAAGCAGCGCGCGACGCTGATTCTGCGGACCTACCACGAGATGTCGCATCAGGAGATTGCTGACGTGCTCGGCAGCTCGGTTGGCGCCGTGAAAGCCAACTTCTTTCACGCGCTCGGGAGTCTGAAAAAGCTGCTGGCGGAAACGGCGTGACCATGCACCTGACCAGCGAAGAGCTCGTGGACATCGCGGAAGGCACGCGGTCCGAGAATTCCGCGCCGCACCTGGCAGGATGCCACGTCTGTCGCGAGCAATTGGTCGATCTGCAGTCGATGCTGTCGGCGGCGAAGGACGTCGACGTGCCGGAACCGTCACCGCTGTTCTGGGATCACCTCTCGGCGCGTGTGTCCGCGGCGGTGGCGATGGAGGACGATTCCGCTCGCCGGAAAGGCTCGCGCTTCCTGCCCGATGGCCTCCGCGTACTCGTTGACGCCTTGATGTCCCAGCTTGGAGGTCGAGCCTTTCAGGCGAGCGTGGTCCTCGCCGCAGCCGTGCTGCTGGTGGTGCTCGTCGGGGGACGACGACCGGCTCCGGCTGTGACCGAAGCGCCTGTCGTCGCCACCGCGGAGCCCCGCGTCGATCCGTGGGTGGTCCCCGCAGAGGACGATGCGTCGCTCACGGTCGTTGCCAGCCTCACCGACGGCCAGGATCTGGAGACTGTAAGAGAAGCGGGACTGGCACCGCGCGGAAGCGCGGAGCATGCGGTGAACCAGATGAGCGACAGCGAATTGCGCGAGCTCAGGCGGCTGCTGAACGAAGAGCTCGCGAGGTCCGGTGCGTAGCGTGAAACCGCTGCATCTCCCGGTCGTCATCGTCTTGCTGATGGCGCTCGCGGCGGCATCTCCATCGGCCGCGCAGCGCGCGGCGAAGGGCAGGGCCGCGGTCCCCGACGCCGAAGCCGCGGAAGCGCCTGGCGTCACGCCGGCCGAGATCCAGCGCATGTTCGACTCGTACGCACTGATCCAGGCGCAGGATCAGCTGAAGATCAGCGACGAGAAGTTTCCGCAATTTCTCACGCGCTTCAAGGCGCTGCAGGATACCCGGCGCCGCAACATGACCGAACGCTTCCGGATGATTCAGGATCTGCGGCGTCTCACGAACGAGCCGCAGCCCGACGACACGCGAATGCGGGAGCGTCTGAAGGCGCTCGACGATCTCGACGCCCGATCCCAGGCCGAGCTCACCAAGGCGTACGACGCCATCAACCAGGTGCTCGACGTCTACCAGCAGGCGAAGTTCCGCGTGTTCGAGGAGAACATGGAAAACCGCAAGCTGGCATTGGTGATGCGCGCCAGGCAGGCCAACCGGCCGAAGCCGTAAGGACCGGTTCCCCCGTTTCCTTCGGTGGTACACTGACCCGACGGTCATGACGGGCAAGGCGATCTCTTCCGTTCTCGTCGGCATTCTCGGAATTGCCGCGATCGCCAGCCTGCGCGCCGAAGGCAAGGCGTCTAAGCGCGACGCAGCGTCCCTGAAGCAGAAAGTGGCCGCCATTACCGCGCACGCCGAGCGGCCCACGACCACCTCGCGTCGCACCATCGTCACCGAAAACGAAGTCAATTCGTACCTCGTGTACGAAGCCGGCGATCAGATTCCAGCCGGCGTCGTCGAGCCCTCGATCGCCGTCGTCGGAGGCGGACGTCTGTCGGGCCGTGCGGTGGTGGATCTCGACGCCGTGCGCAAGCAGAAGGCGCCGACCAGCCTGCTCGATCCGATGAACTATCTGATGGGACGCCTCGCCGTGACGGCGGTCGGCACGCTCAAGACGTCGAACGGCGTCGGTCATTTCGAGCTCGAGTCGTCCAGCGTCGGCAGCCTGCCGATCCCGAAAATCCTGCTGCAGGAAATCGTCAGCTACTACTCGCGCACGCCCGAGAAGCCGGCCGGCATCAGCCTCGACGATCCGTTTCAACTGCCGGCGCGCATCCGCGAGATTCAGGTCGACCGGGGCCAAGCCATAATCGTGCAATGACAGAGCAGGGGGGCGACCCCCTTGCGACGCCGTTGCAGTTCCTCAAGGGCGTCGGTCCACGACGTGCCGCCGATCTCGAACGCGCGGGCCTGCTGACGATCGAGGATCTGCTGTACCGGTTTCCCCTTCGCTACGAAGATCGCAGCCGTCTGCAGCCGATCGGGTCGTTGAAGTCCGGGCAGACGGCGGCGGTGTCGGGCCGCGTGCTCGTCAGCGGCCTTCGATCGACGCGGCGTCCGGGATTCAAGATCTTCGAAGCGGCGATCGACGATGGGAGCGGATCGGTTCGGGCGGTCTGGCTGAATCAGCCGTACTTGAAGGACATCTTCATGCGCGGCCAGCACGTCGTGCTGTACGGCCTGGTCGAGGCGCGCGGCTCCCTCAGCCTCCAGATCACGAACCCGCAATACGAGATCCTCGACGAGGAAGACGGCGAGACGATTCACACCGGCCGCATCGTGCCGGTCTACGAAAAGACCGGAACGGTCACACCGAAAATGCAGCGGCGCCTGGTCTGGGACGTCCTGCAGAAGGTGCCGACCGACCTGCCGGATGCGCTGCCTGATGACGTTCGGCTGCGCCTCGGTCTTCCATCGCGGTACGCGGCGTTGATGGCGGCTCACTTTCCGCCGTCCGATCTCGCGGTGGAGGCGCTGAACGCCTTCAAGACGCCGGCGCAGCGGCGGCTGATCTTCGAGGAGGCGTTCAGCTTTCAGATGGGGGTTCTCGCGCGGCGGCAAATCGCCGGCGCGGAGCGCAAACCACAAGTTGTCCGCGTCGACGACCGCATTCGCGAATCGGCGCGCGCGGTGCTGCCGTTCAGGCTGACGAACGGGCAGAAGCAGTCGCTGAAAGAGATCGTCGACGATCTGCAGAAGCCGCGGCCGATGAACCGGCTGCTTCAGGGTGACGTCGGCGCGGGGAAAACGATCGTCGCTTTGCTCGCGGCGCTGGTCGCGATGGAAAACGGGCTGCAGGTGGCGTTCATGGCGCCCACCGAGATCCTGGCGGAGCAGCACTTCACGAACATCTCGCGATTGCTGCAGCCGTCCCGTTTTCGCGTCGCGCTGCTGACCGGCTCGACCGCCAGCGCGGCACGCCGCGAACAGCTCGCCGAGGTGCAGTCAGGCGCCATCAATCTGGTCGTCGGCACGCATGCGCTGGTGCAAGGCGACGTCGCGTTCAAGCACCTCGGACTGGTCGTCATCGACGAACAGCATCGATTCGGGGTGCTGCAGCGGGCGACGCTGCGCGCGAAAGGACTCCATCCCGACGTCCTGGTGATGACGGCGACGCCGATTCCCCGGACGCTCGCGTTGACGGTCTACGGCGATCTCGACGTGTCGATGATTCGCGAATTGCCCGCCGGCCGGCTCGCGATCAGGACCACCGCCAGGCCGGAGTCGCGGCGCGAGGAGATGTATCAGTTCATGCGCGAGCAGCTCGACGCCGGCCGCCAGGCGTACGTCATCTACCCGCTCGTCGAGGAGTCGGCGAAGATCGATCTCAAGGCGGCCACCGAGATGGCGGATCACCTCGCGACCGAAGTGTTCCCGGCGTACAAGGTGGGTCTGCTGCACGGCCGCATGAAAGTCGACGCCAAGGACCGCGTGATGAAAGCGTTTCTGGCCGGGGAGCTGCAGATCCTGGTGTCGACCACGGTCGTCGAAGTCGGTGTCGACGTGCCGAACGCGAGCGTGATGATCGTCGAACATGCCGAGCGGTTCGGGCTCTCGCAGCTGCATCAGCTGCGCGGACGCGTCGGACGCGATCGCCACCAGTCGTACTGCTTCCTGCTCTATCAATATCCATTGACGGAGGAGGCGCGCGAACGGCTGAAGGCGATGACCGACACGACCGATGGCTTCGAGATCGCCGAGCGCGACCTGCGCCTGCGTGGTCCGGGCGACTTCTTCGGCACACGCCAGGCGGGCGTGCCGACGTTCCGGATGATCGATCTCGTCCGCGATCGCGAGATGCTGGATACGGCTCAGCGAGAGGCGGCGCACTGGTTCTCGACCTCGATGCCGGACGCTGTCGGCGTCGAACGCCTGCTCGCGAATTGGGAGCAGCGATTCAAATTGATCGAAGTGGGGTAAGGGGTAACGGAGTGGACGGAGGGAACGGGATCACACGGAGCAGCGGAGCAGCAGAGACGAGCGGAGTAACAGCGATTGGCATCAACGCGCCGCACGTCGGCCGGCGTAGCCGGCCGACTCCTGCGTCTCGAAGACCGGGAGGAACGCAAGCGAACAGCAACCCGACGCTTGTGTTCCTCCCGGTCTTCGTGACGCACGGCCGCCTTTGGCGGCGTGCGGCGAGTTCAGCTCTGTTCGTCTCCGTTGCTCTGTTGCTCTGTGTGAATCCGTTCCCTCCATCACCTCTGTTGTCTGGGGAGAGGCGTGCGTGCGCGTGATCGCCGGCACGCTCAAGGGCCGCCGCCTGAAGGCGCCGACCTGGGACGGCCTGCGCCCGACCTCCGACAAGCTGCGTGAAACGCTGTTCAACATTCTCGCGCCGCGAATCGCTGGCGCTCGGTTTCTCGACGGCTACGCGGGTACGGGCGCGGTGGGGATCGAGGCGCTCAGCCGCGGAGCCAAAGCGGTGACATTCGTGGAGAACGATCGGCGCGCCGAGACGCTCATCGTCCAGAATCTCGAACACTGCGGCGTCGAAGAGGGCTATGCTATTATCCGCTCTAGCGTCGCACGCGCCATCGATCAGCTCGACGCGGCGGCGTTCGGCCCCTACGAACTGTTCGACATCGTCTGGTTCGATCCGCCGTACGACGAACGGCCCGACGCGGTGCTCGAAGCCGCCGCCGTGCTGATCGCGCCCGGCGGGCTGCTCGTGCTCGAGCACGCGCGCCGCCGTCCGGCGCCGGAGACCGCGGGACGCCTCGTGCGGGCGCGGCAGGTCACCAGCGGCGATTCGGCGCTGTCGTTTTACGAGCTGAAAAACTAAATGTCCACGCTCGCGGTATACCCCGGGTCGTTCGATCCGCTGACCAACGGCCACGTCGACATCATCTCCCGCGGCGCGCGCATGTTCGATCGCATCATCGTCGCGATTCTCGTGAACGCCGAGAAATCGCCGATGTTCACCATGCAGGAACGCGTCGACATCGCGCGCGAGGTCTTCAAGGCGTATCCGAAAGTCGAGGTCGATACGTTCAACGGGCTGCTCGTGGACTACGTGGAGCGCAAGAAGGCGCAGGTCATCGTGCGCGGCCTGCGGGCAGTGTCCGATTTCGAATTCGAGTTCCAGATGGCGCTCATGAACCAGCGGCTCAAGCCGCAGATCGAAACCGTGTTCATGATGCCGGCCGAGCAGTACACGTACATCAGTTCACGACTCATCAAGGAAGTCTTTGCGCTCGGCGGGCGTGTGCACGGCCTGGTGCCGGAACTCGTCGAAGAGCGCCTCAGAGAGAAAGGGCTGGCGAAGGAAGCATGAAGCTCGCGGAGCGCACGTCGCGTATTGCCGGATCGGCCACGATGAAAGTGGGAGCCACGGTCGATCGCCTCCGGCGTTCGGGGATCGAAGTCATCGACTTCGGTGCCGGCGAACCCGATTTCTCGACACCCGACGCCATCAAGACTGCGGCGCACCAGGCGCTCGACGCGAATTTCACGCGGTACACGCCGGTGGCCGGCATTGCGGATCTGAAGAAGGCGATCTGCGATCGCTACCGCGCCGACTATGGCGTCGAGTACAAGGAGAACCAGGTCATCGCGACGGCGGGCGGCAAGCAGGCGCTGTACAACACGGCGCTGTCGCTCTTCGGACCCGGCGATGAAGTCATCACCCACTCGCCGTGCTGGCCGACGATTCCGGAACAGGTCAAGCTGGCCGATGCGACGCCCGTGTTCGCGCGCACGCATGTCGAAGACGGCTTCTCCGTCCACGCGCAGGCGATCCTGGATGCAGTCACGCCGCGCACACGCGGCATCATCGTCAACTCGCCGGGCAACCCGACAGGCGCGCTCATCTCGGAAGCCGACTTGCGGACGCTCGCCGAGTTTGCGGCACGGCAGAACATCTGGCTCGTCGTCGATCTCTGCTACGAGAAGCTGATTTACGACCCCGTTCCCCACAATCTGCCGAAGATTCTCGCGGAGACCTGTCCCGAGCAGGCGGTGATCTGCGGTTCGGCGTCCAAGGCCTACGCCATGACTGGCTGGCGCTGCGGGTGGCAGATTGGACCAGCCGCGGTGATCGCGGCGTCCAACGCGATCCAGAGTCACTCGACGTCCAACGTGACGTCGATCACGCAGAAGGCGGCCGTCGCCGCGCTCGTCGGTTCGCAGGCGACCGTGACGGTGATGCTGGACGAATACCGGAAGCGGCGCGATCAGCTGCACGCGTGGCTGACGTCGGATTCGCGGCTGCAGTGCCGCAAGCCGGCCGGTGCCTTCTACATGTTCGTCGACATCAGCGACACGCTGTCGCCGGACGGCTTCCGAACGTCGCTCGACTGGGCCGATGCCCTGCTCGAGGAGCAGCGTGTCGCGGTGACGCCGGGAGAAGCGTTCGACGCGCCGGGGACGATCCGGATTTCGTACGCCACGTCGATGGAGCTGCTCAAGGAAGGCAGCCAGCGGTTGCTCGCGTTCGTGGCCAAGCACGCGCCACAGCCGGCGGCAGCGGGATAAGAGGAAATTTTGCGGTCTCGGCGGTAAAACAGACAAGATGGCCAAGGTAGTCGCCGTCATCGGCGCGTCCAGCAATCGGAGCAAGTTCGGGAATCGCGCGGTGCGCGCGTTTCAGCAGCAGGGCTACACGGTCGTGCCGATCAATCCGCACGAGCAAGAGGTCGAGGGATTGAAGGCCTATGGATCGGTCATGGACGTGCCGGGCCCGATCGACATGGCGTCGTTTTACCTGCCGCCCGAAATCGGGCTGAAGGTCATCGACGAGGTCGCGCGGAAAGGGATCCCCGAAGTGTGGTTCAATCCGGGCGCTGAAAGCGATGCCCTCATCGAGCGGGCCCGTGAACTGCACATCAAACCGATCGTCGCGTGCAGCGTCGTCGCGATTGGTCAGAATCCGTATAGACTGTAATCAACCCAACCCGATCTTCGAGAATCCTCATGCCAAGCAATCCTAAACGTCCCGGGCCGGGGCGAACCGGCAACGGCACCACGACCGAAGCCGCGACCCCCACCGAAGCCAGCGCCAATCCCGAACAACCGAAAGCCGCACCGCAGCCCGCACCGCCGGCACCGCCCGCGCCACCGGCGCAGCAACGCCTGAACATCACCGATCTGAAGGACATGAGCATTCAGAAGCTCACCCAGATCGCGAAGGACCTGGCGGTGGGCGGCGCCACCGGGATGCGCAAGCAGGAACTGATCTTCCAGATCCTGAAAGCGCAGACCGAGCTGAGCGGGTTCATCTTTTCGGAAGGCGTGCTCGAGGTGCTGCCCGACGGCTTCGGCTTCCTGCGCGCGCCCGACTACAACTACCTGCCGGGCCCCGACGACATCTACGTGTCACCGTCGCAGATTCGCAAGTTCGATCTGCAGACGGGCGACACCGTGTCCGGGCAGATCCGGCCGCCCAAAGAGGGCGAGCGCTACTTCGCGCTCATCAAGGTCGAAGCGGTCAACTTCGAGGCGCCGGATCAAGCGCGCGAGAAGCTGTTCTTCGAGAACCTGACGCCGCTCTATCCGCAGGAGCGCATCACGCTCGAGACGCCCGACAGCATCTCGTCGCGGATCATGGACCTATGGACGCCGATCGGCAAAGGCCAGCGCGGCCTGATCGTCGCGCCGCCGCGCACCGGCAAGACGATGCTGCTGCAGAGCATCGCGCAGTCGGTGGCGAAGAACCACCCGGAAATCTATCTGATGGTGCTGCTGATCGACGAGCGGCCCGAAGAAGTCACCGACATGCAGCGCTCGGTCGATGGGGAAGTCATTTCGTCGACGTTCGACGAGCCGGCGCAGCGCCACGTGCAGGTCGCCGAGATGGTGATCGAAAAGGCCAAGCGCCTGGTGGAGCACCGCAAGGACGTGCTCATCCTGCTCGACTCGATTACGCGCCTCGCGCGCGCCTACAACACCGTGATTCCGCCCTCGGGCAAGGTGTTGTCAGGCGGTCTCGATTCCAACGCCCTTCAGAAGCCGAAGCGCTTCTTCGGCGCCGCTCGCAACATCGAGGAAGGCGGCTCGCTGACCATCATGGCCACCGCGCTCGTCGATACCGGTTCGAGGATGGACGACATCATCTTCGAGGAGTTCAAGGGCACCGGTAACATGGAGATTCATCTCGACCGGAAGCTCACCGACAAACGCGTGTTCCCGTCCATCGACGTCCAGAAGAGCGGCACGCGGAAAGAGGAACTGCTGATCCCGAAGGACGATCTCAACCGGATCTGGGTGCTGCGCAAGGTGCTCAACCCGCTGTCGCCGGTCGAGGCGATGGAACTGCTGATCGACAAGATGTCGAAGACGAGAACGAACGCCGACTTCCTCAATTCGATGCAGAAGGGTGGGTAGCTTCGCGATGGCCACGATCAAGGTGAGGCAGAACGGTCCGTATCTCGTCGATGGAGACGATGTCACGCTCGTCGACTGGAACGGGGCAAGCTACACGATCACCAAGCGGCCGTTCGCGTTGTGCCGCTGCGGAGGTTCGACCACCAAGCCGTTCTGCGACGGCACGCACTCGCGCACCGGCTTCGCCGCGGCGGAAGCCGCCGTGCCCGCCAGCGAAGACAAACCGGCTCAGTAGAAGGCCGGACGGGCAGGAAAGGCCGGACGGGCAGGACGGGGAGAAGAGCGGAGCGATCCAGCCTATCCCGCCTATCCTGCCCATCCCGCCTACCGACTCACTGCGTTTCCCGCCACGTAAACCGCAGATATTTTTCTGACGTTCGCGATATCGCTGAGCGGATCTGCGTCGAGCACGACGAAGTCAGCCCACTTGTTCGCCTCGAGCGTACCGAGCTCGGAATCGAGCTTCATGCAGCGCGCGGCGTCTCGCGTCGCTGACGCCAGCACCTGCCGAGGCGTGAGTCCGGCCTTCGCCATCATTTCCAGCTCCATCAGCTCGAAGTAGCCCTGAAACCGCGCGGGTGGACCGGTGTCGGTGCCCATCGCGATCGGAACGCCGGCATCGGACAGCTTCTTGAGATTCTTGTTGGCGACTTCCAGGCCGGCCTTGTAGCGCCGAGCCGCCGTGCTCGCGGCCATCGCCTGCTGGCGCGTCGGCTGTTTGAGCGCATCCACCGCCGCCATGTCGGCGTGTTTGAGGAACAGCGGATCGGAGAACCACGGCGGCGTCGATTCGTACACGAACGTCGAGACCTCGCGCATCAGCGTGGGGCAGTAGCACACGTTCCGCCGCTTCAACATGGCGACGAACTCGTCGTCCACCATCGTGTCGCGGACGCTGTGGGCGATGAAATCGGCGCCGGCGTCGAGAACGGCCTTGGCATCCTGCAGGTAGAACAGATGCACCGCGACGCGAAGGCCTTTCTTGTGGGCTTCGTCGATCACGGCCTTGTAGATCTCCGGCGCCATCTTCGGCGTCGTGCCGAGGTTGTCGTCCACGCGGATCTTCACGATGTCGACCTTCATCGCGGCGTCCTCGTCGACCAGCTTGACGGCGTCGGCCGGAGATTTCGGCGCGAGGACCGGTCCAGCGACGAACAGCCGCGCGTGGTCGAGCGACGGCGTCCGCTGCGCGTCGCGCGCCGCAAAGCCCGCGGCCTGATCGTCGCCAAGCGAGAACACCGTGGTGACGCCATACGCCGCGTAGGTCTTCAGATCGCGCGTGACATTCTCGGCGGAGTAATGACCCTGTTCCATGCCGACGGTGTTGCCCACGTGGCCGTGGGCGTTCACGAGGCCAGGGATGACGGTCTTGCCGGCGAGCGGCACACGCCGGGCGCCCGCGGGAACCGTGACGCCGTTCGCGGGGCCGACCGCGACGATGCGTCCATCGCGCACCAGAATGGTCGCGTTGTCGACCGGGGCCCGATCCGTACCGTCGATGACGCGTGCGCCGGTGAAGGCGGTCGTCTGCGCCGCCTGCTGCGCAGGCGTCGTGACCGACAGGAGGGCAATCGCCGCGCCGACGATGAGCAGGGAAGTCGGTTTCATGGCGACACTATAAATCGAGACGGGCCGGGAATCTCACCCTGCGCGATAGAATCCATGTTCATGCCCGATGTGAAGCATCTCGCGCAGCCTGGATGAGCGGGACCGCGCGCCTGCCGACGTTCCCGGTCGTTCTTGCCGGCGCCGCGGCCTTTATCGACATCTATTCCACACAGCCGCTGCTGCCGCTCCTGACGCGCATCTTTCGCGCGTCCACGTTCGAGGCGGGGCTGACGATCACGGCGCCGACCGTGGCGGTCGCCATCTTCGCGCCGTTCATCGGCCGCCTTGCCGATCGACTGGGTCTCCGGCGCGTGATCATCCTGTCGGTCTGGGCGCTGACGATCGCGACGGCGCTCGCCGCGACGTCCCGCAGCCTCCACCAGCTGATCTTCTGGCGATTCGTGCAGGGTGTGGCCACACCCGGGATCTTCGCGAGCACGGTCGCCTACATCCACGAAGTCTGGCCGCCATCGCACGCGGGTCGTGCCACCGCCGCCTACATGACGGGAACGATTCTCGGCGGTTTCACGGGCCGCGCGGTCTCCGGCCTGGTTGCCGCCGCCGTCAGCTGGCAGCTGGCGTTCGTCGCGCTGGCGGTGCTGACGGGCGTCGTCGCCGGAGTGCTCACCAGCTGGCTGCCGCACGAGCCTGCCGGGCGATCGGGTGCTCACGGTGAGAGAGGACGGGGATCGACGGGCCATCTGTTTCGCAACCGGCGGCTGATCGCGACGTGCGTGGTGGGTTTCTCGGTACTGTTCTCCCAGGTGGCGATGTTCACCTACGTCACGTTTCACCTGGCGGCCCCGCCGTATCACCTCAGCACCGGGGCGCTCGGCTGGCTGTTCGTGACCTATCTCGTGGGTGCAGTGGTGACGCCGTTCGCCGGCCGGTGGATCGATCGCTACGGCCACCGCGTCGGGATCGCGTCGGCGATGGCAATCGGCGCAGCAGGGGCGTTGTTGACGCTCGTCCCGTCGCTCCCAGCGATCGTCGCCGGCCTCGCGCTCTGTGCGACCGGCGTGTTCACCGCGCAGGCGACGACGAGCAGCTACATCGGCGCAGTGACGACGCAGGATCGAGCGCTGGCCGTGGGGATGTACTCGACGTTCTATTACTCGGGCGGGAGCACGGGCGGAGCACTGCCGTCCGTGTTCTGGGCGACCGGCGGCTGGACGGCCTGCGTCGCGCTCGTGGTGATCATTCAGCTGATGGGCGCCGCGATCGCGCTGACCCAGTGGTCGGCGGCCTCAGGAAATTCAGATTTCAGAGTTCAAATTTAAGATTGAAATCTGAAATCTGAACTCTTAAATCTGAAATCTCTCGTCATGCTGACGCTGTCTCGCCCAGCAGGACCCGCAACTCGTCGCCTTCCATCACCTCGACTTCGAGCAGCCGCTGCGTGACCGACTCCAGCTTGTCCCGCTGTTCGGTCAGGATCCGTCGGGCCGTGTTGTGCGCGTCGTTCAGGATGCGCTTGATCTCGGCGTCGATTTTCTGCGCCGTCTCCTCGCCGTACAGCCCGCGCTCGGGCGGCATGCCGATGTCGAGGAAGCGGCCGCGCTTGTTGACGTCGTAGTTGATGGCGCCCATCTCGTCGCTCATGCCCCACTCGGTGACCATCGCGCGCGCCATGTCGGTCGCACGCTGCAGATCGTTCTGGGCGCCGGTCGAAATCTCGCCGAGGGCGATTTCCTCCGCCGTTCGCCCGCCGAGTAAGACGGCGAGCTGGCTGTAGAGATCGCCGCGCGTCATCAGATAGCGATCCTCGAGCGGCAACTGCATGGTGTAGCCGAGCGCCCCGAATCCGCGCTGCACGATCGAGATCTTGTGCACGGGATCGAGGCCCGGCAGGACCGTCGCCACGATGGCGTGCCCCGACTCGTGGTACGCCACGATCCGGCGCTCCTTGTCGCTCATCACGCGTTTCTTCTCGAGTCCGGCGATGAGGCGATCGATGGCCGATTCGAAATCGAGGCGATCGACGTAGGGCTTGTCGAAACGCGCCGCGAGCAGGGCGGCTTCGTTGACGAGGTTGGCGAGGTCCGCGCCGGCGAATCCGGCCGTGCGCTGCGCGATCACGCGCAGGTCGACGTCGGGGCCGATCTTCACGCCCTTTACGTGAATCCGAAGAATGGCCTCGCGCCCCTTCACGTCCGGCTTGTCGACCAGCACCTGGCGATCGAAACGTCCGGGACGCAGCAAGGCAGGATCGAGCACCTCGGGCCGGTTGGTCGCGCCCATGATGATTACGCCCTTGCGGGAATCGAAACCGTCCATCTCGGCGAGCAGCTGGTTCAGCGTCTGCTCGCGTTCCTCGTGGCTGCCGAACGGGCTCTGCGTGCGCGCCTTGCCGAGCGCGTCGAGCTCGTCGATGAACACGATGCACGGCGCCTTGGCTTCCGCCTGCTGGAACAGATCGCGGATGCGGGCCGCGCCGACGCCGACGAACATCTCGACGAACTCGGAGCCGCTCAGCGAGAAGAAGGGAACGTGTGCTTCGCCCGCGACCGCGCGGGCGAGCAGCGTCTTGCCCGTCCCGGGCGGGCCGACCAGCAGCACGCCCTTGGGGATGCGGCCGCCCAGGTTCGTGTACTTCTTCGGGTTCTGAAGGAACTCGACGATCTCCTTCAGTTCGTCCTTGGCTTCCTCCACGCCTGCCACGTCGAGGAAGCGCACCTTCACTTCATCGTCGGCGTAGATCTTCGCCTTGCTGCGGGCGAACGACATCACGCCGCCCTCGGCGCCCGACATGCGGCGGAAGAAGAAGCCCCAGATCCCGACGAGAAACAGGAGCGGGACAATCCACCCGAGCAGCTCCGGCAGCCAGCGGTTCATCACTTCGCCGGCGTACTTCACGTTCTTGGCTTCGAGCTCCTCGGTGAGCTTGGGATCGTCGACGCGCGTGACGATGAACGCCTTGGTCTTCGCGTCGCCTGCCTTCAGCGTGCCGCGGATCGACTGATCGCCGATCGAGATTTCGGCGACTTCACCGTTCTTTACGAGCTGCTTGAACTCGGAGTACGGAATGGAGCGTCCGAGCGGCGTCATGTAATACGCCTGCGCGATGCCCAGCAGGAGCAGCAGGGCGAGGCCGTACCACAGCGGCGAGGACGGCCGCGGCGTCAGCCGGCTGGCGCCGCGGCGATCGCTGCCGCGTGGGTTCGGAGGAAGGGGTCTGGAAGAGGCCATTTAGGCTCGCACGGGCTCCTGCTTCGTGAATGTTAGCGCGTCGGGGCCGCCGTCCACGACTACGGTGTCGCCTTCGAGGAAATCGCCCTCGAGGACCCGGAGCGCCAGCGGGTCAAGCACGCGCCGCTGAATCGACCGCTTGAGCGGCCTGGCGCCGTACGCCGGATCATACCCTTCGCGCACCAGTTGGTCCTTGGCGGCATCGGTGAGGCTGACATGAATCTTGCGCTCCTCCAGCCGCCTGGTCAGGCCGGCGATCTGGATGTCGATGATCCGCTTCATGTGCTCGCGGCCGAGCGCGTGGAAGAAGATGATTTCGTCGATCCGGTTCAGGAATTCCGGCCGGAAATGCTCGCGCAGCGCGTCCAGCACCTGCCGGCGCGTGCCTTCGTCGACGGCACCGCCTTCGCTGATCGTCCGTTCGATGATGAAGGCGCTTCCGAGGTTCGACGTCATGATCACGACGGTGTTCTTGAAGTCCACCGTTCGACCCTTCCCGTCGGTGAGCCGTCCATCGTCGAGCAGCTGGAGCAGCACGTTGAGCACTTCCGGGTGCGCTTTTTCGATTTCGTCGAACAATACGACGGCGTACGGCCGGCGGCGAACCGCCTCGGTGAGCTGGCCGGCTTCCTCGTATCCGACATATCCAGGAGGCGCGCCGATCATCCGGGAGACGGTGTGCTTCTCCTGGTATTCCGACATGTCGATCCGAATCATGGCCTGATCGTCGTCGAACATGAATTCGGCGAGGGCACGAGCGAGCTCAGTCTTTCCGACCCCCGT
>DASSGK010000064.1:0-7829 GCA_035693505.1 Vicinamibacterales bacterium
CGCGGTCGTGATGCTGGTCCCAATCGGGATCGCCTTGGGGATACCGATGCCGACCGGGTTGCGGATGCTGAGCGCTCGCTCGCCTCAGATGCTGGCATGGGCCTGGGGGATCAACGGCGCGCTCTCAGTCCTCGGCGCGACTCTCGCTATCTTCATCGCGATGAACTGGGGCTTCCGGGTCACCCTGATGACCGCCGCCGTCACCTACCTCATCGGTCTTGGCGCCCTGCTCACCGCAACTCGAGCCGGGGTTCTGGGTCAGACCTCTGAGACGTGACCTCTGAGACGTGACCTCTGAGACGTGACCTCTGAGACGCGACCTCTGAGACGCGACCTCTGAGACGCGACCTCTGAGGTTTCGTCTCAGAGATATGGTCTCAGAGATTTCGTCTCTGAGGTGGGATTTTCGGCCTTCAGGCAAACAACAAGAACAAAATAAAGAGGTTAGCGTCGATGGAACGCTCTGACGGGGTTCTGCGTCTAACGATGTTAAACCGGTGAACACTGTTCAGTAGAAGGTCGGCGATCGAAGGCTGACCGCAGTCCGGACCCCCTAGCACAGCAGGCTCAATCTCATGGGTATCAAGGAACGACAGGAACGCGACCGGGAGGCTGTCCGGCGCGCCATTCTCGATGCGGCGCGCGAGCTGTTCGTCGCGGAAGGCTTTCAGAACGTTTCCATCCGGAAGATCGCCGAACGCATCGAGTACAGCCCCGCCGCCATCTACGGTTACTTCCCCAGCAAGGACGACATCTTCTTCGCACTCGCCGAAGAAGGACTGCACCTGCTGGGCGACCCCTCAGCCATCTGGAAGGATCCGAAGCTCGCCAACGCCGCACCTCTCGACCAGGTGCGCGCCATCTTCTGGCGTCTCTACGAATTCAGCCGGGAGCAACCACAGTACTTCGCGCTGATCTTCATCGATCGCTCAGTGCCGCGCATCAGCCGTGAGTACGAACGGTTCGCGTTCGCGCGCGACCGGAAACAGCACATCGTCGCGGCGCTCCAGGCGAGCGTCGACGCCGGCGAGCTCCCCAGATCCCTCGACACAGCGGCTGCCATGCGCACCCTGATGGCCGGCGTGCTCGGCGTCGCCGTACTGTGCCTGTCCGACCGGCTGGCTCCGGAGGAAGACCCTGACCTGCTGGCGACCGACATGCTGAATCTGACACTCGCGGGCCTGAAGTCCGGAATCGTGCTCCAGTCGGCCGGCCCCATCGAATGTCCCCTTGAAATCACACCGATTGCGGATGCTCAGGCGTCATAGCTCCGAGGAGTTCTCATGAATCGCGGATCGACCCGTTCGTTTGTCATCGCGCTGCTCGGCAGCGCGGCGCTCGTTTCCGGCGCCTGCAGCTCCGGTGACGCCAAAGCCAAGGAACAAACCTCCTCTGCCCCGGTCGTGCCGGTGTCCGCGATCGCGGCCGTCGAACGGCCGATCGCGCGATTCATTCGAGCGACCGGCTCGCTGATGGCCGAAGAACAGGCGGATGTCGCCGCGGAAACGGCCGGCCGTGTCGTGTCGGCGAATATCGAGCGGGGCTCCGCCGTGTCCGAAGGCGCTGAACTGATCCGCGTTTCCGCGACCGAGACGGACGCGCAGCTGAAAGAAGCCCAGGCCAACGCGGCGCAACTCGAAGCGCGCCTCGGGATCACGGGCGGCGGCGACATGGACGTCAACGCGGTCCCGGAGGTACAGAACGCGAAGGCCGGCGCGGATCTCGCGCAGGCGGAATTCGCGCGCATCAAATCACTCCTCGATCAGCGCGTCGTCTCCCAGTCCGAATACGACCAGCGGCGGACGCAGGCGGAAGCGGCGCGGCAGCAGTATGAAGCCGCAAAGAACGGCGCGGCCCAGCAGTACCAGATGCTCCAGGCCGCGCGTGCGCGCGTCGCGCTTGCACGCAAGGCGTTCAGCGACACGTCTGTTCGCGCGCCGTTCACCGGCGTCGTGGCTCAACGTCTCGTGACTTCGGGTGACTACGTAACGAAAGGCATGAAGGTCGCCACGATCGTTCGCGTGAATCCGCTGCGCGTGCAGCTGACCGTCCCCGAGCAGGCGGTGTCGTCGATGGCGCCGGGACAGCCGGTCATCTTCGAGGTCGATGCGTATCCCGGACGCCGCTTCGAAGGCAAGATCAAGTACGTCTCGCCGGCGCTGCAGGCGGATCAGCGCGCGCTCACGGTCGAAGCCATCGTGCCCAACGCCGACGGCGTGCTGAAGCCCGGGCTCTTCGCGACCGCCCGCATCGAGCAGCCGGCCCGGACGCCGGGCGTGCTGATCCCATCCACGAGCGTGACCACGCTCTCCGGCACCAGCCGCGTGTATGTCGTCTCGGGCGACCACGTGGAGGAACGGATCGTGACGACCGGAGCGACGGTCGACGATCTGATCGAAATCACCAAGGGCTTGAAAGCCGGCGAACGCGTCGCGACGAAGAACGTCGGACAGCTCGCTGACGGAATCAAGGTGAGCTGATCATGCAATGGCTAGCAGCGCTGTGCGTCAAGCGACCCGTCTTCGCGAGCGTCCTCATCCTGTCGCTGACCGTCATCGGGGCGTTTTCGTTTTCGCGACTCGGCGTCGATCGCTTTCCGAAGGTCGACTTCCCCACCATTACGGTGACGACGGTCCAGCCCGGCGCCGCGCCGGAGCAAATCGAAACCGAAGTGACCGACAAGATCGAGGAAGGCGTCAACACCATCAGCGGGATTGACGACCTCCGGTCGATCTCGTCTGAAGGGATCTCGCAGGTCATCATCTCCTTCCTGCTCGACAAAGATACGGACACCGCTGCCCAGGAAGTGCGCGACAAGGTGAACAGCGTGCTGCCCTTGCTGCCCAAGACCATCCAGCAGCCGCGGGTCGAGAAGATGGATCCTGACGCTGCTCCCGTCCTCAGCATCGCGCTGAGCGCGAAGAGCCAGCCCGTCAAGGACATCACCGAGTACGCTGACAAGGTCCTGCGCCGCAGGATCGAGAGCGTCAACGGCGTCGGCCAGGTCGTGATCCTCGGCGGCCGCCAGCGCCAGATCAATGTGTGGCTCGACGCCGACCGCCTGCGCAGCTACAACCTCACCGTCACCGACGTCTCGCGGGCGCTTCAGGCGCAGAACATCGAGATCCCGGGCGGCCGCGTCGACCAGGGGCCGCAGTCGGTCACGCTGCGAACCCGCGGCCGGGTGCAGACCGTCGCAGAGTTCAACGACATCGTCGTCCGCGAGCGTAATGGCCATCCCGTCCGAATCGCTGACGTCGCCAGCGTCGAGGACGGCGAGGCTGATCCCGATACCGTCGCCAACGTCAACGGCGCGAGCACAGTCCTGCTGCAGGTCCGGCGCCAGTCGGGGACCAACACCGTCGAGGTCGTCAAGGAAGTCAGAACCAAGCTCGCGGAGCTCGAGAAGACGCTGCCGCCGGGCTACTCCATGCGACAGGTGCGCGACGCCTCCGACTTCATCGAAGCGTCCATCCACAACGTCGAGGAGCACCTGATTGTCGGCTCCATCCTCGCCGCGATCGTCGTGCTGCTCTTCCTCACCAACGTGCGCTCGACGATCATCGCGGCCATTGCCATCCCAACCTCGATCATCGCGACGTTCGGACTCCTCTGGTACATGGGCTTCACGCTCAACCTGATGACGATGCTCGCGCTGACGCTCTCGGTCGGCATCGTGATCGACGATGCGATCGTAGTGCTGGAGAACATCTACCGCTTCATCGAGGAAAAACACGAGAACCAGCTGCAGGCCGCGGTCGACGCGACGCAGGAAATCGGCCTGGCGGTGCTTGCCACCACGCTGTCGCTCGTGGCGATCTTCGTGCCGGTCGGCTTCATGGGCGGCATCGTCGGCCGCTTCATGAAGAGCTTCGGCCTCACGATGGCGTTCGCGATCATGGTGTCGCTGCTCGTCAGCTTCACGCTGACGCCGATGCTCTCGGCTCGTTGGCTGAAAGTGAAGAAGCATGGCAGCGACGAACACGCGTCGAAGGACTCGAAGATCTTCCACACGATCGATCTGATCTACACGCGAATGCTCGAGTGGGCCATGGCTCACAGGGTCATCGTGTCCGGCGTCGCCGTGCTGGTGCTGTTGTCGAGCGTCCCGCTCTTCATGATGGCCAACAAGAACTTCATGCCGCAGGACGATGCGTCCGAGTTCGAGGTGAACCTCCGGGCTCCGGAAGGCACCAGTCTCGAAGCGACAGAGGTGCTGACCAACCGCGTGGCCACTGCGATGCGCGCGCGTCTGCCTGAGGTCGATTACACCCTTGTGACCATCGCCGGCGATCCTGCGAAGACCCGCAATCTGGGCACGATCTACGTCCGTCTGAAGCCAATCGAGGCGCGCAGCCGAGATCAGTTCGTCGTGATGGACGTGATCCGCAAGGAGATCCTGCCGCAGTTCCCGGCCGACATCCGCACGTCGGTGCAGGAGGTGGCCGTCATCGGCGGCGGCGGCTCGCAGAACGCCGCGATCCAGTTCGTCATCAATGGGCCGGATCTGAAGAAGCTCGAGGTCCTCGGGAATCAGCTCGTCGCCAAAGTGAAGGGCATTCCGGGAGTCGTCGACATCGACACGTCGCTCAACACCGGCAAGCCCGAGTTGTCGATCCGCGTGGATCGGCCCAAAGCGGCGGACCTTGGCGTGCAGATCAGCGACGCCGCTGAGGCGCTGCGTCTCCTCGTCGGCGGCGACCAGGTGACGACGTACAACGATGCCGGCGAGCAGTACGAAGTGCACCTGCGGGCGAAGTCCGAAAACCGATCGACACAGGAGGCGATCGCGGCGCTCACCGTGCCGTCCTCCAAACTCGGCAGCGTCTCGCTCGAGAACGTCGCCGACTTCGAGCCGGGCTCGTCGCCGACCGACATCAACCGCCAGGCCCGGCAGCGTCAGGTGACGGTGTTTTGCAACCTCCTACCCACGGCGTCGCAGGCGGCCGTTCAAACAGCGATGCTCAACGAATTCAACAAGCTCAACTCCGGCGGCGAATACCACGGGGTGCTGGCGGGCCGATCAAGGGAACTGGGGCGAGCCGCCCAGAACTTCGTGACCGCGTTCGTGCTGTCGCTGGTGTTCATGTATCTCATCCTGGCGGCGCAGTTCGAATCGTGGCTGCACCCGATCACGATTCTCCTGTCGCTGCCGTTGACGCTGCCCTTCGCGCTGCTCTCGATCATCATCTTCAGGCAGTCGCTCAACATCTTCTCGGCCCTCGGCCTCCTCGTGCTGTTTGGTGTCGTGAAGAAGAATTCCATTCTGCAAATCGACCATGCGAACCAGCTCAAGGAGACTGGGATGTCTACGCACGACGCCATCGTTCAGGCCAGCCGCGATCGGTTACGGCCGATTCTCATGACCACCTTTGCGTTTGTCGCCGGAATGATTCCGCTCATCGTGTCGCGCGGGATCGGATCCGGGACGAACCACGCCATCGGCTACGTGATCTTCGGCGGCCAGTCGCTTGCGCTGCTGCTGACGCTGCTCGTGACGCCCGTCGCCTACTCGCTGTTCGACGATGCCTCGAAGGTTCGCATCTTCGGCCGACGCAAGGAGGACCCGGCGGCAGTCGCGGAGGCCGAGTTCGGACGGGCATTGCCCGGCGCCGCGGCTTCGTCAGGTGCGGCGATGGGCCGCACCGCGCTCGTCGCGCTTCTCGCGTTCGGCCTCGCGGCGTCGGCGCACGCTCAATCTGCGGCTCGGACGCCCGCAACGCTCAGGCTCACGGTGGACGAGGCCGTGAAGATGGCGCTCGACAACAACGTCGATCTGGCGGCGGACCGTCTGGATCCGCAGATCAGCGACACGCGCGTGGCTGCTGCGGCCAACGTGTTCCGACCCACGTTCAACGCGGGCCTCAACTCGAGCAATCAGCTGCTGCCGCCTTCGAACTTCTTGACTCCCGTAGCTCAGGAGAATGATGTCAACAGCTCGAACGCTGGCCTGAGTCAGAAGCTTCCGAAGTTCGGCACGACGTACAACCTCGGATGGACGTGGACTCACACCAACAGCAACAGCATCCTGAACAGCTACAACCCGCTCGTGCAGTCGGGTCTGTCGTTCGCCGTCTCGCAGCCGCTCATCCGCGATCTGTTCATCGACAACAACCGCCAGCAGCTCGCGACGAGCCGCACGAACCGCGAGATTGCCGACACCCGCCTGCGTGAAAGCCTCGTTCACACGACCGCCAACGTGAAATCCGCGTACTGGGCACTCGTCTCGGCGCGTGCGACCGTCGACGCACGCAAGTCGACTCTCGAGCTCGCGGAAGAGCTCGTTCGCGTCAACAAGGCAAAGGTGGATGTGGGCACCTCGCCGCCGCTCGACCTCGTTTCCGCGCAGGCGGAGGTGGCGTCCGATCAGGAGCAGCTGATCATCGCGGAGACCGGCGTGAAGGAAGCCGAGGATCGTCTGCGCCTGCTGATCTTCGACACCTCGAATCGCGATAACTGGAACGTGGCCATCGATGCGATCGATTCGCCGCCGATCACCACGGTGACGATCGACCTGGAAGGCGCGGTGACGCATGCGCTGTCGGCACGGGCGGATCTCGTCCGCGCCCGCAAAGACATCGACAACGCGCAGACCAGCGTCAAGTACACGAGCAACCAGAAGCTGCCCGACGTCCGCGTGAACGCGAACTACTCGGCCAGCGGTCTCGGCGGCACGCAGATTCTGCGCACGGGCGGCTTTCCCGGCACGATCGTCGGCCCTGGCGACATCACGGGATTGGGCAACGTCCTCAGCCAGCTGTTCACGAACAACTATCCGACGTGGGGAGTCGGCGTCAGCGTGTCATACCCACTCGGCAACAGCGTCGAACAGGCGAACTCCGCGCGGGCCCATATCGAGCACTCGCAGGCGGAACAGCGCCTGAAGGGCGACGAAGCACGGGCGGTGCAACAGGTGCGCGACGCAGCCTGGAAAATCGAGATGAACGCGAAGCGAATCGACACGACACGGTCGGCGCGGGAGCTGGCCGAGCAGCGGCTCGACGCCGAGCGCAAACGGTTCGAGGTCGGCATGTCGACGAGCTTCCTCACGATTCAGGCCCAGCGCGACCTCGCGCAGGCTCGGACCAACGAGCTCAGCGCCGTGCTCGCATATGACCTCTCCCTCGTCGATTTCGAGGCGCTCCAGGAAGCCGGTCCGTCGGCGACGAGCGCGGCATCGGCGGTCGCCTCGTCCGCGGGACCCGTCGCTGCAGCAGGCACTGCCGCCCGGCAATAATCGGGATGCCGCTGCGGTTTCGAGCAGTTTCCGTTTCCGTGTAGTACGTAGTGTCCGGCTTGAGCCGGACCATCCGGCGGTCCACCTGAGGGCCTGCGCCACAGCTGAGAGCGCGCTGCAAGGCCGCTTTACACTTGCGGCGCACTCTGAGTTATAAGTTCTCCGCTTGGATACCCTCGCCTCGCGCTTCGTCCGTACGGCGAAGCGCCGCTGGTCCTCCCTGTGTATGGCCGATTCGACCGGCCGCGAGCTGACGTTCGGCCGCGCGCTGGTCGGGAGCCTTCTGCTGGCGCGCGTCATCCGCGAGCGCGTGCCGGCCGGCGCGTCCATCGGCCTGCTGCTCCCCGCTTCAGTGGGCGGGGCGCTGGCGAACATCGCAGCCTCGATCGCCGGCCGCACTCCCGTGAACCTGAACTTCACCGCCGGCAAGGACGCGATGGCCGCGGCCATCGATCGCTGCGGCATCGCGACGGTCCTGACCTCTCGAACATTCCTCTCCAGGGCGAACATTCCCGAAGCGGCCGGGATGGTGTTTCTCGAAGACGTCATGCAGCGGACGTCGAGGGTCTCGCAGATCTGGATGCTGATCGTT